>JBKPHT010000001.1:0-13941 GCA_046730015.1 Actinomycetota bacterium
GTCCGCGTGCGCGCGCTCCGGGCGCAGCCGGCTCCCGCTCCGCCGCGGCGGCGGGGGGGGGTGCTGCTGGCTGGGTCGGTCGTGGCGGCCGACCTGCTGGCGATCGTCGTGCTGGCCCGGTGAGCCGGGGCTACCGTGAGCCGCATGTGCGCGGCATGCGTCGCCCAGGGCGCCGTCTACGTCGGCGGGGCCCTCACCGGGCTCCAGGTGATGGCCGCCCGGGCCCGCCGTCGCCGCGGGGCCGCGCCGGTGGACGAGCCGGCCGGCGACCCCGGTGCCGCCGCCGACGAGCCTGCAGCGGCTGCGCCGCCCGAGCCGGTCGGCGGGCCGTCCGGCCACCGCTGATCCGCCGTTTCCCCGGTTTGCCTCGACAAACGTCGGGTAGCGGGGCCGTGATGGTCATCACGCTCCGCTCGGCGCCCCGGATCGCTCCGCGGGCCACCCCGATCCCCCCGCCGATCCCACCGCCCGAGCGACCGTCCCCCGGACCGGCCCCGGCGCCGACGCCCCCTCCGCTGCCCGAGCCCCCGGTCCCGCCCGGACCGGCGCCTGTCCCCGGCCCCATCCAGGCGGCACCGGGATGACCGCCGTCCCGCAGGACACAGGCCTGCTCCCGGTGCTCGACGACTTCGCCGAGGCCGGGTTCACCGCCTCGCTGACCGCGACCGGCGGCGGCGTCGCGTGCGGCCACTGCCGATCGGTGTCCCACCCCGGCGACCTGCTGGTCCAGCGGATCAGCCGGCTCGAGGGGGCGTCCGACCCCGCCGACATGCTCGTGGTGGTCGGCGCCACCTGCCGGGGCTGCGGCCTCGACGGCACCCTCGTCCTCGGCTTCGGGCCCGACGCCGACCCCGTGGACAGCGACGTCCTCGCCGACCTCGACATCCCCGGCGAGGCCCGACCCGAGCCCTGACCCGGGTTCAGGCGATCCACGAGGGCGTTGCTATCGTCGGCCGGCCGGCCCGTCCGACGAAGCGAGGATCTCCGATGCCGATGACCTACGACGAGCCGATCGCCGTCGTCACCGCGCCCGGCGAGCGGTTCGAGACCGAGGTCGTCGACGTCCGGGGCGTGCCGACCACCGTGTTCCGCCACGCGCCGGGCAGCTTGCGCGACCTCCTCGCGGTGGCCCGGGGGTACGGCGACGAGACGTTCCTCGTCTACGAGGACGAGCGGTGGAGCTTCGCCGACGTCATGGCCCGGGTCGACGCGCTCGGCGCCCTGCTCGTCGAGGGCTACGGCGTGGCGCCCGGCGACCGGGTCGCGATCGGCATGCGGAACTACCCCGAGTGGGTCGTCGCGTTCGCCGCCGTCACGTCGGTCGGGGCGATCTCGGTGTCGCTCAACGCCTGGTGGACCGACGACGAGCTCGGCTGGGCCCTCGAGGACTGCGGCGCCTCGGTGCTGATCGCCGACCGTGAGCGGGTCGAGCGGACCGCCGGACGCGCGACCAAGCTCGGGGTCCGGGTGCTGGGTGTCCGGCTCGGCGACACGGCGGCGCCCGGCGTCGACCGCTGGGAGGAGGCGCTGCCCCTCGGCTCGCCGCTGCCCGCCGTCGACATCGACCCCGACGACGACGCCACGATCCTCTACACCTCGGGGACCACCGGCCGGCCCAAGGGGGCGGTCTCGACCCACCGGGCCGTGGTCCAGGCGCTGCTCGGCTACGCCTGCCGGGCCGCCGTCGACCGCCTCCGCCGGGACCCGGAGGCGGGCGCCGACGCCGCCGCGCCTGCCAGCCGTCCGTCGTTCGTCCTGATCGTGCCGCTGTTCCACGTCACGGGAGCGGTGCCGGTGATGCTGTCCTGTTTCGCCACCGGGCTGAAGCTGGTCATCATGTACAAGTGGGACCCCGAGCGGGCCCTCGAGCTGATCGAGCGGGAGCGGGTCACCAACTTCGTCGGCGTGCCCACCCAGAGCTGGGACCTGCTGCAGTCGCCCCGGTTCGGCGAGTTCGACACCTCCAGCCTGGTCGCCGTCGGCGGCGGCGGCGCCCCCGCCCCGCCCGAGCTGGTGCGGCGGGTGTCGACCAGCTTCGCCAAGGCCAGCCCCAACATCGGCTACGGCATGACCGAGACCAACGCCTACGGCCCCCAGAACGGCGGCGCCGACTACCTCAGCCACCCGACCAGCACCGGTAGGGCCACCCCGATCCTGTCGATCGAGATCCGGGACGAGATGGGCCGGCCCGTGCCCGTCGGCGAGCGGGGCGAGATCTGGTTCAAGGGCCCCAACCTCATCCGGGGCTACTGGAACCGGCCCGACGCCACCGCCGAGACGATCGTCGACGGCTGGCTCCGCACCGGCGACATCGGCCGACTCGACGACGAGGGCTTCGTCTACGTCGAGGACCGGGCCAAGGACATCGTCATCCGGGCCGGCGAGAACGTCTACTGCGCCGAGGTCGAGGGGGCTATCTACGAGCACCCCGCGGTGCACGAGGCCGCCGTGTTCGGCGTGCCGCACGAGCGGCTGGGCGAAGAGGTGGCGGCCGTCGTGGTGCCCCGGTCAGGCGTCCCCCTGACGGTCGAGGAGGTGCAGCAGCACGTCCGGGAGCGGCTGGCAGGGTTCAAGGTGCCGAGCCGGGTCGAGATCTGGACCGACCCCCTCCCCCGCAACCCGGCGGGCAAGGTGCTCAAGCGCGACCTCCGGGAGACGCTCGCCGGGGCGTGAGGTCCCGCCGGGGCCGCCGTCAGGGCGCCGGGATCCGGGGCAGGCGGGAGTCGACTCTGCCGAACCTTTCGTCGCCGGCGTTCCAGTCGGCGGCCGCCCGGTCGAGCTCCTCCCGGCTGCGGCCCACGAAGTTCCAGGCCATGACGATCTGCTCGCCGAACGGCGCACCGCCGAGCAGGATCACCCGGGCGCCGGGCGCCAGGTCGACCTCCAGCTCGGCCCGGCCTTCGCCGAGGTAGGCGAGCACGCCCGGCCCGATCCGGTCGCCGCCGTCCCCCGCCCCGGCCGCGCCGCCGGCCGCCACGATGCCGCCGACCCCCACGCTGCCGTCGAGCACCACCAGGGCGTGCTCGTGGCCTGGCCGGAGCGAGAGCGCCACGGTCCCGCCCCGGCCTCCGGCGTCGAGGTCGACGCCGAGCAACGGGCTGTCGCGCCGCGCCGGGGAGTCGGCGCCGACGACGCCGTCCAGCCCGCCCACCAGCACGGTGGCGACGGCGCCGCCGAGGTCGAGCCGGGGGAGGTCGGCGTGGTGCTCGAACGCGGCCGGCCCATGCCGGGTGGCCTCAGGCTGGGCGACCCAGAGCTGGATGCCGTGCTGGCGGCCGGCGAGGGCGGGCGGCGACTCCTCGGCGTGGGCGACGCCGTGTCCCGCCGTCATCAGGTTGAGCTGGCCGGGGCGGATGGGTTGCTCGCTGCCGAGGCTGTCCCGGTGCACCAGTTCGCCCTCGACGAGCCAGGTGACCGTGTGCAGGCCCGCGTGCGGGTGCGGCCCGATCTGCATGTCCTGCTCGCCGCGGCCGGCCGCCACGGGCCCGAAGTGGTCGGCGAAGCACCACGCCCCCACCGTCCGCCGCTGCCGCTTCGGCAACGCCCGCCGGACCGGCACCCCGCCCACGGTCGTCTCCCGGCTGGGCAGCACCTCGACCTCGGGAGCGTGCGGCCGCCCCGCGGCGGGGTCGGGGGCGGCGTCCTGGGCGGTGACCGGTCCACTCATGGCCCGAGCCTCCCACCGCGGACGGCGGCGTGCCCCTGAGCGTGGGTGATCTGGTCATGGTGACAGTGTCAGCCAGCGGGTCTTGCACGGCTCTCGCACGGCGCTGCTACACGCACAATGACCGGTGTGAGAACCCAAATTTGCGGTCGGGTGCATTACTGCTGGGACCGACCGTAGGCCCGCAACCGCCGAGGTCGACATGCTCCGCTCGCCGCGGTAGGCAATCGTCGTGCCTGTGGGCGACGAGGATGGAGACCACCAGCGGCTCGCCGAGGGCGAACAGGCGCTCGGCTCGGTGCTCGATGCCGGCCACGAGTTGCCTCCCGAGGACGTACCGCAGCTGTTGGCCACGACCGCGGCCCGTCTTGGCGCGCTTGATGCCCGGCTCTACCTGGCCAGTGTCGCCCAACGGGAGCTTGTGCCCGTGTCCCATGGCCGGGGCGATGACGAGGAGCCGCTCGACATCGACAGCACTCTTGCCGGACGTGCCTACCAGAGCAGTGCGCCCACCGGAACCGATGGCGGTGGCGACATGTGGTTCCCGGTACGCGACGGCGCCGACCGCCTCGGCGCGCTGAGGCTGCGATTCGCTTCCTACGACGACCGTGTCGAGACCTCAGCACGTCACCTGGCGTCGCTGGCCGCCGACCTGGTCGTTGCCAAGAGCCGCTACAGCGACCTGTTCGAGCAGATACGGCGCCGCCGGCCGCTCGGGCTGGCCGCCGAGTTGCAACGGCAGCTCCTGCCGCCCTTGACCTTCCGGACTCCGAGGGTCGACGTCGCGGGCGTCCTCGAACCCGCCTACGACGTCGCCGGGGACTCGTTCGACTACGCGCTGAACCACGACATCCTCTCGGCTGCCGTGTTCGACGGCGTCGGCCACGACCTCGCCTCGGCGGTCATGACGACGCTGGCCGTGGGCGCCTACCGGAACGCACGGCGCAACGAGTTCGATCTCGCCGAGACCGCCACCGCGATCGATGAAGCCCTCCGATTGCAGTTCCACGACAAGGCGTTCGTCACCGCGGCCCTGATCAAACTCGACGTCTCGACCGGTGCGCTGCGCTGGCTCAACGCCGGCCACCCGAGACCGCTGCTGCTGCGCGGCGGACGCGTGGTGCGCACGCTGGGCTGCTCACCGCGGCCGCCGCTCGGCGTACCCCACACCGACCCGGAGATCGCGACCGAACAATTGGAGCCCGGCGACGCGCTGTTGCTGTTCACCGACGGCATCGTCGAAGCCCGCTCGTCACAGGGAGAGGCGTTCGGCTTCGATCGCCTCGCCGACTTCTTCGAGCGAGCAGCAGCGTCAGGCCTGGAACCTGCCGAAACCATGCGCCGCCTCGTGCACGATGTGGTCGACCACCACGGCGGCGAGCTCCAAGATGATGCCAGCTGCGTCCTCATCGAGTGGCCCTCACGCTGAGGACCTCCGCGAATCCTCGCTGAGCTGGAGAGGGCGAGGTCGAGCAGGAGCGGCCTCCCCCGGACCACCCGGAGAGGGTGCCCAAGGTCATAGCCGCCTGTGTTTGCGTCGGCCGGCCGCGGGTAGGTGGCGGCGATCCCTCTCTCCCAGGAGCGCACATGGCAGACAAGAACCCGACGGCCCGCGGTCTGGTCGACAAGGTGGCCGGCAAGGTGAAGGCGGCGGCAGGCAACCTCGCCGGTCGCCGGGACCTCGCCGAGGAAGGCGAACTCCAGCAGTCCCGCGCGGACCAGGCCGACGAGGCGGCCCGCCTCGAGGCCGAGGCCGAACAGGCCGCCGACGAGGCCCGCGCCAGGGCGGGGATCGAGGCGAACGCCGTCGAGCAGGCCTACGCGGAGACCGAGCTCGCCGAGGCTGAGCGCCTCGACGACATCGAGCGCCGGCAGCAAGCGGAGCAAGCTCGGGCCGACGCCGTGGCCCAGCAACGTCGCGCGGTGCTCGACCGGCAGGAGGCCGCCGAGGAGGCCACCCTCGAGCGCCGCGAGGCCGCCATCGCGGCCGACGACGCCGCCGCCCACGCCCGCGCCGACGAGATCGAACGCCAGGCAGCCGAGGCCGAACGAGCGGCAGACAGGCTGGCCGGCGCCCGCGAGACGATCGAAGACCAAGGATGACGATGCAGATCAGCCAACTTCCCCGAGACGCGGTCGAGCTCGGTCTCCGAGGTGCCCGCCTGCCATTGACGGTGGCCGAGCGGGTGTTCCGCCGGGACCACGACACCTCGACATGGCCACCCGTGGCCGTCTTCGACAAGGTCGAGGCCGGGGTGAAGGACATCGTCGGGTGGGCCACCCATGACGACACCCTTCGGGCCGCCGCCCGCCTGCAGCGATCCGAGGTGGCCAAGCGGGAGGACGCAATGACCGCCCGGGCCCAGGCCACGGAGGTCGAGGCCGAGGCGGAGGCCCGCACGCGGGCCCGCCGCAAGGAGCTCGACGCCGAGCGCGACGCGGTCGACGCTGCGGACGCCGAGCGCGAGCGGCGCATCGACGAGGCCGAGCAGGAGGCCCACCAGCGGGCCGACAAGGAGGCCGCCGCCAAGCGCACCGCCACCCGGACGACCGCGGCCAAGCGCAAGCAGGCCGTCGGCAAGCGTGCCGCCCGCGCTGACACCGAACGTCTCCGGGCCGAAGCCGACGCCCTCAAGGCCGAGAAGGCAGCTGTCGAGGCTCGCGGCGAGAGCCTGAAGCTCGACAAGACCGTGCAGGCCAAGAAGTCCGCGCGACGATCCGGGTGATCGTCTTCGGTGGCGGCCATGGCCCACGGGTAGCCGGCGGCGGCCGCGGCTGCCTGTCCATGCTGTTGCTGTCCCTCGTCGTGTCCGTGGTCCTCACGGTCGTGCTCAACATCGTCCTCCGACTTCTGGTCTGAGCCCGAGTTGGGGCGCTAACCGCTTGCGGAAGCGCCGTCACAGGTCACACCGCCATTGGCGCATTCGCAGAGGAGAATTTCGTCGTCGAAGCTGGCGAGGACTGCGCGTAGTTTCCAACGCTTTTGGGCAAGGACGTCTCTGGCGACTGCGCGCGATCCCTTGAACATGGCGCTCCGCTACCCACCGGTCCAGCAGGTAAGCACGATCGCCCCGACGCGGGCGAGTGACTTTTGGCATGGGGTGAACCGCTAGGTGCATGACGGTTTACCTTTCAAACATATGTTTGGTCTCCTCAAAACCGGGCAGCGGTTTCGGAACAACCACTAGCGAAAGAAAAATCTCAATGGCAACTCATCAGATGGACCTCGACAGCGGCGTAGCGGGCCGACGAACCGATCGGCATGTGGAGCGCAGAACGTTCACGGAAACCAAGGCGGGCATCAAGACAACGGAGTTTCTGCTGACGATCGCCGCGATCGTTGCGATCCTGGTCGCCGTGTACGTCGGCGATGCAGACCTCGACGCCTCCGATGGCTGGCGGTACGCCTCCTGGGTTGCGGCTGCCTACATCCTGAGCCGTGGCCTGGCCAAGCTCGGGACCCGCGAGCCCTACACGGATGAGGACTGAGTTCTCAACGAAACAACCCGACTGCGGAGCGAGCAGTCCTCACGTCGGGGCGCGGTCAGGGCCTGGTCTCCAGGCCCTGACCGGTTGCCCTCAACATTCACCGCTTGGTTGCGCGGACGGGTTCTCGGGAGCTCGACTCCACCGCGTCCGAGCATGTCGGAAGTCGACCCCCTATGCCCGATCCCCATCCATCATCACCGCGCGCCAGCGCCGCTGCTGTGGGCCGCGTCATCACGGCGCTGCTCATCGTGGCGCCAATCGCCGCCATCGCCGTCTCCGTCCCCCTCCTGTGGGGCCATGCCATCCATCTCCGCGATGTCGTTCTCGCCGCGATCCTCTACGCAGTGACGGGACACGGTGTGACCGTCGGTTTCCATCGGCTCTTCACCCATCGCGGGTTCACACCGAAGCGGCCGCTGAAGATCGCGCTCGCGATCGCCGGGTCGATGGCGATCGAGGGCTCGGTCGTCAGCTGGGTGGCCAACCACCGGCGCCACCACGTCCACAGCGACCGCTCTGGCGACCCGCACTCGCCCCACACTTCACCCCGCGGGGCCCTCGGGCCGGTCCGCGGGTTCTTGCACGCCCACATGGGCTGGATGTTCGGCACCGACACCACGGCGCCCGAGCGCTACGCCGCCGACGTGCTGCGTGACCGGGACCTGACCGCGGTCAGCACGCTCTTCCCGCTCTGGGCCGTCGCCTCGCTGGCGTTGCCGTTCGGCGCCGGCTGGCTCTGGTCAGGCTCTCTGATCGGTGGCCTGACCGCCTTCGTGTGGGCCGGGATCATCAGGATGGCGTTGCTCCACCACGTGACCTGGAGCGTGAACTCCATCTGCCACATGGTCGGTGCCCGCCCCTTCGCCACCGACGACCAAAGCCGCAACGTGCGGTTGCTCGCCCTCCTCTCCTTCGGCGAGTCGTGGCACAACCTGCACCACGCCTACCCGGCCTGCGCTCGACACGGGGTCGGGCGGGGCCAGATCGACTCATCGGCTGGGATCATCCGCCTCTTCGAGAAGGCCGGGTGGGCCACCAACGTCCGTTGGCCCACCGCCCGACGATTGGCCACGCTGGCCGCATCTCCGACACCCCCTTCGCTCGTCCCGGCCAGGTGAGTAACTGGCTCGCCGCCACAACGGCGAAGACGTGGACCGCGAGACGGTCGACATAGTCCGTGCAGTCGACGGCCGAGCTGTGGAGCATTGGGGCGCACAGGTCTAAGCGATACCCGCGTCCCGGCGTTGGGGTCAGGCGCCGCCGACGCGGGCGCCGCCATTCTCAAGCGACCTGGGCATCAGGGTGCGGCCGATGCGATGCTCGCACCGAAGGGTCAAGAATGTCGCCGTGGAGACCGAACTGCTCGCTCGCGCTACCGAGATCTGTCTGGCCTTTCCCGAAGCATCTGCGGATGATCGGCACCGGCCGCATCGAGGCTTCCGTGTCGGCAAGAAGAACTTCGCCTGGTTCGTTGTCGACGAGCATGGCGACGGGCGAATCGGCCTTGGCGTTCGAGCGGCTCCGGGCGAGAACGAGGAGCTGGTCGCCGCTGACCCCCTCCGGTTCGGGCTACCGAAGTACGTCGCGCGGCACGGCTGGGTTACTTACTACCTCGACCTAGCGGCGCGGCCCGTCGACTGGGACGAGGTCTCCGAGCTCGTCCGGGACAGCTACATCCTCCAGGCGCCGAAACGACTCGCACGGCTCGTCGAGGGCTGACTCGCGCCGCGCCAACTGCGCGGGCGGCCCTAATAGTCCCACCTAGCGCTCGACGAGGGTCACGTGATGCACGACATCGGCTTCGCTGTCCGTCAACCAGAACGTCCCGTCGGGCGCCAGGGCGATGCCGGCGAGTCGTTCGGCATTTGGGATCGGCCACACGGCGACTGTGTTGTCCGCCGTCGCAATTCGGCCCAGGGAGGTGTCGCTGACGAACCAGACGGCATCAGGCGCAGCGAGCAAGCGCCAGGCGACGACCTCATCCGGAGTGTCCGGGAGCTCGATCTTTCCACTGGGCAGCCGATGACCGACGACGCCGGATCCGTCGTCTCTCGTGCCGGCGAACCATTGCCCGTTGTCCGGTCCGATGACCAGCGAATGGAGCGCCGTGACGTCGTCGAGGTCGATCCGCTCGACCTCAGACCCGCCGTCGATCGGAAGCCGTGCCAGCGCCGGCCCGGTGGACCCGTCGACGCTTGCGGCGATGGCGAGCCAGAGATTGCCGTCTGCGGCTAACGCCATCGCCGGAACACTGGCGCCCCCGAGCTCCGAGCTGAGCGGAGTGAGGTCGACGCCGTCTTCCGCAGCTCGAAGGAGCGACGGCTCGACGGACTCCACGAACGCGTAGACCGCATCGCCGGCCGGAGCCATGGCGCCGGGATCGTCGAACCCCGGAAGCAGACCAACCGTGCCGTCCCGGCTGACGCGCCCGAAGGTCTGGAAGCCGGCGAACCACATCGCGCCGTCGGCGGCCGGCAGGAGACTGTGGACGCTGGTGTTGGTGTCCCCGATGGGATAGCTCGCCGTCGCGCCGGATCCGTCGATGCGAACGAGCGTGTCGAGCGACGACTCGGCGACCCAGACCGCCCCATCACTGGCCACGCCAACCGCGCTCGGCCATGCCCCGTCAGCCAGCGGGATCCGGGTGGTCTCGATGCTCCAGGACGCAGCTCGCTCCGAGCTAACGGGGTCACGACTGGGCACGGAGGTGGGGATCGGCACGGGATCGGGCCGGGTTCCCTGGCCCCGGACACGGGGGCAGACGTCTCGGGGGATGTCCCCGGACTCGCTCGCCTCGACGATCCCACCGATTTGCGCGCAGGCGTGGCGCCGCAGCGCGAGCCCGGTCAGGGGCCACCGAACGGCCATCGCTGTCGGACTTCCCGCACCCGCATTCCACAGCAGGGACACCGACTCGGCGTCGAAGCTGCCGCTGAGCGGAGGGTCGGTCCGCCACTCGTGCGACAGGTGCCCGACCCGCTCGACAGTGCGACCGGCGAGATGCCACAGCTCGATGCCCTTGCCGTCCCGGCGGGTGACCATCCACCGCCCGAGTGGGTCGACGTCGGCCCAACCGCGTTGAAAGTCGTTGTGGTCTGCACTGGCGGTGGTCAGCTGAGGCGGTTCGACCCATCGACCGTCGCGCAGCACCGCCACTTGCCCGACGACGAAGGCGACCGCAACCGTCCGACCATCGTCGGACAGGGAGACCGTTGTCGGATTGGGGAACGCCAAGGGCAGTCGACGGGTCGGTTGCGCCTCCCGCGGATCGTCCCAGATCTGCAGCTCCGCCGAACCACCATCCCCGCAGGTCACCGCCGCCACCCTCGTCCCCCCTTGGGACGCACCCACGGCGCAGTACGCGTCGTCGTCCGCCGCTGTCGACGACAGGCGCTCGCCGGAGCGAGCATCCACGACATCGATCGAGTCAGCCGACGAGTGCACCAACAGATTGCCTTCGACGGTCACCGCCGGAGCGCTGAACTCGTCGCTCGAGGAGAGGTCGAGGTCATAGTGGGAAGGTCGAGCATCCTCCGCGGGGTACACGGTCACGCGCCCGTCCCAATCGAGGGCAACCAGTTCGCCGCCGGGCAAGAGCCATTCGTTCTGCTCGTACCCGTCGGCGCTGTGGTTGATGGATCGTTCGGGCTCGGCCGGTTCGCCGGACGACGCATCGACGACCACGGCCTCGTCCTCTGCGTCTCGGGGCCCCAGAGCCAACAGGGGGTGGTCCGACGACAGCGATTGGCCAGCCAGGACGCGCGATATTCCGTCCGTCGCGACCAGCTCGTCCTCGTCGGGAAGCACGCCCGCACCGATCACCCACACGTCGATGTCGCCGTCGGCATCGACGCTCACCACCCCCGGGCCGGTCGGCATGGGAACCGCGTAGCTGATGCCAAGCGGACGAACGACGTCGTCGGGCGGCGTCACGAACCAGTACGGCGGGTCGACCCCCTCACCCTGCGTCGTCGCGACAGACCATCGGTGCCGGCTTCCCTCGTCCCAGTCGTCCTGGTCGAGTCCGCGGAGAGCAACCAACGTTGGCGCCGGCAGGGAGCTTCCTCCTCCACGAGCTCTGCCCTGGGACGATCCATCCGGTCCGACGCACTCGATGTCGAGCTCGGCGGTCGCGGCCATCGCGTTGGACGGGCTCGCCCCACACGGTTCAGGTATGCAGAGGAAACCGAACCGGTCGTTCGCCACATCGAGCAGCTGGCTGGGCCGATCCACCTGATACAGCTGCACCCTCTCACCGATGGTGCAGACCCGTGACCCGTCGAGCGAGAAAAAGACCCGGAGTAGGGATGCATCGGTCCTCTCCTCGGGAGTTCCGAGATGGACGACATTGGCAAGGTCGTCGAGGTCGATCACCGAGATGGTGCCCTCGTCTTCGGCGACCGCCACCACGCCATCCTGCGGCCCGAACGCCACTCCCGCGGGGTAGGACGACAATTCCACGGTCTCGGAGACGGTCCGTTCGGGCTCAGCACCGCTGAGGTCGTAGATCTCGAGGCCCGCTCGAAACCGTTCGCCGTCCTCCGGGTAGTCACGCACGCTGATGCGCACGAGTCGTTCTCCGGATCGATCCAACCCCACCTCATAGCCGGATCCACCTCCCCCGTATGCGCTGGTGAACGGCTCGATGACGGCGCGCTCCGACAGCGTCCACAGGTCGACGACCCGAACCGATCCGTCGGACAAGACGTGGGCGAGCGTGGAGCCGTCCGCCGACACATCCGTTCCCTGCCGACCACCGCTGGCCGAGTCGGGTTCCGCCAGGCCGCTGAAGTGCATCAACGGGACGTCGGACCGGGCCAGCGCCCGGGCGAGCGGGACCACGGCCTCGGTGTCGGAACGCCCCGCTGCATCGGCGCGCTCGAGGGCCGCGAGCGCCAGCCGTAGCCCGTCGCTCTGGGTCGTCGCCGCCTCGGACTGCGTGCTCAGCCGGCGGAAGTCCGAATCAGCCAGGGCCTCCAGAGCCGTCCCCCGCTGCCTCACGGCGACGATCGCCAGCGCACTCGTCACCAGCGACACGACGACTGCCACCGACGCGACGGTCCGGACCAGCCGACCGCGGTTGCGGCGGCTCGCGGCGACGTACTCCCGCTGTAGCGCAGTCGGTTGGGGCTGCGACGGCGGGCGGTCCTGGAGAACCGCTGCTTCGGCCGTGGCAATGTCGCCTCCCCGGAGCAGGCGAGACCGGGGTCGTTCCCGATCCTCCCAATCTCGGGCTCGCACCAGGAGGCGGGCATGCTCGGAGCTCCAGGCCAGATCCAGGTCGATCGTGCGACGCAGGTCGTCTACGACTTCCTCGAGCGGTCGTGCCGAGCTCGCCGGTATCCACTGGATCGACGAGACCCAACCGGGAAGCGCACCATGGTCGACGTCGTCGATCGACACCGGAATGAGCTTCTTGCCGTTGTTGTGGGTCTCTCCGAGTTCCCAGAGGCATTCTCTCGACGCGACGAAGGCGTCGCTCAGGAAGGCGATCGTGGCATCGCTCGCCTCGATCGCCCGGACGATCTCCACACGCCACTCCGACGTCGGCTCGATCGAGGTCGTGTCGATCCATACGGTCACGCCTGTGTCCCGCAAAGCCGAAACGATCGGTTCGACTCGTGACCAATCAGATCGCGCGTAGGACACGAAGGCGGAGCCGTCCTCTTCGCCCGTCAGGCGCTCACGCGACGCGTCGTCGTGGTCCTCCCGCCGTGTACTCATCCCCGCCGCCGTCCTCCCGCCGCCGTACTTCCACCGACACGGAGGGTACTCCTCGGAAGCAGGGCTGCTCGACCAGCGGACTACGTACGGCGGCAGCGGAGCAGAAGGATGGTTGGCTCCGGTGCCGGGGGCTCGGTAGCTCGTTCAAGTGCGAACCCGGCTGCGATGAGCGTGTTGAGGTAGGTCGACAAGGTCCGATGCGATGACCCGACCCGAATGCGCGCACCATCGGGATTGTGGTGAGGCGACGTCCACCAGCCCTCGTGAAAGTAGGACCGTTCGGGCGGCCAGCTGGAGAGTCCGGCCTCGTTGCCGGGGAAGCACGGATGAACCATCGAGATCGCGAACCACCCGCCGGGTCGCACGGTCGTGGCGACCGCGTTGACTGTGCCGGCGAGGTCGTCGATGTCCATCATTGCCATTTCGCAGGCAGCGCCATCGAACGTGACACCGTCCCACCACTGGTCGGGTCTGGCGATGTCGGCCACGCGATAGGTGACTCCGAGCGGGTGCTCGCCCTCGATCGAGCGTGCTCGCGCGATGAGTTCGGCGGAGATGTCGACGCCGAGGACGTCTGCGCCGAGGCGGGCGAGCGCGCGTGATGCCCGGCCGTGTCCGCATGCGACGTCCAGCACCCTGGCTCCCTGGATCGACGCGGGCAGGAGTTCGCCGACGCCGTCGGCGATGAGCCCGTTCCCGTCACCAACCCAGCCGGGATACCAATCGGCGAATCTGTCGTATCTCGCGCCGCGTACCACCGCGTCATAGTTAGCCGATGGCAGGCCGAAGCCTCGCAGTGGTGGTGATTCCAGTGGTCGGCCGAGGACCGGCGCCTCTGGCGCCCGCCCGCAGGCCGGGGGCCGCCCGGGCCGGGCCCGCGGGCCCCCCGGGGGGGGACCCCCACCCCAACCCAGGGGGGGGGCGCCCCCCTCTGTGTGTGGGTGGGGGGCCCCCCCGCGGGGGCCCGCGGCGGCGCCCGGCCCCGCCCCCGGCCTGCGGGCGGGCGCCAGAGGCGCCGGTCCTCGGCCGACCACTGGAATCACCACCACTGCGAGGCTTCGGCC
>JBKPHT010000002.1:0-1286 GCA_046730015.1 Actinomycetota bacterium
CGGCTGTCGACCGCGTTCGACTCGGTGACCCTCTATGGGTTCGATCCGGACCAGCGGCCCGACATCTACGGCAAGGTCGGCAACTCGGGTGTGTCGATCGCGACGCTCGATGACATGAAGGTGCTGTATGCCGGGTTCGACCTGTGCGACCGGTCGACCTCGGTGTCGATGACCATCAACGGGCCGGCCCCCACCGTCTTGGCCATGTTCTTGAACACCGCGATCGACCAGCGGCTCGACGCGTTCGCGGCCGACCACGGCCGCCCGCCGGGCGAGGAGGAGGCGGCGGAGATCCGGGCCTGGGTGCTGGCGAATGTCCGGGGCACGGTGCAGGCCGACATCCTCAAGGAGGACCAGGGCCAGAACACCTGCATCTTTTCCACCGAGTTCGCGCTGCGGACGATGGCCGACGTCCAGGAGTGGTTCGTCGACCAGGGCGTCCGCAACTTCTATTCGGTGTCGATCTCGGGCTACCACATCGCCGAGGCGGGCGCGAACCCGCTCAGCCAGCTGGCGTTCACCCTGGCCAACGCCTTCACCTATGTGGAGGCCTACCTGGCCCGGGGGATGGCGATCGATGACTTCGCCCCCAACCTGTCGTTCTTCTTTTCCAACGGCATGGACCCCGAGTACGCGGTGCTGGGCCGGGTGGCCCGCCGCATCTGGGCGGTGGCGATGCGGGACCGCTACCGCGCCTCGGAGCGTTCCCAGAAGCTGAAGTACCACGTGCAGACCTCGGGCCGGTCATTGCACGCCCAGGAGATGGACTTCAACGACATCCGTACCACCCTCCAGGCCCTCATCGCCCTCTACGACAACTGCAACAGCCTGCACACCAACGCCTATGACGAGGCCGTGACCACCCCGTCCGCCGAGTCGGTGCGCCGGGCCGTGGCCATCCAGCAGATCATCAACCGCGAGTGGGGTCTCGCCGGCAACCACAACCCCAACCAGGGCAGCTTCGTGATCGAGCGGCTGACCGACCTGGTGGAAGAGGCGGTGCTGGCCGAGTTCGACCGGCTGGCCACCCGGGGCGGGGTCCTGGGGGCGATGGAGACCGGCTACCAGCGGGGCCGGATCCAGGACGAGTCGATGCTGTATGAGCAGGGCAAGCACGACGGCACCCTGCCCCTGGTGGGGGTCAACACCTTCCTGGCGCCCGACCGGGGCGACCAGGCGCCGGCCCCGGTCCCGGTGGCGCTGGCCCGGTCCACCGAGGAGGAAAAGCGGCGCCAGCTGCGGCGGCTGGCCGAGTTCCAGGCCCGCCACGCCGCCGAGCGGCCGGC
>JBKPHT010000003.1:0-11865 GCA_046730015.1 Actinomycetota bacterium
GCGCCGGGGCCGTGCCGTTGCGGGCGGCCGGCACCGGCTCGGGCCCGGCCGCGGCCGACCGGCGCGGGCCGGCGTCGAGCCGGTCCTTGATGACCTTGAGCGGCAGGTAGTGGTCCTTCTGCTGGCGCAGGATCCAACGCAGCCGGTCGATGTCGGCCTCGTAGAACTTCCGGTAGCCGGACGGTGTCCGCTCGGGGTCGAGCAGCCCCTGGCTCTCCAGGAACCGGATCTTCGAGATCGTGACGTCGGGGAACTCCTCCTGCAGGAGCGACAGGACCTCCCCGATCGACAGATGCGAGCGGTCAGTCGGTGCTCGGGTCACGTGGCATCTCCCCTCCCGGTCAGGAAGACCAGCTTGAACGTGCCGATCTGCAGCTCGTCACCGTCGGCAAGGGGGGCGGACTCGACCCGTTCCCGGTTCAGGTACGTGCCGTTGAGCGACCCCGCGTCGCGGACGTGGTACCCATCGACCTCGCGCACGATCTCGGCGTGGCGGCGGGACACGGTCACGTCGTCGAGGAAGATGTCGCTCTCCGGATGGCGGCCTGCCTGCACGAGCTCCTTCTCCAGCGAGAAGCGCGAGCCGACGTTGGGGCCGCGCTTGACCACCAGGACGCCGATGCCGGCCGGCACCTCCTCGTAATCGACCGACATCTCGTCGTACGCCTCGCCCGCGTCGGGGAAGAACGTGACGGTCGTCGGTTCCTCCCGGTGGGCCGCCAGCGCCGCGCCGCAGGACGAGCAGAAGTTGGCGCCGGCGGGGTTGCCGTGGCCGCACTGGTTGCAGAAGACGTCGTCCGCCACGGGCCTCACTCCTCGATCAATGCACGGTAGCCCTCGGCGTCGAGCAGCTCGCCGAGCTGCGCCTCGTCGCTCGGCTCGATCACGAACAGCCACCCCTCGCCGTAGGGGTCCTCGTTGAGCCGCTGGGGGCTGTCGGCGAGCTCCGCGTTGACCTCGACGATCACGCCGCTGACCGGCGCGTAGATCTCCGACACCGACTTGGTTGACTCCACCTCGCTGCAGCTCGCGCCCTTGTCGACCTTGGCGCCCACCTCCGGCAGCTCGACGAAGACGACGTCGCCCAGCGCGTCCTGTGCGTAATCGGTGATGCCGACACGCAGCCTCCCGTCCTCGGCCCTCGCCCACTCGTGGTCGGTCGAGTAGCGGAGCTCCTGGGGGACGTCCATGACGGGGCAGGCTAGCGAACCGTGTCAAACCTCGACGGCGGGTTGAGACTTGGCCACGGGGAGCGGTCGAAAACCCTGGCGGCGCCGGGGTTTCCAGGAGCCGCGACAGGCCTCTGACCAGGTCGGAAGCCTCGACCAGCGGTCGAGGCTTGACGCGGGGTCCGCCGGGTGCCGGCCGGCCGTCAGCGGAGGAGCTGGCGGATGCGGCGGGCGTACTCCTGGGCCAGGCGCCGGGCGGAGGCGTCGGAGTCGCTCTCGGCCCACACATGGGTGACCGGCTCCTCCGGGTCCGGCAGCGCCAGCGCCCAGCCCTCGTCGTGGTGGACCTTCACCCCGTCGACCAGGTCGACCTCCCGGTCCTTGCTCAGCTCGACGAGCGACCGCATGACCGTGCCCTTCTGGTCCCAGGGAGTGACCACCGACTCGTGGGCGATATGGACCCGGGGCAGGTCGGCCACGACCTTGGACAGCGGGACGCCCTCGAGGGCCAGGAGCTCGAGCATCTTCACCATGGCGGCCGCGCCGTCGAACGCCGGCAGGAACGAGGGCAGGATGAACCCACCGTCGTTGGTGGCGGCGAAGCCGATGCCGGGCTCGGACGCGGCCTCCATCAGCGCGGCCGGCGACAGCTTGGTCCGCACCACCTCCACGCCCTTGTCCCGAGCCAGCCGCTCGGCGTGGCTCGTGACCGACAGGGGCAGCGCGATGGCCCGGTCGCCGATCTGGCTGGCCACCAGCGACACGTAGGCGAGCAGCGACTCGTCGTCGGTGAGGACGTGGCCGGTGTCGTCGACCAGCGTGAGGTGTTCGCCGTCGGGGTCGACGACCGCGCCGACCGACGCCGCCGAGGCGCGCACGAGGCCGGCCACGCTGGCCGCGTGCTCGTCGCGGTCCCACGACATGACCCCGCGGGTCGAGGCGAACGGGTTCACCGCCAGCACGTCGGCGCCCAGCTTCGACAGGATGTTGGGCATCACGAACGATGTGGCGCCGTAGGAGTAGTCGACCACCACCTTGAAGCCGGCCCGGGCGATGCCGGCCACGTCGACCACCGACTCCAGCGCCGCGCTGTACTGCTCCAGGTGGCGGGGCGGGAAGCCGATGTCGCCGATCTCGCCGGGGAACACCCGGCGGAAGTCCTCCCGCAGGAACAGGCGCTCGATCTTCCGCTGGGCGGTCTCGGTGATGTCGGCGCCCTTGCCGTCGAAGAACCGGATCACCACCGACTGCGGGTCGTCCTCCTCCAGCCGGATCGTGATGCCGGCGTCGGCCTCCGGGCGGGCCACGGCGAACCTTGTGACCGGCACCGAGGCCACCTCGAGGTCGCGAACGTTGACCCCCGCGGCGTTGATGCCGGACATCATCGCCCGCTTCAGCATCCGGGCCGACCGGCTGGAGTCCCGGGAGGTGATGACCGTGGCGTCCTTCTTCAGGGTCGTGGCGAACGCCATCGCCACCCGGGCCGCGAGCTCGGGCGTCACGTCGACGTTGGCGAGGCCCGACACGCCGATCCGGCCGAACAGGCTGCGGGACCCCCGCGACTCCCACACGATCGAGCTGTTGATGACCGCGCCGCCCTCGACGGTCTTGAACGGGTAGACCTTGACCCCCGAGCCGAGCACGGCCTGCTCGCCGATGAAGCACTCGTCGCCGAGGACGACGCCCTCCTCGGCCCGGACGCCGTTGCGGAGGTCGCAGGCCCGGCCCACAGTCGTGCCCCGCAGGCGGACCCCCGACCCGATGTAGGTGTTGTCGTGGATGACCGCCCGCTGCAGGTCGGCACCGGCGCGGATCCGGACGTTGGTGCCGAGCACCGTGTATTCGCGCAGGCGGGCGTCGCCCTCGACCCGCGAGTAGTCGCCGATGATGACCGGCCCCTCGATGCGGGCGTCGGGGTGGATGTCGACACCCTCACCCACGTAGACGCCGTCGCTGATCTCGAAGCCGGGGATCTCCAGCTCGACCCGGCCATCGAGCACGTCCTTGTGGGCCCGGACGTAGGCCTCCAGCGTGCCGACGTCCTCCCAGTAGCCCGGGACCACCGCGCCGTACAGGGGGCGCTCGTCGTCCAGCAGCCGGGGGAACACCTCGGAGCTGAAGTCGACCGAGCGGCCCGCCTCGATGTAGTCGAAGATCTCGGGCTCCAGCACGAAGATGCCGGTGTTGATCGTGTCGCTGAACACCTGGCCCCAGGTCGGCTTCTCGAGGAACCGCTCGATCGAGCCGTCCTCGCGGGTGATGACGATGCCGAACTCCAGCGGGTTCTCGACCGGCGTGAGGCCGATGGTCGCCAGCGCCCCCCGCTCGTCGTGGAACCGGGCGATGGCGCCGAGGTCGATGTCGGTGACCACGTCGCCGGAGATGACGAGGAACCGCTCGTCCAGCTCGTCCCGGGCGTTGAGCACCGAGCCGGCGGTGCCGAGCGGCGTCTCCTCGGTGGCGTAGACCATCCGCACGCCCATCTCCGACCCGTCGCCGAAGTGGTTGCGGATGTGGTTGGCCATGAAGGCCACGGTGACCACGATGTCGTCGTAGCCGTGGCGGTGCAGCAGCGTGACGATGTGCTCCATCATCGGGGCGTTGGCGATGGGCATCATCGGCTTGGGGGCGTTGGAGGTGAGCGGGCGCAGGCGGGTCCCCTCGCCGCCGGCCATGATGACGGCCTTCATGCCCCGACCGTACCCGCGCGGCACTCGGCGTCCCGCACCGCGCCGGCGACACCACGCCCCGTGCCAGGTCAGGCTCGCAACGGGTCGCCGCTCAGGTCGTGGACGGCGCCGCGCCGCGCTCGGCGCGGCCCTCGGCCAGCGCCCGCCGGGCCAGCGGGACGTACAGCACGGCGGCGTACAGGCTGAGCACGAGGCCCGGGATGCCGGTGAGCCAGGCGAGCACCCCGGCCGTGTCGGCCCACGACAGGTCGGAGTGGCTGGCGAGGAACAGCGGGAACGCCATCATCAGGCCGAACGTTCCGGCCTTGCCGAACCAGGTGACGTCGATCCGCCGGGCGCCGAGCGCGGCCAGCAGCAGCGTGGCGCCGCCCACCAGCGTCTCCCGGACCAGCACGATCACCGCGAACCAGGTCGGCACCGAGCCGTCGATCAGGATGCCACCGGCACCGACGACGAACAGCAGCCGGTCGGCCACCGGGTCGAGGACCTTGCCCAGCTCCGACACCTGGTGCATGTGGCGGGCCAGGTAGCCGTCGACCCAGTCGGTGGCGCCGAGCGCGGCCAGCAGCCAGGCCGCCGCCGCCCGGTCCTCGGCCCCGAACAGCAGCCACAGGAACACCGGGAGGCAGGCCAGCCGGACCAGCGTGATCACGTTCGGGAGGGTCAGCACCCGCGCCTCGGGCGGGCTCGGATCGTCCATCTGGCGTTGCAGGCTAGGCCCCGGGGCCCGGCGTCTACTGTTCCGGGGCGATGGCGACCCTGTTCACCAAGATCATCGAGGGCGAGATCCCCGGCCGCTTCGTGTGGCGGGACGACCGCGCCGCCGCGTTCCTCACCATCGCCCCGATCCGGCCCGGCCACGTGCTCGTGGTCCCGATCGAGGAGGTCGACCACTGGGTCGACCTCGACGCCGACCTGGCCGCCCACCTGACCGAGGTGGCCCGGCAGGTCGGGCGGGCCCAGATGACCGCCTTCGCCCCGACCCGCATCGGCCTCATCGTCGCCGGGCTCGAGGTGCCCCACTGCCACCTGCACGTCATCCCCATCGACGCCGAGTCCGACCTGTCCTTCGCCAAGGCTGACCACGACCCCTCCCCCGCCGCCCTCGACCACGCCGCCGAGCGGCTGCGGGCCGCGCTCCGCGACCAGGGCCACGCCGAGGTGGTGGCCGGCGCCGCCGGCTGACCCCGGCCCGAGCCGACGGCGCCCGGCGCTCCCCGGCCCTGCCCCAACGTGCCGCTCACCGTCCCGTCCCATGGTGGCCTCGTCGCCCCGCCGCTGCTGGTGGACCGGGGCCGGCTCGACGGCGTCGGCGGCGACCGCCGGGCTGGTGGGCGGTTGCGCCGCGGGCGGCCGCGTGCTGCGCCTGTGATCAGGACACGAGCTCGTCCGGCGCCGCCGGCCTGATCAGCTCGGGGCCCTTGTTGCGGACGCTGTTGACCTGGGTCGTCACCGGCTGCAACCGGGTGACGCCGGCCGGCGCCGGCACGAGCAGGCGGCCCAGCGTCTCGATGTCGTCGTTGGCCGGGTCGAGCCACTCGTCCCACGCCGACGGCGGCAGGATGACCGGCATCCGGTCGTGGATCTCGGCCATCGTCTCGTTGGGCGTGGTGGTGATGATCGTGCACGACCGCAGCGGCTCGCCGGTCTGGTTGCCCTCGGCGTCCTTGGGCCCCCGCCACACCTCCCACAGGCCGGCGAACGCGAACCGCTCGCCGTCGGGGCGGCTGATGAAGTAGGGCTGCTTCCGCTTGGAGCCGGGCACCTTCCTCCACTCGTAGAAACCGTCGGCGGGGATGAGGCAGCGGCGCCGCTTGAGCGCCGGCTTGTAGGCGTTCTTGGTGGCGAGGCTCTCGGCCCGGGCGTTGATCATCCGGGAGCCGACCTTGGGGTCCTTGGCCCAGCCCGGCACCAGGCCCCAGTGGAAGGCGTCCACCCGGCGGACCTCGCCGTCGCTCATCACCGCGTAGACGTCGTTGGTCGGCGCGACGTTGTACGACGGCTCCAGGAGCGCCTCGGGCGCGGTGGCGTCGAAGTACTTGGCGATCTCGTCGGGGGGCGAGGCGGACACGAACCGGCCACACATGGCTCCGACCGTACCGCCCGTTTCGGGCGGACCGGTCCGGGTACCAGCGGTCCGAACCGATCCGATCACCCCCGGAGGGCGCCCGCATGGACTCGATCACCCTGCTCACCGCCGACCACAACCGCGTCCGCGGCCTGTTCACCCGGTTCCGCGAGGCCAAGGAGACGGACGACGTGGACGCCATGAGCCGGCTGGCCGACCGGATCGTCAGCGAGCTCGACGTCCACACCCGCATCGAGGAGGAGATCTTCTACCCCGAGGTGCGCGGGCTGAACGACGAGATCGAGGAGACGGTCGCGGAGGGGATGGAGGAGCACCACGTCGTCGACGTGCTGATCGACGAGCTGCAGGGCCTGACGGCGGGCGACGAGCCCTGGGTGGCCAAGTTGACCGTGATCATCGAGAACGTCGAGCACCACGCGTCCGAGGAGGAGAGCGAGCTGTTCCCGGCGGTCCGCGACGCGATGGACGCCGACGACCTGGTCGACCAGGCCCGTCGCCTCGAGCGCCGCAAGGCCGAGCTCGGCGCCGCCACCATGGCCGACAAGGAGCACCTGAGCGTCGAGCAGCTTCACGAGCTGGCGAGCGAGCAGGAGATCCCCGGCCGGTCGTCGATGGACCGCGAAGAGCTGCGGGCCACCGTCGCCCCCGGCTGATCTGGCGGCCGGCTACTCCACGAGGTCGCGCTCGGCCGGGCCGAAGATGAACAGGTGGTCGAGCACCGGCGCCGGGTCGCGGGACCAGTCGAGCGCCGCCACCTGGGCCGGCGTGCGGCGGCCCAGCCGCAGCCGCAGCACGTCGAAGGCGTCGGCCGTCAGCGTGATCGGCTCGGCGTCGGGGTCGCCGCCGGTCGCCGCGTCGGTCCCGAAGTCGACGGTGACGGCCGCCGGGGCGTCGATGCCGGCGACCAGCAGCCGGGCCAGGTGGGCGACCGAGGGGTCGTCACGGGCACCCGGCCGGTCGAGCGCGTGGCGGACGTCGTGCTCGTGGGACACCGCGTCGATCGCGGCCGGCCACACGCCGAGCCTGGTCACCAGCTCCTCGAAGCCGGGCGCGGCGGACGCCCACGCGTCCAGCAGCGCGTCGGGGGCCAGGTCCCGACGCTCGGCCACCTGCGCCGCGGTGTCGGCGGGTGTCGGCGGGCCGGTGATCCGGCCGGCCATCGCGTCCTCGACCGTGCCCACCAGATGGGCCAGGACGTCGTGCACCGACCAGCCGGGGCACGCGGCGACGGGCCGGTCCCAGCCGGCCGGGTCGGTTCCGAACAGCAGCGCGGTCAGCCGCTCCCGGCTCCGCCGGTAGTGGTCGCCGACCGTCGCCGCATCGTCCACGGGCCCACCGTAGGCCTCCGGGTCGTCGGCCGCAGCCCGCGGCGTCAGCCGCGGCGGGCGAGGTAGGCGTCGCAGATCTCGACCAGCCGCTCCCGCCCGAAGCTCGCCTCGTGGCCCCCGTGGACGACCGTCACCGGCAGCTCCCGGAGCCGGGCCATCGTGGCGACGTAGGCGGCGGGGTCCGACCCGTCGAGCTCGTCGAGCAGCGGGCCGTCGTAGACGGCGTCGCCGGAGAACAGGACGCCGGAGTCGGCGTCCCACAGGCCGATGCTGCCGGGTGAGTGGCCGGGCAGGTGCAGCACCTCGAACGCCCGGTCGCCGAGGTCGACGACGTCGCCGTCGTCCAGCACCCGGGTCGCCGGCGCGGGCGCCACGGTCACGGCCGCACCGGCGGTCCTGCCCGGCGGCACGGCGTCGACCAGCAGCTCGGGGATGTCGTAGCCGGCCGCCCGGTAGGGCCCGACGACCGCCTCCCCGAACGCGGTCGCGTCGAGGGTCGTCTCCGCGGTGCCCGCCACCGCCGCGGCCTCGGCCCGGTGGACCCACCGCTCGCGGAACTCATGCAGCCCGCCGACGTGGTCGCCGTGGGCGTGGGTCGCCACCGCCACCAGCGGCCGGTCGGTGGCGGTGCCGGCCGCCACGACGTCTCGGAGCGGCGCCAGCCCGAGGGCGGTGTCGACCACCAGGTCGCGGTCCCGTCCCCGGACGTGCCAGACGTTGCACCGCAGCAGCGCGTGGACGTGGGGCTCCGACACCAGCGTCACGGTGTCGTCCATCCGCTCGCGGACGAACCACGGATCGGCGACGGGCAGGTCGAGCGCGCCGGCTCGTCTCACGGCGAGCTCGCCGCCGTCGGCGCGGTGGTCGTCGGCGCCGTGGTGGGCGGCGCCGTGGTGGGTGCGGTGGTCGGCGCTGCGGTGGTGGGCGGGGCGGTGGTGGGCGCCGTGGTGGGTGCGGTGGTCGGCGATGCGGTGGTCGGCGGGGCGGTGGTGGGTGCGGCGGTCGTGGGTGCGGTGGTCGAGGTCGTCGACGAGGTGGACGTCGTGGTGGTCGTCCGGTCGCCACCGTCGTCGTCGCCGGAGGCGATGAGCCAGATGCCCAGCGCCACCAGGGCCAGGATCGCCACCACCAGCACGGCGATCAGTGCCCGGCGGCCGCCGTCCGGCCGGGCGCCGGCCTCGGGCCAGCCCCCCTCCCGCTCCTGGTCGGTGGCGTAGCCGGTAGGCGACGGCGCCAGGGGTGGCGGCCCGTCGAACACCGAGGTCTGGCCGCCGATCACCGACGTGGGCTCGTCGCCCGGCCAGCCGGTCGGCGCCCCGGGGTCGGCGGTCGGGGTCGGATGGGTGGCGTCGGGGTCGGCGGCCGGGGTCGGCTGGGTGGCGTCGGGATCGGCGCCGGGCTCGGGCTCGTCACCGCGGGTCTCGTCGGGCATGGGCACAGGTTCGCACCCCGTCGCCCTCCGGGTGGACCACGCCCGGCCGGACTAGACACGGGTGGTCCCGGGTGACGACCGACAGGGGGAACCATGTCCGACAGCCAGGCGGCCTTTGCCGACCTGCTGGCCACGCTGGGCGAGGTGGGCGACCGCTACGCGGGGGCCGAGTGGGGGCTCACCGACCCGGTCGACGTGGCCGAGGGCCTGCGGGCGGTGCTTCACCACCTGGGCACCGGCATCGAGACCCAGTTCGAGGAGGACCCGGCCCATCCGACCTTCCGGGCCATCGTCACGCCGTGGCGCAAGTCGCTGGGCGACAACGCGGACGCCCGCTACCACGACGCGCCGATCCACCCCGCCGGCACGTACCGGGTCCGGGGCAGGACGGGCGGGGCGGTGTACGTGTCGTTCACGGTCGAGGCCGGGGCCGCGGACGGCGCCTTCCCGTCGGGCACGGTCGGGGTCCTCAACGACACGGGGTTCGACGTCGCCACCGACGGCAGCTTCGAGATCACCGTGGGCGGGCCGCCCCGCGACCGCGGCTGGCTGCCCCTGGCGGCGGACGCCTCGCGCCTCACGGTCCGCCACTACTGGGAGGACGACCGCTCCCCCGGCGCCCCGCCGGTCGCCGACCTCGGACTCACCATCGACCTCCTGGCCGGCGCCGTGCCGACCGTCCCGCCGGCGCCCAGCGACGCGTCGGTGGCCGCGGCCATCCGCCGGATGGCCACCTACGTCCGCAGCCGGACGCTGGAGCTGGCCCGGCCGGGCGAGGGCGACCCGCCGGCGTTCGTGTCCCGGGAGCCCCACGTGTTCCCGGCCCCGGTCACCCCCGGCGCCCACGCGCTGGCCGCCGCCGACGCCGCCTACAGCATGGCGCCCTACCTGCTCGGGCCCGACGAGGCGCTGGTGATCCGGGCGACGTGGCCTGCCTGCCGGTGCGCCAACGTGTCGCTGTGGACCCGCCAGATGCAGACCTTCGACTACCTGCGCGGCCCCGTCAGCCTCAACCGGGCCCAGGCGCCCGGCGGGCCCGACGGGGCCGTGACGCTGGTGATCGCCCACCGTGACCCGGGCGTGCCCCAGTGGCTGTCGACCGAGGGCCGGCCGTTCGGGCTGGTGTTCTGGCGATTCATGCTGCCCGAGGGGCCGATCGCCACCCCGACCGCCGAGGTGGTGCCGGTCGGCTCGCTGGCGGGCTGATGCTCGTGTCAGTATCGGGCCAGGGGGGACGATGGGACTGACACCGATGGCGGACCGCTACGAGCGGCCCGACTGGGTCCGGCGGCTGAACGCGATGGGCCCGGCGGCCGGCGGGGCGGACCGGATGGTGCCGCTCGACGCCGGTGCGCTGGTCGACGATGCCCGGGCGTCGACCGGGGTCGACGACCCGGGCGACTTGGGCGACGGCGACTGGGAGGGCCGGCTCCGGGCCCTCGTGGGCGGCGTGAACGCCGCCGACCTCCACGTCGTGGGCCGGCTGATGACCCGGGAGGAGCTGCTCCGGGGCCTGCGGGCCCGGTTCCTGCTGGGCGAGCGGCGGCGCCGGGAGCCGGGCATCGCCGAGGAGGTGATCGAGGCGCCGATCGTCGTCACCGGACCGGCCCGGTCGGGCACGACGATCCTGTTCGAGCTGCTGGCGCTCGACCCGGGGCTCCGCAGCCCGATCGCCACCGACGTGCTCCACCCGGCCGTGCCACCGGGGACCGGCGCGGGCGAGGTGCGGGCGATGACCGAGGCCGAGCAGGAGCTGTGGGCCGACGTCCAGCCCGAGTTCGCGGCCATCCACGAGCTGGGGTCCGACCTGCCGGTCGAGTGCATCACGATCTGCGCGCCGTCCTTCGCCGGCAACCACTGGTCGATGGTCCTCACCGGGCAAGGCGACTGGGCGCCGGACCTGACCGCCGACCTCGCCTTCCACCGGGCGGTGCTGCAGGCGGTGCAGCACGGCCGGCCGCCGCGGCGGTGGTTGCTGAAGACGCCCGGCTACCTGATGATGCTCGACGATCTGTTGGCCGCCTACCCCGACGCCTCCGTCGTGCTCACCCACCGCGACCCGGCGAGGACGATGCCGTCGACGGTGAGCACCACGGCGATGGTCCAGTGGCTGCGGACCGACCGGGTCGACCTCGACGGGCTCGCCGCGGTGATCGGCGCGGTGTTCACCGACGCGCTCACCGCCGTGGCCGACCGCCGCGGGGACGGCACGCTGCCCGGCGTCTACGGCGACGTCCGGTTCTCCGATCTCATGTCCGACCCGGTGGCGGCCATCGCCGGCGCCTACGCGGCCATAGGCCGGGAGCTCACCCCGGGCCACCGGCAGGCGGTGGTCGAGTACCTGGCGGCCAAGCCCCGGGGGAAGCACGGCACCCACCGCTACTCGGCCGCGGACTGGGGGTTCGACGAGGCGGCGCTGCGCGCAGGGTTGGCCGGGTACATGGATCGGTTCGGCGTCGTGGCCGAGTCCGGGGCAACCTGACACGAACACATGTTCGGTACACGGTGTACACTGCGCGGCCATGACCCCCGAACAGCTCGAACACCTCGCCCGGCGCTTCAACGTCTACCGCTCGACCATCTACGGCCTCCCCTACCCCGTCGACGACTTCCCGGGCTGGCACCGGCGGTGGGCCGAGGCGACCGTGCTCGCCGACGAGGTGACCCGCCTCGCCGGCCCGCCGCCCGGCCCGCTCCCCCGGCCGTGACCTAGTGCCGTGTCAGGCAACGTTTGCGCCGTCCCAGGCCGGCCAGGATCGCCGCTGGCTGCGTCCTCGTCCTCGCCGCACCGAGTGTGCGCCTTCGTCCTGCGTCCTTGCCAGCGACGATCCTGACTCACCCTGGAACTACTAACGTTGCCCGACACGGCACTAGCCTGCGGTCGCGCCGGCGCGGCGGGCGGCGCCGCCGGGGACGGTCGCCGCCTCGTCCTCCTCCCCGTTCGGCGAGGCCGCCGGGCGCGGCGGCTCGTGGTGGGCGGGCCGCGCCGGCAGGAACAGCGCGGCGACGACGGCGCCCGCGATCGCGATCCCGCCGGCGACGCTCAGCGCGCCGGTGAGGCTGTGGAGGAAGGCGTCCACCGCGGCCTCGGCCAGCCTCTGCCCCGGGCCGGTGAGCCCGGCGGTGACGAGCTCGCGCGCCGCGATCAGGGCCCCGC
>JBKPHT010000004.1:0-9083 GCA_046730015.1 Actinomycetota bacterium
CTCGTGGGGAGCAACCTCACTGGTGCCGTCGGCGCGAAGGATCGTCGAATCGAGCGATGCCGCGAGGCAGTGGCTCGTCGTGGTGCCCCCGGGTCTGCACAGCCAGTACCGATCCTGCGCATACGTGCTCGAGCTGTATCCCTCGAACCGCGCGGGGCTCGAGGTCGCCGCCGTGACGGCCGCCCGGTCGTTGGGCGCATCACTCGTGTCTCCGCCGCTGCAGGATGCCGAGGACCACGCCACCACGGACCGCGATGGCCGCGACCTGCAGCACCTCTCACCTAGCGAGCGCGACCGATTTGCCCGCTCTGTACGCGAGTGTGCTGGGCAGCTCCGGCCCGACCTCCGCCGTTCGGGTCGCGCCGGTATCGTCCTGGCCGTGTCATCCCGGCCGGCCGGCGGGGTGACGACTCACTTGGGGTGACCGATGATCGTCGCGATCGTGCCGGCAAGGGACAGGGCCGACTCCGTCGGAGCCACCGTGCGTGCCCTGCGCTCGGTCAGGAGGGTCGACCGGGTGCTGGTGGTCGACGACGGGTCGTCCGACGACACGGCGACGGCGGCCCGCGCCGCCGGGGTCGATGTGCTGCGGCTGCCGGTCAATCGGGGCAAGAGCGGGGCGGTGGCCGCGGGGGTCGACGCCTGCCGCGACGCCGAGGTGTTCCTGCTGATCGACGCCGACGTGGGGGCCAGCGCCGCGTCCGCCGACTGCCTGCTGGACCCCGTGCTCGACGACGAGGCCGACCTCGTGGTGGGCGTCATGCCCACGGCGAGGAGCACCGGCGGCGTGGGCGCGGTCAAGCGGCTGGCAGGGGCGGGCATCCGTCGGGCGTGCGGCGCCCGGGTGCGCGCGCCGCTGTGCGGCCAGCGCGCCGTGCGGGCCACGTACCTGCGAAGCGTCGGGTCGTCCACCCGCTTCGGGCTCGAGGTGGCCATGACGATCGACGCCGTGCGAGCCGGGGCCCGCCTGGTCGAGGTCGAGGTGCCGATGGACCATCGCCACACCGGCCGCAGCCTGCGCGGCTTCGCGCACCGCGGCCGCCAGGGAGCCGACGTGGTCGAGGCGCTGTGGCCCCGGGTGACATCGCCGCGCGCCCGCATGGTGAGCGTCGTCCTGGTGGCGCTCGTCGTTTGCGCGGGCCTGGTGTGGACGGGCGCCGGGCGGGCGCCGGCCAGCGTGCCGGCGCGTGGGGAGGTCGAGCGGGTGGTGCTGGTGGGCGTGCCGCACCTAGGCCTCGACGACGTCGGCACCGGCGCGATGCCCACGCTCGACCGTCTGGTCCACGCCGGGGCGGCCGGCGCGACCAACGTGCGCACGCTGTCCGGCCGACCGGCGAGCGGCGAGGCATACGCCACCCTCGGGGCCGGCACCCGCGTGCGCGACGGCCACGCAGGGCTGGGGACCGCCAGCGCCGAGGCCCTGCCCGCCGGCGCGCCCTACGAGGGTGGCACGGCGGCCGGCGTCCTGGCCCGGCGGTCGGGGCTGACGCCCACCGGCGAGATCGTCGTGCCCGCCACCCCCGTTGTCGTCCGCTCGGCGGGCGAGCACCTGTCCTCGACGCCCGGAGCGCTGGGCGCCGCGCTCGCGGGCGCGGGCCTGACCACGGCCGTCGTCAACAACGCCGACAGCGTGGCGACCGACGGCAGTCCGGTCCCTTACCGCCCGGCGGCCATGGCGGTCGTCGACGAGGCGGGCTCGGTGGGCACCGGCACGGTCGACGCCGACGACCTGCTGGTCGCCGATCCCGCCGAGCCGTACGGGCTGCGGGCCGACGTCGACGGCTACCTGGCCGCCACCGTGGACGCGCTCAGCCGAGCCGACCTCGTGGTCGTCGACCTCGGCGACATGAACCGGGCGGCGTGGAACGCCAGGGTCACCTCGCCGGAGGTCGCCGCGGGCGACCGGCGCCGGTCCCTCGACCGGCTCGACGCGTACCTCGCCGACCTCGTCCCCCAGCTCGACTCGAAGACCCTGCTGCTGGCGGTCGGCGTGCGGCCGCCGGGCAGCGACTGGGACCTCACGCCCACCGTGGCCTATGGGGCGGGCGTGACCCCCGGCTCGCTGCACTCGCCGTCGACCAAGCGCGACGGGCTCATCACGCTCACTGACGTCGCGCCGACCATCCTGGGCGCGCTGGGCCTCGAGCGTCCGGCCGGCATGATCGGCAACCCCCTCCGGTACCGCACCGAGCCGTTCGACATGGCCAGCGCGCAGCGGCTGAACGACCTGGCCGGTAGCCGCGAGGAGATCTACTACCCGATGGCGTTGACGTTCATCGTCGTGCAGGTCCTCGCCTACGTGTTCGCCGCGGTGGTGCTGTCGCAACACGGCGGGCGGCGGGCGGGGACGGCGCTGCGGATGATCGTGCTCACGTTCGCGGCTTGGCCCCTGGCCACCTTCGTGGAACGGGCGATCCCCGGCATCGAGCGGGCCGGCGCCGTCAGGCAACTCCTCGTCTGGGTGCTCGCGGGCGCCATCGCACTCGTCGCGTCACGGGCGAGACGCAACCCCCTGGCGCCGCTGTCCGCGATCGCCGGCACCACCGCCCTCGTACTCGTGGCCGACGTTGCCACGGGCGCCAACCTGCAGATGGCCAGCGTGCTCGGCTATTCGCCCCACACCGCGGCGCGCTACGAGGGCTTCGGCAACACCGCGTTCGCAGTGCTCGCAGCGTGCGCCGTGGTGTTTGCCGCCGTCCACGTGGCGTACGCGCCGCGCCGGCGCGAGGCGATCGTCACCGCGGGCGCCGTGCTCGCCGTCGTGCTGCTGGCCGACGTGTGGCCGACGCTCGGCGCCGACGTCGGCGGGGTGCTCACGATGGTGCCGGTGTTCGGCCTGCTGATGGTGGCCCTGTCTGGCCGGGGCATCTCGTGGCGCCAGGTCGCGCTTCTCGCCTCGGCCACGGTCGCGGTGCTTGCCGTGGTGGCGGCCGTCGACCTGGTGCGTCCCGACGCGTCGCGTGGCCACCTTGGCCGGTTCGTGGCCGGCGCCGTGTCGGGCGACGGCACGTTCCTCACGACGATCGAGCGCAAATGGTCGACCAACGTGCGCCTGTTCGGCCGCACCGTGTGGACGTGGATGGTGCCGCTCACCGCCGCGTTCATGCTGTACGTGCTGGTCATCGCCCGTGGGTGGCAGCGGCTGCTCCCGGCGGGCTCGGCGCTGCGGGCCGGTGTGGTCGGCACGATCGCCGCCGGCATGCTCGGCTGGCTGGTCAACGACTCGGGCGTGGTTGTGTCCGGCCTGGTGTTCGTTTTCGTCGGTCCGTACCTCACGCTCCTCGCCCTCAACAAGGCGGCCGGCCAACCGGAACTGCTCACCACCGACGATCGACCGCCCAGTCCTGCAGCCCCACCCTGACCGACCCCGTCACTGTCTGGTGGGCGACGTTGGTCAGCGCCACGCCCACACCTCGACGCCGTCGCCGCTCGTGTCCACCTGCCAGTGCAACGACACGGCGGGGGTTGGCATCGCTCAACGTGATCCCGAGGCTGGGCTCGCGTCTTGGACGAATGTCACGTCGCCGCACTGCGGACGGGCTCGTAGAGTGGTGGACCATGCCATTGACGGAGTCGCAGCGTGACGCCGCGGCAGTGTGGGACATCGCGACGCCGTCACGGCCCGGTCTGTTGCCGGGGCTCAGCATGGCGGGCTTCCGCGAACGGGGCACGGACTACGTCGACCTTCCCGTGGTGCCGTACCCGGCTGTCACGGTCGCGGTCAACCTCGGCGATGGGCTGCTCGTCGACGACAACTGTGGTCGGCAGCAGCGCGACATCGTCGTCGTCGGCCTCGCGCCCGACGGCGTTCGCGTGCGCGGCCGTGGCATCGAGGGCCTGCAGATTCGCCTGTCCCCGGTGCTCGCGCACGAGGTCCTGGGCGCTTCCTCCGACCTGAGTGGAACGGTCGGAGCCCTCGATGACCTCTGGGGGCGCGACGCGCGGCGGATGGAAGAGCAGCTGCGCGCGGCCGCATCGTGGGACGACCGGTTCGCGATCGCCGAAGCCGCGCTGGCGCAGCGAATCGAAGCAGGCCTGGCGGTCGACCCGGAGGTCGGCTTCGCCTGGCGACAGATGGCGATCAGCCACGGGCAGGTTCGCGTCGAGCGGCTGGCATCCGAGGTCGGATGGAGCCGTAAGCGTCTCTGGTCCCGGTTCCGATCCCAGATCGGCCTCACTCCCAAGCACGCGGCGCGGCTGGTCCGCTTCGACCACGCCGCCCATCGCCTCGCCGCGGGCGACAGCCCTGCACAAGTGGCGGCGGAGAGCGGTTACGTCGACCAGTCGCACCTCCATCGGGACGTCAGGACCTTTGCCGGGCTGACGCCAGCCGCGGTGGCGGCCGCACCATGGCTGGCAGTCGATGACATCGCGTGGGCTGACGCCGAGGACGCGTCGAGGACGTAACGCGACGGCCGGCACACCGGCGGGCACCGGCACCGGCTGCGAGCGCGGAACATTTCTCCAAGACGGCGAGCAGTGCGCTCGTTGACAGTGCGAGCCAAGTTGCCGCGATGAACGAAGCGCGGAACGTCTCATGAGGCGGTCGTCCATCGACCAGCCGACCAAGGAGCGCTTGTGTTCGCACGCCTCGGCACCTGGTGCCACGACCGTCGTCGCGTCGTCCTCGCGTTCTGGATCGCCGTGCTGTTGTTCGGCAACGGGATCGCCGACGGGATCGGCGACGCCTACCGCCAGGACTTCTCGCTCGGCGGGTTCGAGTCCACCGACGGGTTCAGCCTGGTGGAGGACGCGTTCTCCGACGGCAGCGGGTCGCCCCAGACGGCCCAGATCGTGTTCCAGGCCGACCGAGGGGTGAACGACCCGACGGTGCGCGAGGCCATGGAGGGCCTGTTCGCCCAGGTGGCCGAGATCGACGACGTGACCTCGGTGCTCACCCCGTACGCCCCGGGCGCCGACGCGTTCCAGGTCTCCCAGCAGGGCCCGGCCGCCGGCACGATCGGCTTTGCCACCGTGAACCTGCCCGAGGACGTCGACTTCACCCGGGCCGCCGATATCGCCGACGAGGTGCGGGAGGTGCTCCCGGAGGTCGACGGCCTGCGGATCGAGCTGGGCGGCTCCCTGTTCGCCGAGTCCGAGCCGCCGTCCTCAGAGCTCTTCGGCCTGGCCTTCGCCGTAGTCATCCTCATCGTCGCCTTCGGCTCGGTCCTGGCCATGGGCCTCCCCGTCGGCGTGGCCCTGTTCGGCATCGGGATCGGCGGCGCCCTTGTCATCCTGGCCAGCCACCTGCTCGAGGTCCCCGACTTCGCCCCGTTCGTCGGGCTGATGATCGGCCTCGGCGTCGGCATCGACTACGCGCTGCTCGTCGTCACCCGCCACCGCGAGCAGCTCCACGCCGGGCACACAGTGCGGGAATCGGTCGCCATCGCCATGGACACCGCCGGCCGCTCGGTGGCGTTCGCCGGCGCCACGGTCGTGATCTCGCTGCTGGGCATGCTGCTGATCGGCATCGGCTTCGTCGGCGGCCTCGGCATCACCGCATCGGTCACGGTGGCGGTCACCATCGCCGCCTCCCTGACGCTGCTGCCGGCCCTGCTGGGCTTCGCCGGCGACAACATCGAACGGACCAAGTGGCGAGGGCTGCTAGCCGCAGCCTTCGCCGCCGTCGGCCTCATCGGCGCGGGCCTGAAGATCGGGCCCCTCGCCGGACTCGGCATGGGCCTGGCGGTCCTCACGGTCATCGCCGGGTTCTTCGTCGCGTCGCTCAAGCGGGAGGTCGCCCACCGGCCGCCCAAGCCGCGGCGGGAGACGATCGCCTACCGCTGGAGCCGAGTCGTCCAGCGCCGCCCGTGGACGTCGGCGATCGGCGCCGCCGCCCTCCTGGCCGTGCTTGCCCTCCCCGTGGTCGGCCTCCGCCTCGGGTTCTCCGACGAGAGCAACTTCGCCGAGGGCACCACCACCAAGCAGGCCTACAACCTCATCGTCGAGGGGTTCGGCAAGGGTTCGACCGGGCCGATCTACCTGGTCGCCGCCGTCAACGGCCCCGAGCAGGTTACGGCCCTCGGCGCCGTCGACGAGCAGGTGGACGCCGATCCTGAGGTGGCGTCGGTCCTCGGCCCGCAGCCGGACGACCCGACGGCGCCGACCGCCGTGCGGTGGTTGGTCACGCCCAAGGGCGGGCCCCAGGACGAGTCGACGACGGAGCTGGTGAACCGCCTGCGGGGCGATGTCCTCCCGCCGATCGAGGACGCCGCCGGCACCTCGGTGCTCGTCACCGGCCTCGTCGCCGGCAAGGTCGACATGTCCCAGTACCTGGGCGACCGCATGCCGATCTTCTTCGGTGCCGTGCTCGCCCTGTCCTTCCTGCTGCTGATGGTCGTGTTCCGGTCGCTGCTCGTGCCGCTCAAGGCCGTGATCATGAACCTGCTGTCGATCGGTGCCGCCTACGGCGTCATCGTCGCCCTCTTCCAGTGGGGATGGCTCAGCGACATCACCGGCGTGCAGCCCGGTCCCATCGAGTCCTGGATGCCGATGATGCTCTTCGCCGTCGTCTTCGGGCTGTCGATGGACTACGAGGTGTTCCTCCTCTCCCGGGTGCGGGAGGAGTGGCACCGCACCGGCGACAGCCGCACCTCGGTGGCCGATGGCCTGGCCGCCACCGCCAAGGTCATCACCGCCGCCGCCGCAATCATGGTGGTTGTCTTCGGCAGCTTCATGCTCGAGTTCGAGCGGACCACGAAGATGATGGGCACCGGCCTGGCCACCGCCGTCCTCTTCGACGCCACCGTCGTCCGGATGGTGCTGGTGCCGGCGACGATGGAGCTGCTCGGCGACCGCAACTGGTGGCTGCCGCGCTGGCTGCAGCGGCTGCTACCGAAGGTGGATGTCGAGGGTCACAGCGAGGAAGCCGCCCCGCTCGACACCGGCGTGGACCTCGAGCCCGAACTGGTGTAGGTCCCCGTGCTTCCCGCTCCCCTCCTCGTCGACGACTCGACGGGGGGCCCGGACGATGTCGTCGCGCGACACCCGGGCGGGACGACCGGCGGAGCCGCGACGGACCGTTGAGGAGATTTGCCTCGCGTTCATGGTTGTCAGCGACCGACCCTATACGTGAGGTCTTATGCATGTACAAAGATGGCGCTCCGAACCCGTTCGATCTGTTCTCTGCCCCCCTTCACCTCGGCTCCGACGGGCAGCGCGCACCGGCCCGCCCCGGATGGCCGAAGGCGACGACAGGCAGCACGCACCGGATCTGGCAGTACCTCCACGAACACGAACAGAGCGAAGGGTCTGGCTCGGATAGCCATCAACCTCAAGCCGAAGGCTGAAAGGATTCGTACGATGCCATTGTTGACGGGCGCTTCGCATGTCGCCTTCACCGTTCGTGACATGGACGCCAGTGCCGCTTGGTATCAGCGAGTCTTCGGCTGGGTCGAGCTGCGCCGGTTAACGGCAGACGAGGCAGGCAGCCCCCGCGTCCTGCTCCTCGACACCAACTGCTTCTTCGTGGTCGGCCTCTGTCAGCCCGACGACGGGGCGAGCGGTGACTTCGACTACCGCACGACCGGCCTCGACCACTTCGCCCTCTTGGTCCCTGACGACAACGAACTGGCGCGTTGGGCGATGCACCTCGAGGCACAAGGCGTTCCCTCGTCGCCGGTGCGCGAGGTCCCGGGACTCGGGAGGTTCATCTCCTTCGAGGACCCGGACGGAATCCAGCTCGAGCTCTGGCTCAACGCCGTCGGCTAGCGACGCGCTCAGCGGGCGGAACGAGCTCGTCTCGTATGACTGCGGATGTGCGAGGTCGCCGTGGTCGCTGACGGACTCTCCGTGGTGCAGACCTCCGGTCAGTTTGATTTGGTGTTGGCAGACGCACTGAGGAACCCGTGTGCGTTGGGCACGGTCGGGTGGACATAGTCACGTGCTATGACCCCGGGACGCCGCCCCGAACAGCGCCGAGCGACTGCGTGGGTGAAGGACGACCCGTTCGGGGTTGAGTTCGCTGAAATCGACATCGCCAGAGAGCACATGACCGCGCGCGGCGTTGCCATCGGCACTAGGCCGGTTCCCTACCGCCTCGACTACGAGCTGAAGACGACTCGGGGCTTCGTGACGGTGCGACTTCAGGCCACCAGCCGCGGCGAGGGGTGGCGGCGCGAGCTTGACCTCCGCCGCGACAACGGCGGTGCGTGGACAGTGGCCACCGACGAGACAGGCCACGTCGAGCTACCGCCCGCCGGCGGTGACACTGCAAGTCTCGCGAGCGCGCTCGACTGCGATCTGGGGCTATCGCCTGTCACGAACATGATGCCGATCCTCCGCCACGGCCTCCTCGATGGCGGCGGGCCGCTCGACTTCACCATGGCCTGGGTCGCCGTTCCGGCACTCGCGGTCCAGCCCGATGGGCAGCGTTACCGGCACGTCCGTTCGGGTGCAGATCACTGCGTCATCCGCTACGAGGCAACCGACGGCAGCTTCGCGGCCGACATCACCGTCGACCGCGACGGGGTTGTGATCGACTATCCCGCCATCGCGCGGCGGCTCGTCGACAGCCAGGGCTGAAAGCGATCAGCCGCCTTCGGCTGACGAACGTCCCTGTGACTTGCATCGCAGTAGTCGAGGATGCGGCGACTCGTAGAGCCACAAGTACGCAATCGACCTGCAGGGCGATAGACGAGCCTGCGTCGGGTCGCACGGCAGGCTTCGTAGTCGGAGTCTCCAATCCCGAACGGGCGCCTGCTGTTCCGCAGCGGTGCTGCCCCCCATCGTCGACCCGGCCGGTGGCCGCTGCGACACCGACGGCGGTGGCGGTCGCGTTCGGCTCGCCGACGACGTCACCTGGGCTGCCGGGGACACGCGTCCAGGATCCGACTCCGGTCGGCGGGTGGGCAGACGCACCGGAACATTTTTCCAAGACCTCCCAGTGGCGCGTCGCGGAGGCTGACCGCCATCTCTGGACGCGCGCCGTCAGGTGCGGGCTGCCGTGCCCGCCGCGGTCTGGTCTCGAAGCGCACGACGGAATGGCAGGAGGCAGCCCAATGGCGAATCACACCGACGACGGGAAGCCCAACGAGCGGCTCGTTCGGCTCGACGACGGTGAAATGCACGTTGTTGAGGACGGG
>JBKPHT010000005.1:0-21689 GCA_046730015.1 Actinomycetota bacterium
CGCCATGTCCGGGTCTGACGACCGCGACGTCGAGGGGAAGGGGGAGGAGACGGTGAACGACGCCTCCTGGGCGGCGGCGGTCACCTTCGTGACCACCGAGCATTTCAACCTGCAGACCGCCCGGGGCGCCACCATCTCCGAGGCGAACGGGCGGGCCAGCCTGTTCCTCGGCGCCGTGTCCGCCGGATTGGTCGCCTTCGCCTTCGCCGGCCAGGGGTCTCGCACCGCGCTCTACGTGTTCGGGCTGGTGCTGTTCCCGGTGCTGGCTTTCCTGGGCATCACGACCTTCAGCCGGGTGCTGGAGGCGTCGATCGCCGACACGCTGTACATGTTGCGCATCAACCGGCTGCGCCGCTTCTACCTGGACCGTGCCCCGCAGCTCGGGGAGTACATGGCGCCGCCCGCGCCGACCGACGACCTCGTCCGACTGCTGCACGACGAGGGTTACCAGCCGAGCCGCTGGCGGACCCTGCTCAGCATCCCGGGGACGATCAGCGTGGTCAACGGCGTGCTGGTGGGAGCCACCGCCGGGTTGGCCGTTGCGGCGCTCACCGACGACAACCTGTGGCTCGGGACGATCGCCGGGCTGGTGGTCTTCGTCCTCACCGTCGGCGTCCACCAGCGCTACCAGGCCCGGGCCCGCACCACGAAGCCGGATCCGTTCGCGGCCGACGGTCAACAGCGGTGATCGACCCGGTGGCAGTGTTCCCAGGTCGATCACCCGCCAGTTGCACGGCCTCCGGTGTGTCCCAGCCGTGAGACACGAGGCTCATCGTGGACTCCCGTGGCGCTCGCCCCTCATTCGTCGAACGACCAGGACGTCAGCGAGCGACGATCGGTACCGAGGCGAGGTGCACGGTACCGCCCCACTGTTCGCAGATGCGGAACGGGAGCGGAGGGAATGGCGGCGGCAAGAACTCGGTGAAGCTGCCGTTGTACGAGAAGTCGACCGTGTCGCCCAGAGCGCCCGTCGGCGTGATCGTCTGCCCGGACTGGACGCCGCCCGTGACCGTCACCGCTCCCTGGGCCTCGATGGTGAAGGGCTCGCCGACGCGGGCCTGGTTCGGAGCCGTGACGGACACGTCCTGCACGAACCCGGACGGGAACCCGCCGGGGAACTGCCGGCAGAAGATGCCGACGCGCTGCTCGGCCGTGATCTGCGCGGCGTCGAACGGGGTCGCGTGCCGCACCGGGATCGAGGCGAACTCGGCCGGGGCGTCGACCGCACAGGACTGGCTGATGAACTGGCTCCCGTCGAGGAAACCGAAACCGGCGATCGCGAGGGTGAACTGCTGTCGCGGCGCCCAGGTGGCGACGAGGTAGGTCCTGCCCTCGACGGCGATCGTGACGTCGGTCGCCGTCCCGCCGCCGATCGAGAGGTCGACGTACCCGGCGGTGGTGGGCGGCAACGGGAACCCGTCGAACGCGATCTCGACGGGGAACGGCTGTCCCGCCCGGACGGACGTGGGAACGGTCGCCACGAACGAGTAGTCGCCCGAAGGGCCACCGCTGCAGGTCGCGCTGAGCGTCACGGGAACCTGTGTCGTGGGCGGGTCCGATGGACCGTCGAGCGGCGAGCCGGTCGACGCCGTGGGGGCCCCCACGACGGCCCCGACCGCGATGGCCACAGCGATCACCAGCCGACGAGACCAGCGCATGCCTCGCATGAGCCCCCCTTGGACGCACCCAGTCGCCGACGCCTGTCTACCACCTCGCCGTGGAACGATATCGAGTGGCGCAGGGACGGATGCCCGGGGCGCCTAGGGCTGGTACGGCGGGGCCTCGCCCCAGCCCCAGTGCGGGACCGGCGCGTGCTCGGCGACCGTCGCGCCCTCCTGCGAGTTCGCCATGGCCAGCCGCGTGCCCCATTCCAGGTAGGCGACGAGCGCGGAGCGGAACTCGGGGTCGGCCGGCATCCCGGCATCGTCGGCGGCCAGGCTCATGAGCGACGCGAACCGTAAACGCTCCTCGGGTGTAATGCCCAGCCGGAGGTGCTTGCCGAGCATCCGTTCGTAGCCGCCGAGCCGCTCGGTGTACTCCGCCGGTCCGCCGAAGACCTCGCTCCACCAGGCGGCCACGTTCCGGCGATGCTCCTCGTGCACCCCGCCGGGAAAGTACGGCGAGAGCAGGTCGTCCTGCTCGACTCGGTCGTAGAACGCGTTCATCAGCCGGTCGAAGGCGTCCCGCCCCCCGGCCCAGTCGTAAAGCGTCGGGTGCTCGCTCACGACGTCACCGTATCCCCGGCCTCGGGGGGCCCGGACTCGCGCCGCACGGTCATGACCGGACGGCGGCGGCCGGGAAACGCGGGTCAGTCCTGTGGCCGGTCGCTGTGGCCCAGGTCCCGCCCCGGCGCGACCCGGTCGCGCACGGCCCGCTTGACCGCGGTCGGCTCCGGGAACCCCTGCTCCCGCCTGTCCCACACGGTCTCGCCGTCGACCCGGACCACGAAGACGCCGCCGGTGCCCGGCACGAGCGCGACCTCGCCGACCTCGTGCTCGAAGGTGGTGAGCAGCTCCTGGGCCAGCCACGCCGCCCGCGGCAGCCAGCGGCACTGGGTGCAGTACTCGACCTCGACCCGGGGCGACGGCATCGGCCCCATCATGACCCGACGGTCGGGCCTACGCGATCGGCGCCCCGACGTCGACGCCGTCGGGCAGCTCCAGCAGCCGGACGGTGCCGTCGGGGTCGAGGGCGCCGAGGACGAGGAACTCGCTGGTGAACCCGGCGATCTGCTTGCGGCCCAGATTGATCGTCCCGACCACCAGCCGCCCCAGCAGCTCGTCGGCCGTGTAGTTGGTGATCTGCGCGCTCGTCCGGAGGGTGCCGACGATCGGCCCGAAGTCGACGGTGAGCTTCCAGGCCGGCTTGCGGGCCTCGGGGAACGGCTCGACGCCGGTCACCCGCCCGGTCCGCATGTCGACGGCGAAGAACCCGTCGGCGCCGACGTCGGGCTTCCGGTCGAGCCGGTCGGGGGCGTAGGGGAGCCGGTCGCGGTCGATCTCGTGCTGGGCCACGGGCCGAGTCTCGCGCCCGCCGGGGGTGGCGCGGCCCACCCGCCGGCCCGTGCGAAGATCGTCGCCCCCATGGTCCGCAGCGTCCGCCTCCGTCCCTGGCAGAAGCACGCCCTCGATCGGCTCGCGGCCTCCGGCGCGCCCGACTTCCTGGCCGTGGCCACGCCGGGGGCGGGCAAGACGACCTTTGCCCTGTGCGCGGCGGTCCACGACGTGGCGGGCAACCCTGGGAGAGGGGTGGTGGTGGTCGCGCCGACCTCCCACCTCAAGGTGCAATGGGCCGACGCGGCCACCCGGTTCGGCCTGCACCTCGAGCCCCGCTGGTCGCCGTCGGGGGGCCGGCTGCCGGCCGACGTCCACGGAGTCGTGACCACCTACCAGCAGGTGGCGTCGAGCCCCGACGCGCTGCGGCCGGTGGCGGGCCGGTCGCTGGTGATCCTCGACGAGATCCACCACGCCGGCGACGACCGGGCCTGGGGCGAGTCGGTGCGGCGGGCCTTCGAGCCGGCGCCCCGGCGGCTCGCGCTGTCCGGCACACCGTTCCGCTCCGACACGCGGGCCATCCCGTTCGTCCGCTACGTCGGCGACGAGGCGGTGCCCGACTTCGAGTACGGCTACGCCGACGCGCTGGCTGACGGGCGGGTGGTGCGGCCGGTCTACTTCCCCCGCATCAACGGGTTCATGGAGTGGATCGCGCCCGACGGGTCGGCCCAGGCGGCGGCGTTCGACGACGCGCTCGACCGGGCCCGCACCGCCCAGCGCCTGCGGACGGCGCTGAGCCTGGAGGGGGAGTGGCTGGCCACCGTGCTGCTCCAGGCCAACGAGCGGCTGGCTGCGCTGCGCCGTCAGCAGCCGGACGCGGGCGGCCTGGTGATCGCCGCCGACCAGGAGCACGCTCAGGGCATCGCCGACCTGCTCCGCTACCGGTGCGGCGTCCGGGCCGCCGTGGCGGTATCCGACGACCCGCTGTCGTCGACCCGCATCGCCCGCTTCGCCGCCGGCACCGACCCGTGGATCGTGGCCGTGCGGATGGTGTCCGAGGGCGTCGACATCCCCCGCCTCCGGGTGGGCGTCTACGCCACCACCACCACGACCGAGCTGTTCTTCCGCCAGGCGGTGGGCCGGTTCGTCCGCTGGACCCGGGGCGTCCGTCGGCAGAAGGCGTACCTCTTCATCCCCGACGACCTCCGGCTGCGGACCTGGGCGACCCAGATCGCCGACGCCCGCCGCCACAGCCTGCACCGGCCGCAGCGCGACGGCGCCGAGCCGGGCGACGGCGCCGGGCTCGACCCGTTGCGGCACAAGGACGACCGCGGCGACCAGCTGTCGATGTTCGCCGCGCTGTCGGCCGTCGTGACCGGCGCGGACGAGTCGTCGGTGTTCGACGTCGACGAGGCGGCGCTCGAGCGGCTCGACCGCCTCGACCGGTTGGAGGACGACGGGGCGGGCGAGTCCGCGCTCGACCTCCCGCTGCCGCGGCTGCCCCGGGGGCCGGCCGGGGACCGCCACGCGGGCGGCGCCGGGGCGCCGGACGGCAACCCGCGGGAGCAGCGGGCCCGGCTCCGGGAGCGCAACGCGCGGCTCGTGCAGGACCTCGTGTGGGCGACCGGGATGGGTCACGCGCAGGTGAACGGGCAACTGAACCGGCTCGTCGGGCTGCGCCGGATCGACGAGGCGACGGTCGACCAGCTTCGCCGCCGGGTCCGCCAGGCGGAGCGCTGGCTGTCCACCCTCTGATGCGCCGGGGCGCGAAAAAACCAGCAATAGCTGAGCGGATCGACCCTCGGCACCGCCGCGAGCAACGCCGGTCCTCACGCTCCGCTGTCAAACCCTCGGCGAAAAAGGTAGGAATATCGCGGGTTTCACGCGCCCAAAGTGGTGCATTCCTTGGCGAAACGGGGTATCACTACGCCGAGCATCCACGTGTCGTCGGTGCGTGTTGATGAAACTTGCGGCACGTACAGAGACCTAGGAGGAGCCTGTGAATCGTCGAGATCTGGTCGCAGCGGTGTCCAACCAGTCCGGTGTCGAACGCAAGGACGTCGACGCAGTGCTCAAGGGGTTCACCGACGTCGTGACCGCCGTCGTGTCCAAAGGTGAGCCAGTGTCGATCTCGGGCTTCGCCAAGTTCGTGAAGGTCGACCGCCCGGCCCGCATGGGGCGCAACCCGCAGACCCAGCAGCCGGTCCGCATCAAGGCGTCGAAGAAGGCGCGCATCACGCCGCTCAAGGGCTTCAAGGACGCGGTCGTCAAGACGAGCCTCGCCCCCAAGCTCGAGCGGGGCGTCTGGCCTCCGGCGCCGGCGGCGGCCAAGAAGACCACCGCGGCGAAGAAGACCACGGCGGCCAAGAAGACCACCGGGGCCAAGAAGACCACGGCGGCCAAGTCGACCGCCACCAAGAGCACCGCCCGCAAGGCGCCGGCGCGCAAGACGACGGCGCGCAAGACGACGGCGACCAAGACGACCGCCCGCAAGCGCGCGCCGGCCAAGTCGACGTCGCGCCCGGCCGCCAAGAAGTCCACGTCGACCCGTCCGGCCGCCAAGAAGACGACCGCCCGCAAGACCACGGCCCGGAAGACGACGGCCAAGCGCTGACAGCGCGGGACGTCCCCCGCCCCGGCGGCGCCGCCGTCCGGGGCGACGTGGCGGCTGCCCTCCGGGGCGGCCGCCGGCGCGTCCATGAGAAAAAGGGCGCGATCTCCTAAACCGCGCGTGTGTCCCGGGCGTTCTTGCGGCAGTGTTGGCCTTGTCCGTGGTCACTGAGCGCTCCACCGAGCCGGCGCCGATCACCGTCGGTGTCCGTCATGCGCTGTCGTTCGAGGGCTTCTACATGGCCAACGAGCGGCGGCTCTTCCGCGCGCTCTACGTCCTCACCGGCAGCCGTGACCAGGCCGAAGACCTGGCCCAGCACGCGTTCTGCCGAGTCTGGGAGCGGTGGGACCACGTCTCGGGCCTCGACGACCCGGTCGGCTACCTGTTCCGCACCGCATTCAACGCCCAGCACAGCGCCGCCCGCCGGGCCGTGCGCGCCGCCCGCCGGGTCGTCGACGTCATGACCCACTCGGCGCCCGTGCCGCCGCCCGAGCCGGCCCAGATGGCCGCCGACCGCGACGACGTGGCCCGGGCCCTGGCCCGGCTCACCCCCCGCCAGCGTGAGGCGGTGGTGCTGACCCAACTCCTCGACCGCGATGCCGCCGAGGCAGCCCGCATCATGCGGATCCGCCCCGCCACCGTCCGCGTGCTCGTGAGCCAGGCACGCGCCGTGCTGGTGCCGGGCGAACGCCCGGACACGGACTCAGGGGCGTGAGCGATGACCATGACCTGCGGTCACGGCTCGAACGCATCGCATCGTCCGCCGGTGATCCCCCCGAGCACGGTCTCGAACGGATCACCGCACGCCGGCACCGCCGGCTGCGCCGCCGCCGTGGAGCTGTCGCCACGGCGGCGGTGCTGGCGGTGGCGGCCGTCGTCACCTCGCTGATCGGCCGCGGCCTCGCCCACGACCGAGCGACGGTGACCGCGTCGGAGACCGACGACGCGGCAGCCGCGGCCGTGGAGGTGCCCCGGTCCGTCGAGGTCCGGTGCGAGCCGACCGGCATCGTCGTGCCGGTGGCGTCGGTGCGCCCCCAGCGCGACGGCCTCCACATGCTGGTGGTGAACAACCTGCCCGGCCCGACCCGCGTCGGCGTGACGTCGACGGAGTGGTCCTCCGGGCCGATCCCCGTGCCGTCCGGGGTGACCGAGGTGGTCCAGCCGGTGCCACCCGGCGCGCTGACGGTCTCCTGCGAGTTCGGCGGCGACCGCGAGCGCCGGCGGGTCGACCTGGTCGACCCGTCCGGCCTGTACCAGGAGCCCGAGCTCGACTGCGACGAGGCCGACCGCACGACGCTCACCGACCTGGAGTTCGCCCCGGCCGAGATGTCGCTGGGCCCGGCGGTGCGGCGGGGCCTGGCGGGCCGGATGCGGGCCAGCGACACCGTCGACGCGTTGCACGGCTACCCCTCCCAGCGGATCACCAACGAGACGGCCGACCCGGTCGTGGAGGTCGCCCGCGACGGGGAGGTCATCGCGTTCGTCCACCTGAGAGGGGTCGACGGATCGGCCGCGCCGCCGTGGACGACGCTCAGCGAGGTCGACGGCTGCGCGTCGGCGCTCGCCCCGACCACGTCGGTGCCGACCGGACCGGGCACCACCACGTCGGCGCCTCCGCCGGGCGCCGACCCGCCGGGCTGAGCCATCGCCGGGCCTGGTTGCGTCCACCGGGAGGGGTCGGCAGACTGGCTTGACCGAACGGTCAAGTCAGGGGACCCGGACCGGGCGCCCGGACCGACAAAGGAGCACCCATGCCTACCGCCGTCATCGTCGATGCCGTCCGCACCCCGGGAGGCAAGCGCAACGGCAAGCTGTCCGGCTGGCATCCCGCCGACCTGGCCGCCGAGACCCTCAACGCCCTGGTCCAGCGCAACGACCTCGACCCGGCGCTCGTCGAGGACGTGATCATGGGTTGCGTCATGCAGGCCGGCGCCCAGTCGGTCAACGTCGCCCGCAACGCGGTGCTGGCCGCCGGCTGGCCCGAGGAGGTGCCGGCCACCACCATCGACCGGCAGTGCGGCTCGTCCCAGCAGGCCAGCCACTTCGCCGCCCAGGCCGTCATGTCCGGCGCCCACGACATCGTCGTCGCCGCCGGGGTCGAGGTGATGAGCCAGGTGCCGATGGGCGCCTCGATCGGCGACGGCAAGTTCGGCTTCCCGTTCGGGCCCCGGGTCGGCGCCCGCTACGCCGATGTCGGCGGCCTCGTCCCCCAGGGCATCTCCGCCGAGCTCATCGCCGACAAGTGGGGCCTGACCCGCGAGCAGCTGGACGCCTTCTCCGCCGAGAGCCAGCGCCGGGCCGCGCAGGCCACCGCCGAGGGCCGCTTCGAGAACGAGATCGTCCCGGTCCGCTCGCTCCACCGCGACAAGGAGACCGGCGCGGTCACCGAGTCCGACGAGATGGTCACCGCCGACGAGGGCATCCGCGAGGGCACCACCATCGAGTCCCTGGCCAACCTCAAGCCGGCGTTCAAGCCCGACGGCAAGGTCACGGCCGGCAACTCCAGCCAGATCACCGACGGCGCCTCGGCCGCCCTCATCATGAGCGAGGACAAGGCCCGCGAGCTGGGCCTCACCCCCCGGGCCCGGTTCCACACCTTCGCCCTGGCTGGGGTCGACCCGGTGATGATGCTCACCGGCCCCATCCCCTCCACCGCCAAGGTGCTCGCCAAGTCGGGGCTCGGCCTCGACGACATCGACCTGTTCGAGGTCAACGAGGCGTTCGCCCCGGTGGTCCTCGCGTGGCAGCTGGAGACCGGCGCCGACCTCGCGAAGACCAACGTCAACGGCGGGGCCATCGCGCTCGGCCACCCGCTCGGCGCCTCCGGCACCAAGCTCCTCGCCACCCTGCTCAACGAGCTGGAGCGGACCGGCGGCCGCTATGGCCTCCAGACGATGTGCGAGGGCGGCGGCATGGCCAACGCCACCATCATCGAGCGGCTCGGCTGACACCGACCGCGCGCCACTGACACCCGGGGCGCCGGCCGGGCGGCTGGCGCGCCCCGGGCGGGCCGACGAGACGACAACGGGGGGACATGACGGTGGAGGGGTACGCCCGGCGGGCGGCACGGATGGCGGCCGCGGCGCTGCTGGCGGTCACGGCGGCGGCGTGCTCGTCGCCCCAGGCCGGCGAGGCGAGCGACGAGGGGTTCACTGAGCTCCGGGCCGGGGCCGAGCCCGCGCCCTGGGATATCACCGCGGGCGTCGAGCAGATCACGGTCACCGGGGCCGCCCCGGGCGAGCCGCTGACCCTGTACGGCCCGCGCAAGCGCAAGCTGCTCACCCTGCTCGCCGACGACCAGGGCCAGGCCCACTTCGCCTACCTGCCGCCGTCCCACCAGACGATGCCGTCCGGGCCCGCGCTCGACTACTCGGCGCTCGATCCCGTCGACGGCACCACCGTCGAGCCCGGCCGCTACGTCGTGGCGGACGACGAGGCCGACCCCCGGCTGGCCACCGACGTCATCTGGGTCCCCGGGCGCGACGACCTCCCCGACCCGTCGCTGTACGAGCAGCAGAGGCTCACCGGCGCCCGGCTCGACGTGTTCGGCGGGGTCAAGCCCGGGTCGTCGCTGGAGGAGGGGTTCCAGTACCTGGAGATGCGCGACGGCGTGACGCTGAGCGCGATGGTCCGCTTCCCCGACGACGCCCTCTACGGGGAGGGGCCGTGGCCTACCGTCGTCGAGTACTCGGGCTACAGCCCGTCGAACCCGGAGTCCGAGGAGGCCGGGGTGCGGCTCGCCCGGGCGCTCGGCTACGCCACCGTGTCGGTCAACCTCCGGGGCAGCGGCTGCTCGGGCGGCGTGTTCGACGTGTTCAACCCCGCCCAGATGGCCGACGGCTACGACGTCGTCGAGATCGTCGCAAGTCAGGACTGGGTGCGGGGCGGCAAGGTCGGGATGGTCGGCCTGTCGTACTCCGGCATCACCCAGCTGTACACCGCGACGACCAACCCGCCCCACCTGGCCGCCGTGACGCCCCAGTCGGTCATCGCGGACCCGTGGCTCCAGGCATGGCCCGGCGGCATCTTCAACGCCGGCTTCACCCACCAGTGGATCAAGGAGCGCGACGCCGCCAGCGCGCCCGGCGGCAGCGACTGGGTGACCGAGCGGGTGGCCGCCGGCGACGCCGAGTGCGGCGCCAACCTGGCCATCCGGACCCAGAACCCCGACTTCGAGAGCCTCGTCCGCGCCCTGCCCTTCTACGGCAAGCCGGCCGCCGCCCGCGACCTACGCGAGCTGGTGCGCACCATCGAGGCGCCGGTGTTCGTCAGCGGCGCGTTCCAGGACGAGCAGACCGGCCCGCAGTTCACGACCATGCTCGACCACTTCGACGCCACCGCGCTGCTGAAGGCCAACCTGTGGAACGGCCGCCACCCCGACGGCTACGCGCCCCCCAACGTGGTGCGCTGGTTCGAGTTCCTCGAGCTGTACGTGGCCGACCGGGTGCCGGTGATGAACCCGCTGCTGCGCGCGGCGCTGCCTGCGGTGCTGGCCGACCAGTTCGACGTCGCGGCCGTCGAGCTGGAGCCCGACCGGTTCACCGAGTTCGGCAACGACGTCGAGGGCGCCCGCGCGGCGTACGAGGCCGAGCCGACCGTGCGCCTCGTGTTCGAGAGCGGGCTCGGGCGCGACGAGGTCGGCGAGCCGGGCGGCACGTTCGAGCTCGGGCTCGACTCGTGGCCCCCGCCGGCGGCCGAGCCCGCCACCTGGTACCTGGGCGCCGACGAGACCCTCGGACCCGACCGGCCCGCCCGCGACGGCAGCGGGGTCGACGCCTTCCGGTTCGACCCGGACGCCGGCGGTGCCACCCTGTTCGGGGGCACCGGCGAGTACCCGTTGCTCGCCCGGGTGTGGGACACCGATTGGACCCGGTTCGACGCCGGCGAGGAGCTGTCGTACCTCACGCCGGCGTTCGCCGAGGACACGGTCTACGCCGGGCCCGGCTACGCCGACCTGTACGTCGCGGCCGACGCAGAGGCGGCGAACGTCCAGGTCACGGTGTCGGAGGTCCGTGCCGACGGCACCGAGGTGCTGGTCCAGAACGGCTGGCTCGACCTGACCGACCGGCGCGAGGACCGCGACCGCACCGAGGGCCTGGAGATCGTCCACCCGTTCACCGAGAAGGCCGCCCGGCCGCTGGAGCCGGGCGAGTTCGTCGAGGCCCGGGTCGACATCCCCTCGTTCGCCCACGCGTTCCGGGCCGGGTCGCGGCTGCGGCTGTCGGTGGCGACCCCGGGCCGCAACCACGCGACTTGGGAGTTCGAGAACCCGGACTACGGCGGCGCGGTGCCGACGCTGAAGGTGGCGCGCACCCGGGCCCGGCCGTCGGCCCTGGTGCTGTCGTCGTTGGCCGGCGTCGACGTCCCCCCGCCGGTGTCCGACCCGCTGCCGTGCCCCGGCCTCCGGGGCCAGGCCTGCCGCCCCTTCGTGGCGACGGAGAACACGGCCGTACCATGACGGGGTGCGCCGACCCCGCGTCTCCTGGCCCACCCTGGTCGTCATGGCCCTGGCCGGCCTCGTCGCGTGGTGGGTCACCGACGCGTCGCCGCTCGCCGTGGTGGTCGCGGTCGTGGCCGGGTGGCTCATCCTCAAGGTCGGGTTCGCGGTGATGTCGAGCCTGGCCACGCCGCTGCCGCCGCCTCCGCCCCCGGGCGAGCTGCGGAAGGTGCGGCTCACCTACCGGTGCTCGATCTGCGGAACCGAGGTGCGGATGACCAGCGCCAACGACGAGGTCCCGGACCCGCCGCGGCATTGCCAGGAGGACATGGACCTGGTCGCACCGATCGGCGAGTGACCCGCCCCAGGCGGCCTCCGGTTACCGCGTGTGGACGCCGCGTTCGCTCAGTCGGCCAGGCTCACCGGTTTCCCACAACCTGTGGACAAGGTTGGGGAGAGTCACAGCGATGTAACTTCGGACGCCTGGGGGACACCTGGCGGCTGACGAGGGCGGCGACCAGGTGACACGGCGGACAACGGTCGGTTGCGCGCGGGGAGCGTCCCGGTGACCGGCCGCGCAGAGTGACGCCGAGGCGATCACCCTCCGTCGCCGAGACGGCGGCCGACCCGTCAGCGGTACTGCGTCGCCGTGATGATCCCACCGCATATGAGGCCGAGCCCGAGCGCCAGGTAGGCGTTGCTCATGCCCCCCGGCAGCAGGTCGAGGTAGTTGAGGAAGATGACCACCAGCCCGAGCCCGAGCAGGCTGAACATGAGGATCGGCACCCAACGGGGGCTGACCTTGACCTCGCGGGGCACCGGCGGGGTGTACCGGGTCGAGGGCGTGGGCCGCGACCCGGCGGTCGACGTGCCCTTCGGGGTCACCCGCCCGCCCGGCACCTGGCGCTTCGCTGGCTTGGCCATGGCCCGGCAGGTTAGACGCGGCGCGGACCGGGGTACGACGCGACGGCCATGACCGCGCCGCGCCGCCCACGCCGCCCGGGTGGTGGCCCCCGACCCCCCACTGCGAGAGAGTGGGGACGGTGAGCAACGTCCTCGCGGCCGTCGACATCGGCACGAACTCGGTCCACCTGGTGGTGGCCCGGGTGGGCGAGAACCGCATCGAGGTCGTGGAGCGCGAGCGGGAGATGGTCCGCCTCGGATCCTCGGCCCGCGACATGAAGCGGCTCACCCCCGCGGCGATCAACCGCGGCATCGAGGCCCTCGTCCGCTTCAAGCAGGTGGCCGCCATCCACGGTGCGCCGATGCGGGCCGTCGCCACCTCCGCCGTCCGCGAGGCCGAGAACCGCCACGTCTTCCTCGACCGGGCCCGGGCCGAGGGCATCGACGTCGAGGTCATCTCCGGCTTCGAGGAGGCCCGCCTCATCCACCTCGGCGTGCTGCAGGCCGTCCCGGTCTTCGACCGCCGCGTCCTCGTCTGCGACATCGGCGGCGGCTCCACCGAGCTGGTGGTCGGCCACAAGGGCGAGATCCTCACCGCCCGCAGCATCAAGCTCGGCGCCATCCGGCTCACCCGCCGCTACTTCGCCAAGCCCAAGCTGTCGACCGCCGCGGTCGACGCCTGCCGCGACGACATCCGCCTCGCCCTGTCGCCCGCCGGCCGGGAGATCGAGCGGGCCGGGTTCGAGGTCGCGGTCGGCTCGTCCGGGACGATCGGCGCCGTCTGCCAGATGGTGGCCGCCCGCCAGGAGAACGGCATCCCCCGCACGCTCAACAACTTCTCTGTCACCCGCGACGACGTCGACGGGGTGGTTCGCCGGCTGGCCAAGGCGCCGACCGTCAAGGAGCGGTCCCGGATCCCCGGCCTCGACCCCCGCCGGGCCGACATCATCCTGGCCGGCGCCCTCATCCTCGAGCAGGTGATGCACGAGACCGGCGCCGAGGCGCTGCGGTTCTCCGACTTCGCGCTGCGGGAGGGGGTGCTGCTCGACACCTGGCGGCGGGAGCACGGCGCCTCGCTCCACCACCTCTCCGACCTGCGGCGCCGGAGCGTCATGCGGCTGGCCGAGCAGATGGACGAGGACCGGCCGCACTCCGCCCAGGTCGCCCGCCTGGCGCTCGAGCTGTTCGACGCCTCGGCGCCGCGCCACGGCCTGGGCGACGACAGCCGCGAGGTGCTGGAGGCGGCGGCGCTCCTCGCCAACGTGGGCCTGTTCCTGTCCCACGCCGGGCACCACAAGCACAGCTACTACGTGATCCGCAACAGCGAGCTGCTCACCGGGTTCACCGACCGGGAGATCGAGCTCATCGCGCTGGTGGCCCGCTACCACCGCAAGTCCGTCCCCCGGCGCAAGCACGCCGAGTTCGCCGCCCTGGACGGCGACGACCAGCAGCGGGTGCGGGTCCTGGCCGGGCTCCTTCGGGTGGCCGTCGGGCTCGACCGCAACCACGGCGCGCGGGTCGCGTCGGTGTCGTGCCGCGACGGCGACGCCGGGGGCCTGGTCGTCGAGGTCACCCCCGAGCCCGGCGCCGACATCTCGCTGGAGCTGCACGCGGCCAACGGCCGGGTCGACCTGCTCACCGAGGCGGTGGGCGGGCCGGTGGTCGTGGAGACGGTCGACGAGGGCGACTCGGCACCGCGACCCGCGGCCTGAGTACAGTCGTCCTCCTATGGCCGGGGGCTCGTCCGTTGCGTTCGACGTGCTGGCGCGGGCCGGGATCTCGCTGACGCTCGTCGACGTCGGGGCGTCGCTGGAGCCGTTCGCGGCGTTCCGGCCGCTGCTCGGCCACGCCACCTACGTCGGCTTCGACCCCGACCTCCGCGAGCTGCACACCGAGACCAGCGAGTCGGGCCGGCGGGTGATGGTGAACAAGGCGGTGGTGGCCGAGCCCGGCCGCCCGACCGCCACGTTCTTCCTGACCCGCAACCCCACGGCGTCCAGCACGCTGCGGCCCTTGGCGGACGAGGTGGCGCCATTCCTCCACGCCTACCGCTACGACGTCGTCGACGAGGTCGAGGTGCGGGCCACCACCCTGCCCGAGGCGCTGGCCGCCGCCGGGCTCGACCGGGTCGACTGGGTGAAGCTCGACACCCAGGGCACCGACCTGCGGCTGTTGCTGGGGCTCGACGAGCCGCTGTTCGGCACCCTCACGGCGGTCGACGCCGAGCCTGGCTTCGACCAGCACTACGAGACCGAGGACACCTTCGGCGAGCTGCACCGCGAGATGGTCTCCCGGGGGTTCTGGCTGTCCGACCTGGAGCTCACCCGGGCGGTGCGGCTGCGGCGGTCGACATTCGACGAGGCGCTCGGCGCCCGGACGAAGTTCGGGCGGATGCGGTACGAGTTCACCCTCAAGACCAGCCCCACCGCCGCGGGCCCCCGCTACCTGCGGACGCTGGCGTCCCTCGACAAGGCCGGGGCGGGCCGGGCCGACTACCTGCGACTGTGGGCCTGCGCCCACTTCTCCGGCAACCACCCCTATGCGCTCGACGTCGTGACCGAGTGCCGGGCCCGCCACGGCGCCGACGACGACACCGCCGCCCTGCTCGCCCTCTCGGTCCGCCGCAACCGGTCCGCCGCCCTCCGCGGCAGCTGGCGGCTGGCCGAGAAGCTCAGCGTCCGCAACCTCCGCCGCTTCGTCACCAAGCCGTACTGACGCCAACCCCGACGTGCGGCACGCTCAGGCCCGGCGGCGGAGGAAGATGTAGAGGATCGCCGCCCAGCGGTCGGGAGCGACGGTGCGCCACAGGCGCTCGGCCCGCTCGGCCAGCGCCGAGTTGCCGCCGTAGGCCATGTTGGGCCACACGGCGAACGACAGGTCCTCCCAGTCCGGGCCGAAGGCCCGGGCCACGGCCGAGACCGAGTTGAGCCGGTAGCGGGTGGGAAACACGTCCTCCGCCTTGCGGTCGGGCTGGAGCCGGCGCAGCGCCCGGACGTGCCACTGGTTGGGGACCAGGCGGGCGCCCCAGGCGATGTAGCCGGCCCGGTTGGGCGTGCGGCCGCACACCCAGCCCCCGGGCTTCACGATCCGGGTGCACTCGGCCGCGAACCACGCCGGGTCGTCCAAGTGCTCGATCACCGACTCGGCCAGCACCACGTCGGCCCAGCCGTCGTCCACCGGCACGGGCTTCACCCCGTCGATGACATGGGCTTCGTCGAGCGCCGGGTTGGACATCACCGCATCGTCGACGTCGATCCCCACGATGCGGCCCACCACGTCGCGCAGGTCGCGCAGCGACCGCCGCCGGTCGGACGGGTCCTCCAGCCACTCGGCCCGCCCGGCCCCGAAGTCGACGACGTGGCCGCCCTCCGGCAGCACGGCCCGCACCCGCTCGTAGAAGTCGACGGTGAGGTCGTTGGTGAGGAAGCCGCCGACGGCGTCGCTACGGCGCTGCACCTCTGCTCGTCTCATAACCCGGTGACGCTAGCGCGGCGGCCCCGGTAGCCTCGGCGCCCGTGGCGCCCCGGGTCCTGGTCATCGACAACTACGACAGCTTCGTCAACAACCTCGTCCAGTACCTGGGTGAGCTGGGCGCCGAGCCCCTGGTCCACCGGCACGACGAGCTGAGCCTCGACGAGATCGCGGCGCTCGACCCCGACGCCGTGCTGATCTCGCCCGGCCCCGGCCGGCCCGAGGACGCCGGCCTGTCCAACCGGGTCATCGAGCACTTCGCCGGCCGCCGGCCGGTGCTGGGCGTCTGCCTCGGCCACCAGTGCATCGGCCAGGTCTACGGCGGCGAGGTCGTGCGGGCGCCTCAGATCATGCACGGCAAGACCTCGCTCATCCGCCACGACGGCACGGGCGTGTTCGCCGGCCTGCCCCAGCCGTTCGAGGCCACCCGTTACCACAGCCTGGTGGTCGAGCGGTCGTCGGTGCCGCCCGACCTCGAGGTCACGGCCTGGACCGACGACGGCACCGTCATGGGCCTGCGCCACCGCACGCTGGCGGTCGAGGGCGTGCAGTTCCACCCCGAGTCGATCCTCACCGGCAGCGGGCACGACCTGCTCCGCAACTTCCTGGCCCAGGCGGGCGCGGCGGTCGCCTGAGCGACGGGGACGTATCAGGCACGGCGCTCCGGGGTCGCCCGGCCAGGGCAGCCGACCGGTGGCTCAGCGGGCCGGGCCCTGCATCGGCTCCAGCGCGCACGGCCAGGCGTCGCCGTTGAGCGGCTCCAGCGGCCGGCGCATGGCGTCGAGCCGGCAGTCGACGTCCTGGACCAGCAGACCGACCGTCACCGCCGGGTCCCAGACGCCCGACCGGGCCTGGTGGGGCGTGTCGGGGATGAGCGGGCGGAACGCCACCAGCCCGTTGAACGCGCAGGCCGCCACCACCACCCACAGGAAGCCCCGCTGGTTGCGGCGGCTGGCGGCGAGCCACAGCAGCAGCATGGCCAGCGCCGGGAGCAGGTGGGTGAACTTCCACGGCAGCACGAAGTAGAGGGCCTCGGTCACGGCGAAGCCGGACACCCCGACCCGCAGCATCGGGTCGTCGCCCCACCGGCGGAGCGCCGCCACCAGGGCGGGGACGGCGACGGCCAGCACCACCAGCAGCACGGTGCCGGCGGTGAAGTAGTTCTTGTAGGCGAACCGGCCGACGTTGCTGCCGAGCGACCGCCAGCCCTCGGCGGTCTCGAACAGCTCGCCCGACCGGTCGTAGGCGAGCCAGCCGGGCAGGTAGAGCAGCGCGCCGAGCGGCAGGCCGACCAGCGCCGTGCGGACGGCCGCCCGGCGGCGGGCCGGGTCCCAGCCGTCGGCGGCAAGAAAGGCCAGCACCAGGAACACCGTCGACAGCCGGGAGCCGACGCCCAGGGCGAAGAGCACGGGCGCCCTGGCGGTCCGGCCCCGGACCTGCGCCAGCATGCCGCCTACGAGGAACGCCATGGCCCACATGACGTCGCCGGTGGAGCTGGCGGCGACCAGCGCGACCGGCGAGGCGAGGAAGGCGAGGGCCACCAGGTCGCCGTTGGGGCGTCCCCAGGCGCGGACGAGGCGGGCCAGCCCGACCACGGTGGCGGCGGCGGCCGCGGCGGTGGCCAGGTTGACGAGCAGGTGGCCGCCGACGGGGTCGAGCACGGCGACGACGGCCTCGAACACCGGCACCCCGGGCGATCGGGACGGCATGTAGTCGCCCTGCCGGATGCTGTCGGCGCTGGCGACGACGTTGGTGACGTCGATGTCGGTGCCGTAGCCCATCCACAGCATGGGCAGGGTGACGGCGGCGGTGACGAGGGCGAGGGCCCGGTCGCTCAGCCCGCGGGAGGCCGGGGCGCGGGGTGGACCCACGGCGGGGGTGGTCGCGGGACGACCGTTCCCTCCGGACGGTGCCGACGGGGGCGGCTCGGCGGGCGCGACCCGCGGGGGAGCCGGGACGGGCGCGGGGGCGGGGGGCGCGGGCGCGCCCGCGGATTGCCCAGCGGTCCCCGGCGTGGTCATCGCGACGCGAAGCTAGTGGCCGCTCGCCCCGGCCGCTCGCCCGATGGCGCCCCGACCGGACCGCCCCACCAGCCTGGTCAAAGTTGCGAACGATGCACTCAACTTTTATCATCGACGGCGGTTCAATCGAGTTCCGATCCATCCCGCCACCCACGTTCCCGGAGGCAACACCATGCCCAAGGCTGTCGGCATCGACCTCGGCACCACCAACTCCGTCGTCGCGGTCCTCGAGGCCGGCGACCCTGTGGTCATCCCCAACGCCGAGGGGTCGCGCACCACCCCGTCCGTCGTCGCCTTCTCCAAGGGCGGCGAGGTCCTCATGGGGGAGGTCGCCAAGCGCCAGGCCATCACCAACCCCGACCGCACCATCCGGTCGGTGAAGCGCCACATGGGCACCAACTGGTCGATCGACATCGACGGCAAGGCCTACACGGCACAGGAGATCTCCGCCCGCGTCCTCCAGAAGCTGAAGCGGGACGCCGAGGCCTACCTGGGCGACACGGTCTCCCAGGCCGTGATCACCGTGCCCGCGTACTTCGACGACGCCCAGCGCACCGCCACCAAGGAGGCGGGCCAGATCGCCGGGCTCGAGGTGCTCCGCATCATCAACGAGCCCACCGCGGCCGCGCTGGCCTACGGGCTCGACAAGGAGGGCGCCGACCAGACCGTCCTCGTTTTCGACCTCGGCGGCGGCACCTTCGACGTGTCGATCTTGGAGATCGGCGACGGCGTCTTCGAGGTCAAGTCGACCCACGGCGACACGCAGCTGGGCGGCGACGACTGGGACCAGCGGATCATCGACTGGCTGGTCAGCCAGTTCCGCTCCGCCCACGGCGTCGACCTGTCGGCCGACAACATGGCCCTCCAGCGCCTCAAGGAGGCCGCGGAGAAGGCCAAGATCGAGCTGTCCCAGGTCCAGCAGACCCAGATCAACCTCCCCTTCATCACGGCCACCAGCGAGGGCCCGCTGCACCTCGACGAGTCGCTCAGCCGGGCGAAGTTCCAGGAGCTGACCGCCGACCTCATCGAGCGGTGCCGCGGTCCGTTCGAGCAGGCCATCAAGGACGCCGGGCTGTCCAAGGAGGACCTCGACCACGTCATCCTGGTCGGCGGCTCCACCCGGATGCCCGCCGTCCACGAGCTGGTCAACGACCTGACGGGCAAGGAGCCCCACAAGGGCGTGAACCCCGACGAGGTCGTCGCCGTCGGCGCCGCCATCCAGGCCGGCGTGCTCAAGGGCGAGGTCAAGGACGTGCTGCTCCTCGACGTCACCCCGCTGTCGCTCGGCATCGAGACCAAGGGCGGCGTGATGACCAAGCTCATCGAGCGCAACACGACCATCCCCACCCGGCGCACCGAGGTCTTCACCACCGCCGAGGACATGCAGCCCTCCGTGGAGATCCACGTCCTCCAGGGCGAGCGGGAGATGGCGCAGTTCAACAAGACGCTCGGCAAGTTCCAGCTCGTGGAGCTGCCCCCGGCTCCCCGCGGCGTGCCCCAGATCGAGGTCACCTTCGACATCGACGCCAACGGCATCGTCCACGTGGCGGCGAAGGACCGGGCCACGGGCAAGGAGCAGTCCATGACGATCACGGGCCAGTCGGCCCTGTCGAAGGACGACATCTCCCAGATGGTCCGCGACGCCGAGGCCCACGCCGAGGAGGACCGGCGCCGCCGCGAGGAGGCCGAGGTCCGCAACCAGGCCGACACGCTCGTCTACCAGACCGAGAAGCTGCTCAAGGAGCAGGGCGACAAGATCTCGGGCGACGAGAAGTCCGCCGTCGAGGACAAGCTGGCCGACCTCAAGGCGGCCCTGTCCGGCAACGAGGTGGAGGCCATCCGCAACGCGACCGACGCCCTGATGTCGGCCAGCCAGACCTTCACCCAGAAGCTGTACGAGGCCGCCTCGGCGGAGAGCGCCGCGGCCGGCGGTCCCCAGGACGGCCCCTCGGCCAGCCAGCCCGCTGACGACGACGTGGTCGACGCCGAGATCGTCGACGACGAGGACCAGCGATGACCGACACGCCCCCGACCCCGTCCCCGGACGAGGCCGAGGCCGCGACGCCCGACCCCGGGCCCGACACGGCGACCGGCGACACGTCGACCGACGCGTCGACCGGCGCCGCAACCGGCGATCCGTCGACCGACACGCCGACCGCCGACACGCCGACCGCCGACTCGACGACCGCCGACACGGCGGCCGCCGGGCCGGACGGCGGCGGCGACGGTGACGGCGGCGCGGACGGCGACACGGGCGGGCCCGACGACGACCCGGCGGCGACGGTGCCGGACGCCGACCTGCAGGCGGCGGCCGACGCCGTCGAGGTCGACCTCGAGCTGCTGCTCGCCGAGCGCGAGCAGTACCTCGACGCCTACCGGCGGGCCCAGGCCGACTTCGAGAACTACCGCAAGCAGGCACAGAAGCGGCAGGAGGACGCGGTCGTCCGGGCCCTCGGCAGCTTCGTCGAGGGGCTGCTGCCCGTGCTCGACTCCTGCGACGCCGCGCTGGCCCACGGGGCAGGCGAGGTCGAGCCCATCCTCGGCGCCCTCTACGGCGCGCTGACCAAGGAGGGCCTCGAGCGCATCGACCCCAAGGGCGCGGCGTTCGACCCCGCCGAGGCCGAGGCCGTGGTGCACGAGCCCGGCGAGGGCGGCGAGCAGGTGGTGGCCGAGGTCCTGCGCCCCGGCTACCGGTGGCGTGGCCGCATCCTCCGCCCCGCCATGGTCAAGGTGACCGACTAGGAAGAGGCGACCGATGGCGCCGCAGCGTGAGTGGTTCGAGAAGGACTACTACCGGGTCCTCGGGGTCGGCGACACCGCCTCCCCCAAGGACATCAAGAGCGCGTACCGGAAGCTGTCCCGCCAGTACCACCCCGACACCAACCCCGGCGACAAGGCCGCCGAGGAGCGCTTCAAGGAGGTGTCGGCGGCCTACGACGTCGTCGGCGACCCGGACAAGCGCAAGGAGTACGACGAGGTCCGCCGGATGGGCCCGATGGGCGGCATGTTCGGCGGCGCCGGCGGCCACGGTGCCGGCGCGCCCGGCGGCGGGTTCCGGTTCGAGGACATCGGCGACCTCGGCGACGTGCTCGGGGGCCTGTTCGGCCGCCGCCGCGGCGGCGCGGCCGGCGGTCCCGGCCGGGGCACCGGTCCGCACCGGGGCCAGGACCTCGAGGCCGAGCTGCACCTCGACTTCGAGGACGCGGTGCGGGGCATCACCACCACCATCCACCTGACCAGCGAGGCTGCCTGCTCGACCTGCCAGGGCACCGGCGCCAAGCCGGGCACCACGCCCCACCCCTGCCCCCAATGCAACGGCCGCGGCGTGCTCGACGACAACCAGGGCTTCTTCAGCTTCTCCCAGCCGTGCCCCAACTGCGCCGGCCGCGGCTTCACCATCGACGACCCCTGCCCCACCTGCGGGGGCAGCGGCATCGAGCACCGGCCCCGCGAGGTCAAGGTCCGCATCCCCGCCGGGGTGGCCGACGGGCAGAGGATCCGGCTGCGGGGGCGGGGCGGACCGGGCCGCAACGGCGGCCCACCGGGCGACCTCTACGTCACCACCCGGGTGACGCCCCACCGGCTGTTCGGCCGGCGGGGCGACGACCTGACCATCACCGTGCCGATCACGTTCGCCGAGGCCGCGCTGGGCGGCGACGTCCGGGTGCCGACGCTCGAAGGCGGGGCGGTGAAGGTGCGGATCCCGGCGGGCACCCCGTCGGGCCGGACCCTGCGGGTGAAGGGCAAGGGGGTGGCCCACGGCCGCCGGACGGGCGATCTGCTGGTCACCGTCGAGGTGGCGGTGCCGAGAGAGCTCAACGACGACGAGCGCGCTGCGGTCGAGGCCCTGGCGGCCGCGACGAACGGGCGCTCGCCCCGGGCGTTCCTGGGGGTCGAGGAAGGATGACGACGATGCGACCGGACGGTCGGGAACCCACGCGGGCGGTGTACGTGATCTCGGTGGCCGCGGAGCTGGCCGGGGTCCACCCGCAGACGCTGCGGATCTACGAGCGGAAGGGCCTGGTCGACCCGGCTCGTACGGACGGCGGCAGCCGCCGGTACAGCGACGCCGACATCGACCAGCTCCGCCGGATCCAGGAGCTGACCAACGAGGGCCTCAACCTCTACGGCGTCCAGCGGGTGCTCGAGCTCGAGGCCGAGGTCGACCGCCTGCGGACCGAGCTGGCCGAGCTCCGCCGCAAGGCCAAGGAGGCGGTGGCCGACGCCCACCGCCAGCACCGGCGCGAGCTCGT
>JBKPHT010000006.1:0-6681 GCA_046730015.1 Actinomycetota bacterium
GGGCCAGGTCGGGAACGGTGGCGACGGCGGCCGCGGGCGCGCCGGCCAGCGGGTCGGGGGTCGGGTCGGCGTCGTCGAGCAGCGCGCCGAGCCACCGGTCGGCCGCGAAGCGGCCGACGTGGTCCCAGTCGCCGGCCAGCCGGGCGTGGTGCTCGGCGTCGGTCCGGCGACCGTTCGCGCCGAGCCAGCCGGCGGCCCGGCGGTGCAGCTCCGGGACGAGGTCGGGGTGGCGCCGGCGCAGGCTCGCCCGCAGGAGGTCAGCGAACAGGGCGTGGTAGCGGTACCAGCCCGCGCCGGACATGTCGGCCAGGAACACGCCGTTGCGCTCCAGCTCGTCGAGCCGCTCCTGGGCCTGCTCGTCGTCGGACAGCACCGCAGCGAGCGGGGGGCTGAGGTGGTCGACGACGCTGGTCCGCAGCAGGAACGACTGGGTGCTCTCCTCCTGGCGGTCGAGCACCTCCTCCAGCAGGTAGTCGGCCACGGCCGCCTCGGTGGCGGTGGTGGTGCGGACGAGCTCGTGGCGGTCGGCGGCGGGGCCGAGGGCGCCGGCCGCGAGGCGGAGGCCCGCGACCCAGCCCTGTGTCCGCAACCACAGGGCGCGCATGTCGTCGTGGCCGAGCTCGATGCCGTAGGCGGTGAACAGCTGGGCTGCCTCGGCCGCCGTGAACTCGAGGTCGGCGTTGCGGATCTCGCCCAGCCGGCCCTCCAGCCGCAGGCGGCCGAGGGCGACGGGCGGGTCGGCCCGGGCGCAGAGCACCACCGACAGGTTGGCCGGGGCGCGGTCGAGCAGGTGGCCGAGCGTCCGCAGCGCCTCGGGGGACCGGAGCTCGTGGACGTCGTCGAGCACCAGCACCCAGCGCCCGCCAGTCAGGGCGGCGAAGGCCTGGTCGAGCGCCGCGGCGTCCGACCGCCGGCGACGAGGCACGGGTTCGGCCACCGGCGACACGAGCGCGAGCCCGGCGACCACCGATCGGGCCAGGCGGCCGGGCTCGTTGTCGCGGCCGTCGAGCCCGACCCAGGCGGCCGGCCGGCGGGTGGGCCGGAGCCACGAGGCGACGAGGGTGGTCTTGCCCGCGCCGGGGAGCCCCGAGACGAGGGTGATCTGCCGCCGCTGCCCGTCGTCGAGGAGGGCCTCGAGCCGGGCGCGGCGCACGATGGGCTTGGGGAGCACGGGGAGGTAGCGGCGCGGACCGGCGCCGAGCGGCGGGATAGACGGCAAGTGCGGTTGACCCCCTGACGTCTGGGAGGTGACACCGTCATCAGCTAGTCTGCCGCGGCCCCGGATGGTGATCCATCACCCACCCGGGGTGATATCATCCGGGTGAGGTTCCACCCGAGGGCCGCGGCGCCGGTGGCGGTTCCAGGTACCCGCCGGCTCCCGTGCTGCGGACCAGCTCCTCGGGCGACGACGGCCCGGCGGTCACCATCTGTCGGTGGTCGGGGAGAAGTCGTCCCACGCCGCCTGGTCGGCGCGGCGGCCGCGGCGTCCCCGGCGCTTCGGCGCCGCATGCTCGGGCGGCGGCGGGAACGCGGCCTCGTGGTCGGCCACCGGGTCGTCGGCGATCCGGCCGTGGCTGTGGCCGGCGTCGTCGGCCGGCGCCAGCACCACCGCGGCGAGCGCGGTGGTGATCGGCACGGACGCCACCAGCCCGATCGACCCGACCAGCATCCGGACGATCTCCACCGCGATCAGCTCGCTGGTCAGTAGCCGGCCGACCGGCTGGTCGCCCTGGGCGAAGAACAGCAGCAGCGGCAGCGACGCACCCGCGTAGGCGAGCACCAGGGTGTTCACGGTCGAGGCGACGTGGTCGCGGCCGACCTTGGTCGCTTGCTGGTACAGCAGGCGGGCCGGCAGCCCCGGGTTGGCGCGGCGGAGCGCGGCCACGATCGACACCTGGCTCACCGTGACGTCGTCGAGAACGCCGAGCGCGCCGACGACGATCCCGGCGATGAGCAGGCCCCGGAGGTCGAGCGCCTCGGCCGTCACCCGCAGCGTCTGGGCCCGCTCGTCGGAGAGGCCGGTGAGGTGGGTCGCCCCGACCACCAGCAGCGCCAGCGCGCTCGTGAGGGCCAGCGCCGCCAGCGTCCCCGCCAGGGCCACGGTCGTTCCGATGTTGACGCCGTGGGCCAGGTACAGCGCGAAGAACCCGATGATCACCGTCGCCGCCAGCGCCACCGCCACCGCGGGCTCGTCGCGCAGCAACGCCGGCACCAGGAACGCGACCAGGACCGCCCCGCTCGCCGCCAGGCCGACCAGGGCCCGCACCCCCTGCCACCGCCCGAACGCGACGACCACGGCCACGAACGCGACCACCAGCCACAGCAGCGGCGTGGACCGCTGGAGGTCGGAGAACGAGTAGCGGTAACGGGCGGGCGCGGTGGCGACGTCGAGCAGCACGACCTCGTCGCCGGCCTCCAGCTCGGGCACGTCGAACTGGGTCGACCGCACCTCGAACGTGATGGTCTCGCCGGCGTCCGCCCCCGAGGTGAGCTCGGCGGTGACCACCTGGCACGGGGTCGGGGCGACGACCTCCGGGTCCTGGCAGGTCTCGCTCTCGCTGCCCAGCACGGTGGCGTCGACGTACCGGTTGGGCTGCACCCCCAGGTCGGGCGCGTCGCCTCGAGGCCAGAACGCGATCGCGCCCAGCACCGCCAGTGCACCGGCCACCACCACGACGATCGTCAACCAGCGCGCCGACCGGCGCCTCGCCGCGGTCATGCGCGGACCCTACGCGACCGGTCGACCACCGGCGGGTGATCCCCCGGGTCAGCGCGCCACGCCGAGCGCCTCGGCCAGCCGTTCGCGGGCCAGGTCGGCGAGCGGCAGGTCGACCCCGAGGTCGCGGCCGAGGGCCAGCGCCAGGCCCAGGTCGGCCTCACCGGCGTCCCGGACGCGGGCCAGCGCGCCGTACCAGTCATCGGCCGGCGACAGCGGCTGAGCGCTGTCACGCTCCATGACCGCGGCCGGCCCGCCGAGCGCGGCGTCGCTGTGCCGGACGACGGCGGCCAGGTCGCCGAGGTCGAGGCCCGCGGCGTCGGCCAGCCGGCGGGCCTCGCCGGCCGCCGCGTAGGCCACGTACTGCACCAGCGCCCGGGCCAGGTTGGCCCGGGTTCCGGCCCCCGCCGGTCCGGCGTGGACGATCAGCGCGGCCCAGCGGGCGAAGGCCGGTCGCAGCCGGTCGACCGCCGCCGCGGGCCCGCCCACCATCACCGCGAGGCTGCCGTCGTGGGCCGCCAGCAGCCCGCCCGTCACCGGCGCGTCGACCACGACGACGCCGTAGGGCGCGGCGTCCGCCGCCAGCTCCGGGGCCGTGTCCGGCCGCAGCGACGAGTGGACCGCGACCACCGTGCCCGGCCGGGCCGAACGGATCACGCCCTCCTCGCCGAGCAGCACCTCCCGCACCTCGACGTCGTCGCGGACCATCACCGACACGAGGTCCGCCTGCTCGGCCAGCGCCCGGGGCGAGCCGGCCACCAGCGCCCCCGCCTCGGCCAGCGGCGCCGTGGCCGAGGGCCGGGCGTCGCAGACGATGACCCCGCCCGGCCACCCGACCAGCCTGCCGGCCATCGGCGCGCCCATCTGCCCCAGCCCCACGAAGCCCACGACCGGCGTCGGGCGGCGATCGGGAGCGTCGGCCGCCCCACCGGTCGCGGTGACCATCGCTGCGAGAGTAGCCACTCGGCCACGTAGCGGGCGCCTCATCCCCCCGCCGCCAACATCATGCCGGACTCCCACTTCGGCATCGAACCGGAGGGTACGGCGCTCTTCTGGCTCGCCCCGATCGTGGGCGCCGTGGCCGCGGGGCTCTTCGACCGGACGTTCGGCGCCAAGACCTACCCGAACCGGTAGGCCGGGGTCACGCCGGCGACAGCAGGCCCGCCACCCGGCGCTGGAGCACCCGCAGGCTGATCGTGGCGCCGCCGAGGACGGCGTCGTGGAACGCCCGGATGTCGAACCGGGCGCCGAGGGCGGACCGGGCGTCGTCCCGTAGCCGGAGGATCTCCCGCTGGCCGACCTTGTACGCCAGCGCCTGGCCCGGCATGCCGATGTAGCGGTCGACCTCGACGACGATCTCCTCCCGGTTGACCGGCGCGTGGGCGACCATGAAGTCGATCGCCTGCTGGCGGGTCCACCCCATGGCGTGCAGCCCGGTGTCGACCACCAGCCGGCACGCCCGCCACGAGTCGCTGGCCAGCATGCCGAGCCGGTCGAGGTCGGACTCGTACAGCCCCATCTCGTCGGCCAGCCGCTCGGTGTACAGCGCCCAGCCCTCGACGAACGCCGTGTGGCCCCACGACAGCCGGCGGAAGGCGGGCAGCTCGGTCCGCTCGGTGGCGATGGCGAGCTGGAGGTGGTGGCCGGGGACGGCCTCGTGGAACGCGATCGACGCCGTCTCGGCCCGGCCGCGGGCCGACGGGTCGTGCAGGTTCACGTGGTACTCGCCGGGCCGGCTGCCGTCGGGGGCGGGCGGGGTGTAGTAGGCGGCGGGGACGTCCGGGGCGAGGTAGTCGGGCACGGGGGTGAGGACGCAGGGCGCCTCGGGCAGGATGCCGAACCAGTCGTCCATGGCCTCCAGGGCGGCGTCGAGGCAGGCCCGGGCGTGGGCGAGGATCTCGTCGCCGTCGCGGTAGCGGAGCGACGGGTCGTCGACCAGGCGGGCGAAGATCTCGGGCAGCTCCGCGGTGCCGAACTGGCGGGCGCCGATCTCGGCGTACTCGGCGGGCAGCGACCGAGTGACCTGCTCCATACCGACCGCGTGCAGCTCGTCGGGGCCGAGTGGGAGGCCGGTGTGCAGCTCGATGAGGCCCTGGTACAGCTCGGCGCCGTCGGCCAGGTGGACCAGCCCCGGGCGGTCGTCGGGCCGGGCGGCCGAGGCCAGCTCGTCCCGCAGGACGTCCCGGTAGCGGGCGAACGCGGGCCGCAGGTCGTCGGTGACGATGGCGGCCAGCTCGGCCCGCCAGGCCTCGGTGCCGTCCCAGTCCTGGGGACCGGCCAGGTTGACGAACGGGTCGGTGTCGAGCGGCGACCCGAGGTACCCCTCGACCTGGTTGATCGACCGCTCGACATTGATGCGGGCCGGCGTCCGCCCGGCGGCCAGGCCCTGGCGCCAGCGCTCGGCGGCCTGGTCGAGCATCGTGCCGTAGCGCCGGGTCCGTTCGAGGGCCATGGCCGCGTGCTCCGGCTCGGGGGCGCTGAGCTGCCCGGCGGTCACCAGCAGCTCGGCGTGGACGCCCTCGTTCTGATCGGAGCTGAGCTCGGCCAGCCGCAGGTCGGCGACGGCGACGGCGTCGTCGAGCTCGTGGAGCAGCAGGTCGTGGGTGTCGGCGTCGCCGTCGCTGCCGGGAGCGAGGGCGGCGACCCGCTCCCGCAGCGACGACCATCGGGCTCGCAGAGCCTGCTCGGCTTCGAGCGACAGGTCGTCGACCCGGTCGTCGTAGCGGTGGTCGCCGAGGAACGTGGCGAACAGGGGGCTGGCCTCGAGCTTGGCCTCCCAAAACTCGTCGGCTAGTGCGCGGAGCGGGTCGTCGGTCACCCACCCATGCTGCCCGACCTGCGCCCGGTCCCCGCACCGACCGGCGACGCCGGGTCGGTCACGTCGCCTCGATCTCCGCCATCATCAGCCGTAGCGACAGGCTGTGCTTGTCCGGCGGCAGCCGGTCGAGGGCCCGCCGGGCGTGGTCGACGCCGCCGGCCCTGTCGCCGGACCTGGCCACCATCAGGCCCCGGTGCAGCTCCACGTGGGTCCCGAACCGGGGGAGGCTGTCGGGCCGGGCCCGGTCGGTGGCTTCCTGGGCGGCGACGGCACGGCGCTCGTCGCCGAGCCTCGAGTACAGCATCGAGTCGTGGATCGCGAAGCGCCACGCGGGGATCGTGAAGTCGGAGATCTCGTCCTGCTCCCCGACGGCGTCGAACGTGCGCCGGGCGTCGTCCATCGTCGCGGTCGCACCGCCCCGGTCGCCCAGCAGGCCCTGTACGTGGGCGAGCGCGAGCAACGCGTTGAGCCGGCCGCCGGAGGGCCGGGCCGAGATGGCGAGGGCGTCGTCCGCCAACCGGCGCGCCACCGATAGCTCCGCGCCCTCGTAGGCGAGGGCGAGCGCAGACCGGCCGCGCGTCCATGCCCGGACCTCGGCGTCGCCAGACCGGTCGGCGGTCGCGATCCCGAGCCGGTACCAGCGGATCGCGCCCGCCCGGTCGCCGTCCGCACTGGGCATGGTCTTGCCCTGCACGGTCAGCAGCCGGGCGGCCACCGAGCACAGGCGGGGGTCGTCGAGGCGGGGGCGGAGCCGGATCAGGTCGCTGGCGATGCGAGCCTGCATGTCGCCGGCGCCCACCGACATGTAGTCGACGCCGTACCGGTCGAGCTTGGCCAGCCAGTGGTCGACCGTGACCTGCGGCTCCGCCAGGGCGGCGTCGAACGCGACGGCGATCGCGTCGGTGGTCGCCGTCGGAGTGACGATGCCGGCGACGAGCCCGAGGAGCAGCTCCCGCCGTCCGGCGTCGTCCCCCAGCGCCCGTTCGTAGGCGTGGATCAGGTCGATCGTGGCGTGACGCTTCCCGCACTCGACGTTCCCCAGGTAGCCCTTCGAGTAGAAGGTGCGCGACGCCATGGCGGCCAGGCTGAGCCCGGCGGCCTGCCGGGCGAGTCTGAGCATGCTGCCGACCTGGCGGTCGTCCATCGG
>JBKPHT010000007.1:0-20394 GCA_046730015.1 Actinomycetota bacterium
CCCCGGGTGCGGATCTCCTTGAGCACCTTCTTCAGGCGCTCCTCGAAGTCGCCCCGGTAGCGGCTGCCGGCCACGAGGGCGCCCAGGTCGAGGGTGTAGAGCTGCTTGCCCTTGAGGGTCTCCGGCACGTCGTTGGACACGATGTTCTGGGCCAGGCCCTCGACGATCGCGGTCTTGCCGACGCCGGGCTCGCCCACCAGCACCGGGTTGTTCTTGGTGCGGCGGGACAGCACCTGCATGACCCGCTCCATCTCGCGCCCCCGGCCGATGACCGGGTCGAGCTTCTTCTCGCGGGCGAGCTGGGTGAGGTTGCGGCCGAACTGGTCGAGCACGAGCGAGCCGGTGGGCTGGGACTCGGTGGAGCTGCCGCCGGCGGGGGCGCCGGCCTTCTCGCCCGGGGGGCCGCCGGTGCCCTGGTAGCCCGACAGCAGCTGGATGACCTGCTGGCGGACCCGGGACAGGTCGGCGCCGAGCTTCACCAGCACCTGGGCCGCGACGCCCTCGCCCTCGCGGATGAGGCCGAGGAGGATGTGCTCGGTGCCGATGTAGTTGTGGCCCAGCTGGAGGGCCTCGCGCAGCGACAGCTCGAGGACCTTCTTGGCGCGGGGGGTGAACGGGATGTGCCCAGAGGGCGACGAGCCGCCCTGGCCGATGATCTCCTCCACCTGCTGGCGAACCGCCTCGAGGCTGATGCCGAGGGACTCCAGCGCCTTGGCCGCGACACCCTCACCCTCGTGGATGAGCCCCAGGAGGATGTGCTCCGTGCCGATGTAGTTGTGGTTGAGGAGCCGAGCTTCCTCTTGGGCCAACACCACGACCCGTCTAGCCCGGTCGGTGAACCGTTCGAACAAGATTTGCCTCCCGCCGGTCGGGGGATCCGTGGGGCGAGTGTACAGCCCACCCCCCTCCGGCAACTCTCCTGGTGTCCTTCTGCGATCTTCTTAACCGGATTGCGCGCGGAGTCCCACGCTGGGTGGTGGCCGGGGCGGTCACCCCGCGTCACGGCCCCGGAGTGCCTCCCGAACGGATGCGGTCGTCGTGCCCAGCGCGCCGAGCACCGGGGCGGCCAGGCCGATCCCAGCCTCGGTCTGGCGGACGCACCCGGCCAGCAGGTCGCCGGTGTCGATGCGGGTGCGGCCGGCGCCGACGCTCTCGACGAGGGCCAGCTCCAGCACGTCGAGCGCGTCGGCGCCCAGCATCGGCGGGCCCTGCGCCTCGCCCCGGGCGACCTGGGCCCCGGGCGCCAGGCGGGCATTGTCGAGGGTGACGCCCACCTGCGCCAGCGCCCGGGCACCCCGCCCGTCGCCCTCGGCCAGGACGCCGAGCAGCAGGTGGACGTCCATCACCTCCGCCGAGCCGACCCGGCCGGCCTCGGCCCGGGCCAGCACCAGAGCCCGCCGGGCGTCGGCCTCGAGCCGGCGGACCAGCGGTAGGCCGCCGGCCGGCACGCCCGGCGCGCTCGGCTCCTCGCCCGCGGACTCCAGCGCCAGCCACAGGACGTCCTGGTCGACGAGCGCCTCCCGCCCGGCGCCGGACGCGGCGGTCGCCCTGGCCGACCGCCAGGTCGCGATGCGGCCCCGGACGCCCCGGGAGCGGGCCCCCGGGCCTGCCAGGCTGGCCCCGAGCAGCACGGCGACCCGGCTGCGTAGCTCCTCCGGGCTGGCGCCCAGCGCCACGAGGACCTGGCAGCCCGTGCCGCTGCCCTCCTCCAGGAGGCCCAGCAGCACGTGCTCGGTGCCGATGTGGCTGTGGCCGAGGGCCAGCGCCTGGCGCAGCGAGAGCTCCAGCAGGCGCTTCGCCGAGGGGGTGAACGGGATGTGGCCGCTCGGCGTGCTGTCGCCCCGCCCGACCTCCTGCTCCACGCGGGACCGCGCGGCCTCCAGGGTGACGCCCGACGCCGCCAGCGCGTGGGCGGCCACGCCCTCGCCCTCACCGATGAGCCCGAGGAGGATGTGCTCGGTCCCGATGTAGTTGTGGTCGAGCGCGCGGGCTTCCTCCTGGGACAGCACCACCACCCGCCGTGCCCGGTCGGTGAACCGTTCGAACATCGGCCACTCCCCCCGATCGGCCCGCAGGTCGAACTTAGCGGCCCCCTCCCGTAGCGTCTGGGTGTGGCTCCCCCCAACCCCCTTCTCGACCGGCCCGGCATGTCCGCCCTCCGGGAGCGGGTCGAGAAGCGGCTGGCGACCGCGGTGGAGTCGGCCGACCCGGCGATGACGGAGATGGCGTCGCACCTCGTGCGGGCGGGCGGCAAGCGCCTCCGACCGGTGCTGGCCGCCCTGGCGTCGACCGCCGGGACCGGGCCCGCCGCGATCAGCGACGACGTGGTGACGGGCGGCGTCGCCTGCGAGCTGGTCCACGTCGGCTCGCTCCACCACGACGACGTGATCGACGAGGCCGAGACGCGCCACAGCGTGGCCAGCGTCAACGCCCGCTGGGGCAACCTGCGGGCGATCCTGTCGGGCGACTTCCTGCTTGCCCGGGCCTCGGAGCTGGCCGCCTCGCTGGGCACCGAGGTGGCCCGGCTGCTGGCGGCCACGATCGGCCGCCTGTGCGAGGGCGAGGTCCGGGAGTTGCAGGTCGCCTACCAGGTCGACCGGACCGAGGACGACTACCGGGCGGCGATCGAGGGCAAGACGGCGGCCCTCTACGCCACCTCCTGCCGGATCGGCGGGCTGGTGGCCGACCTGCCCGGGCCGGAGGTCGACGCCCTCACCGATTTCGGCCTCCACTACGGGCTGGCGTTCCAGGTGGTCGACGACGTGCTCGACGTGGTGGCGAGCGACGAGGAGCTGGGCAAGCCGGCGGGCCACGACATGGCCGAGGGCGTCTACAACCTGCCCGTCCTCCGGTCCCTGACCGGCCCGGGGGGCGACGAGCTCCGGGGCCTGCTCGGCGGGCCGCTGGAGCCTGAATCGCAGGCCCGGGCGCTGGCCCTGGTGCGGGCCGGGGACGGGGTGGCCCAGGCGGTGGCGGTGGCCGAGGCCCACGTCGGACGGGCGGAGGCGGCGCTGGCCGCCCTCCCCCCGTCCCCCGCCGGGGACGCGCTCGCGGCGGCCGCCCGCCACCTGGTGGTCGGCCTGGACCGGTGACCGGCCCGGCCGTGGGGGACGTCGGGCTCGGCGAGGTGACCGGTCAGACTCTGGCTGTGGGGGACGTCGACTACGACCGGGCGGCCACGGACTACGAGCGGACCCGAGGCCGGAGGTCCGGGAAAGAGGCGTGGCGGGGGCCCGTACTGCGGGAGCTCGACGGGGCGCCGCCGGGGCCGGTGGTCGACCTCGGGTCGGGGACCGGGATCTGGTCGGCGGTGCTGTCGGGGTGGACCGGGCGGGCCGTCGTGGCCGTCGAGCCGTCGGCGGGCATGCGAGCCGAGGCCGCGGCCCGCACCGCGGCAGTCGGGGGCGGGGACGGCACGACCGTGCTGGCGGTCGCCGGCCGGGGCGGGGCGCTGCCGTTACGGGACAGGACGGCGGGGGCGGCCTGGCTGTCGACGGTGATCCACCACGTCGGCGACATCGGAGCCTGCGCCCGCGAGCTGCGCCGGGCGCTGGCGCCGGGGGCGCCGGTGGTGCTGCGGGGAGCCTTCGCCGGCCGCTACGACGGCATCGGGCTGGTGCGGTACTTCCCGGGCAGCCGACGGCGGCTCGACCGGTTCCCGTCGGTCGAGGCGGTGCGGGCGGCGTTCGAGGGGTCCGGGTTCGCGTTCGCCCGGCTGGAGCGGGTGGACGAGCCGCCGATCGACCTCCGGGAGTGGCGCGAGGCGCTCCCCCGCCAGCGCCGCGCCGACACGGCCCTGGTGGAGCTGAGCGACGAGGAGTTCGCGGCGGGGCTCCGGGCCGTGGACGCCGCCATCGCGGCCGGCGAGGCCCCGGGGCCCGTCGGGCTGGACCTGCTGGCGTTCCGCTGACCCGGAGGGTCGGCACGGTCACGCCGGCAGCCCCGCCAACAGGGCAGCGAGGCCGTAGCGGAAGTGCCGCTCGGTGCGAGCGACGGCGAACTCGCCGGCGACGGCGGCGAGATGGGGGTAGCGGCCGGGGTCGGCGGCCACCGGGGTCAGGCGACGGCCCGGCGCGGCGGCCAGCCCGTCGTGGAGCTGGGCCCGGGCGAGGACGTAGGCGAACACGGCATTGACCCGGGCGACGGTGCCAGGCCCGGTCGTCCCGCCGGCGGCCGCCCGGGCGAGCAGGGCCTCGACGACGTCGAGCCAGGTGGGCAGCTCGGTCCAACAGCCGAGGACGTAGGCGGCCAGGCCGGGGTGGCGGGTCAGGTGCCGGTAGGCGGCGACGGCCCAGCCCTCCAGGGTCTCGTCATCGGCCGGGACGACGGGCCGGGCGGCGGCGTCGGCCACGGCCCGGCGGAGGCGGTCGGCGTCGGGGGCGAGCCGGTACAGGGCCATCGGCGTCACGCCGAGCTCGGCGGCGACGGAGCGGACCGAGACGGCGTCCCAGCCGCCCCGGGCGACGACCGCGAGGCCCGCGGCGACCAGGTCGTCCGCGTCGAACGTCCGGGGCCGAGCCATATCTGTACGAGTGTAGAGTTACCGCGTGACGCTGATCCGCGACGCCCGCCCCGGCGACGTCCCCGCCATCACCGTCATCGCCAACGCCCTGATCGCCACCACCACCTACGAGTGGACCGAACGGCTCCACACCGAGGCCGACCGGGCCGCCTGGCTCGAGCACAAGCGCGAGCGCGGCTTCCCGGTACTGGTGGCCTGCGACGAGGCCGACGGTGCCGTGGTCGGCTTCGCCTGCTACGACGAGTTCCGCGACATGACGCGCTGGCCCGGCTACCGGCCCACGGTCGAGCACTCGATCCACGTCCACCGGTCGCACTGGGGCCGGGGGATCGGACGGGACCTGCTCGACGCCCTGGTCGACCGTGCCCGCGCCGCCGGCCACCGGGTGATGGTCGCGGCCATCGACGGCACCAACGTCGACTCGATCCGGTTCCACACCCGCCAGGGGTTCGTCGAGGTCGGGCGGCTGCCGGAGGTCGGCGAGAAGTTCGGCCGGCGCCTCGACCTCGTGCTGCTGCAGCGCGCCCTGTAAGCACTCACCCGCCGGTCGCCGACACCCGGTCGACCTCGACCTCCACCATCCGCTGGGCGCGCGGGAACCGGGCCCGGGCGTCGTCGTCCAGGTCGTAGACCACGCGGGCGCGGCCGGTCACCTGCAGGGTGGCGCCGTCGTCCCAGTCGACGAACAGGAGCCCGGCGGCGGGTCGCTGCTCGAGGTTGCCGAGGGTCATGTACATCGAGTTGCCCCGGTAGTCGGGGAACCGGATCCGGGCCGGGCCGGCCACCTCCACGAACCCCGGGTCGCCGCCCCGGTGCGAGGCGTCGGCGTTGCCGCCGGCGTCGGTCGTGCCGATGAAGAACGTGTCGGCGGCGGCGATGCGTCGGGCCTGGCGGTCGGACAGGGAGGCCGACGTGGCGACGGTGCCGACGGCGCCCGCGGCGCGCCCGAGGTGGCCGACCTTGCGGGGGCGGATGTGCTTCGGGCAGTTGGCGAAGACCTGCTGCACCGCGATCCGCAGGCCGGTGGCGGTCGGCTCCGAGCGGCCGTTGAGCCGCATCCGCCGGCGGGTCGCCGGCTCGATGGCCAACGTCCCGACCAACGCCGGGCCGCCGAGCACGTCGTGCAGGGGGTCGCCGGGCGGGGGCGAGGCGGCCACGTCGAGGGCGCCGGGATGGGGCACGGTGAGGAAGCCCGGCGCCCCGGTCAGCAGCGACACCCACACCCGGCGGGCGGCGTCGGCGGCGGCGACCACCAGCAGAGGCTGGTCGGCCAGGAAGTCGACGGCGACGGCGGGCACCTCGGCCCCGATGCCCCCGCCGAGCCGGTCGGCCAGGTGGGCCTCCCCGACCCGGGTCTGCACGGCCCGCTCGCCGGCGTGCCAGGGCGACGCGGGCGCCATCAGAAGAAGCCGCAGGTCGGGTCCGCCCCGTGGGGCGTGAGGAAGCGCCCGCCGGCGGCGAGGCACGCCCAGCGCTGCTCGCCGTCCCGGCCCTCGCCGGCGAGGTCGAGGCCGAGCACCCGGTGGTAGAAGGCGACCGACCGGTCGAGGTCGGTGACCCCGAGGCCGACGTGACCAGTGGCCAGCGCGGTGGGCACCGTCGTGGTCACGGTGGTGGCTGCGGTCATCGGACCCTCCCGGGCGTCGTCGTTCTTCTAACCGCCTTTTCATGTTTTAGCGGTTATGAGTCTAACCGGTCAAGGCTGTCTCGTCGGTTACACTGGGCCCCGGTGCCGCCGCCCGACCCCCGCCCCCTGCTCGGCGAGCCGCTGGCGCTCGACCTGCTCAACACCGAGTGGACGCAGGACGGGCAGCCGGTCGACTTCCTCGCCACGCCCACCGGACTGCCCACCTGGCTGGGGACCAACGGCCTCGCGGCACCGTCCCGCCGGCGCGACCAGGTGGGCCACCACCTCGTGGCGACCCGCGCCGCCATCCGCTCGCTGCTGGAGGGCGACCCCGGCGGACGCCGCCGGGTCAACGAGGTGCTCGCCCACGCGCGGCTCCGGGTCACAGTCGGCGAGCACGGCCCGGAGCGGACCGTCGAGGTCGACGACGAGACCTGGCGGCCCGCCGCGCTCGCCGCCCACGACCTCGCCGACTTGCTCGCCGAGCGGCCCGACCGCATCCGCCAGTGCGCCCACCCCGACTGCGTGCTGTGGTTCCTCGACACCTCGCGCAACGGCACCCGCCGGTGGTGCTCGATGGCGACCTGCGGCAACCGGCTCAAGGCCCGCCGCCACTACACCCGCACCCGCCGCCGCTGAGCGATCGGGGGCGACCGCCGGGCGCCGGGCGCGGAGGCGGCTGCGCGAGGCTGGGGCGGTGCGCGTGACCGCCCGAGTCGACTACGCCGTGCGCGCCGCCCGCGAGCTGGCGCTCGACCACCCGCGCACCCTCACCGCCGAGACGATCGCCGAGCGCCAGCGCCTGCCCCTCGCGTTCACCAAGCAGATCCTGGCCCGGATGCGGCGGGCCGGCATCGTCCAGGCCCACCGGGGCGGCGACGGCGGCTACCGCCTGGGCCGGGAGCCGGGAGAGGTGTCGGTGGCCGACATCGTCCGGGCGGTCGAGGGGCCGCTGGCCGACGTCCGGGGCGAGGCGCCCGAGCGGCTCGACTACCCGGGCGACGGCGAGGTGCTCCGCACGCTGTGGATCGCCACCCGGGCCAGCCTCCGCGGCGTGCTCGAGCACGTCACCCTGGCCGACCTGGCCGAGGGCACCCTGCCCGCCGGCATCGACGCCCTCACCGAGACGTCCGGGGCGTGGGAGCGCCGCTGACCGCCGGCGGTTCCCGAGGCGATGGCCATCGCCTCGGGATACTCGGGTGACCCCGGCCCAGGGTGGTCGGTAGCGTCCGGGCCATGGCGATCGAGCCCGACACCAAGGACTGGACCTGGGTGCTCGACCGGCGGTGCGACGAGTGCGGGTTCGAGGCCTCGACCGTGCCGCTGGCCGAGGTGGGGCGGATGGTCCGCGACAACGCCGCCGCCTGGCAGGTCGTGCTGGCCGACCCTGCGGGGCTGACCGAGCGGCCGTCCGACGACCGCTGGTCGGCGCTGGAGTACGCCTGCCACGTCCGCGACGTCCTCCGGCTCTACGACGAGCGCCTGGCCCTGATGCTGGCCGAGGACGATCCCGACTTCGCCAACTGGGATCAGGACGCCACCGCCGTCGAGGATCGCTACGGCGAGCAGGACCCGGCCACCGTGGCCGCCGAGATCGCCGCCGCCGCCGGTCCGCTCGCCGACCGGTTCGACTCGGTGACCGGCGACCAGTGGCAGCGCACGGGCAACCGCAGCGACGGGGTCACGTTCACCGTCGCCACCTTCGCCCGTTACTTCGTCCACGACCCCGTCCACCACCTCGACGACGTGGCCAGGGGGTTCGCCGCCCTCGGGGTCGACCGGGGCGGCGACCGGGACGGCGACGGTGGGTGACCTCGAGGTCGACACCAGGGTCACCCCGGCGAGTGACAACGGCACCCGGTACGTTGCCAAGCTCAGTCCCGACTGGGCCATCTGGGGGCCGAACGGCGGCTACGTCGCCTCGGTCGCCCTGCGGGCCGCCGGCCTCGCCACCGGGCGGGCCCGACCGGCCAGCATCGTCGCCCACTTCCTCGGGGTGGCCGCCTTCGACCAGGTCGACATCGACGTCGCCGTCCTGCGGACGTCGCGCTTCGCCACCTCGGCCCGGGTCGGGCTCCGCCAGGGCGAGCGGCCCGTCCTGGAGGCGCTGGTCTGGGGCCTCGACCCCGGCGGGGCCGCACTCGACCACGACGTCGCCCCGGCCCCGGCCGTGCCGCCGCCCGACCAGGTGCCGTCCCGCGACGAGCGGCTTGCCGCGCTGCCGCCCGACGAGCAGGGGCCGCCGCCGTTCCCGTTCTTCGACAACCTCCACCAGCACCCGCTCGACTGGGCCGAGTCCTGGCCCCCGCCGGGCCCGCTCGACCCGGTGACCCTGGCGTGGACCCGGTTCCGGCCCACGGCCACCTTCGCCGACCCGTGGGTCGACGCCTGCCGCCCCCTCATCCCGATCGACACCTACGGCTGGCCCGCCGCCTCCCGGGCCCACGCCCACGTCTTCCCGCCCGAGACGGTGGGGGTGACTGTCGACCTGTCGGTCCGGTTCCACCGGCCGACGGCGGACGAGTGGCTGCTGGTCGAGGCGACGTCGCCGGTCGGGGCCGGCGGGCTGGTGGCGGCGACGGGGCGGGTGTGGGACCGGGCGGGCAGGCTGCTGGCGTCGGGCGGCCAGACGCTGCTCTGCCGGCCGGCTACCTAGCTACGCTGGCTGGCGATGGCCGGCCCCCTGACCACCGCCCGCCCCGACCTGGACGAGCGCGTCGACGAGCGGACCGACGAGGACCTCGAGACCGGCAAGCCCAAGGTGGCACACATCATGAAGACCGAGCCGGGCGAGTCGGCGGTCGCCAAGGCCACCGAGGCCCGGATCTACGGCTTCCCGGTCGAGGCCCTGTGCGGCGAGACGTTCGTACCCCAGCGCGACCCCAAGAAGCTGCCCCTGTGCCAGGTCTGCAAGGAGATCTACGACCTGTACCGGGCGGCCAACGAGCACCTGCGCGAGACCCCGAACTCGTAGGCTCACCCCGTGCAGGGACGGGTCCTGTTCGTGACCTGGGACGGCGGCGGCAACGTCAACCCCGTCCTGGCCCTCGGGACCCGGCTCACCGCCGCCGGCGCCGAGGTGGCAGGCTACGGACCGCCGAGCCTGGCCGGCCGTTTCGCCGCGGCCGGCCTCGCCTACTCCGGCCGGGACGCCGCCGACCCGTGGGACGTGACCGCCATGGCCCGGGACGTCCGGGACGAGATCTCGGGGGCCGGGGCCGACGTCGCGGTGGTCGACTACATGCTGCCCGGAGCCCTGGTGGGGGCCGAGGCGGCCGGGGTGCCGGTGGTCACCCTCGTCCACACCCTGTACGGGGCGCTGCTGGCCGACGGGGCGCCGGGCCCGATGGGCATGGCCGCCACCGTCGACGGCGTGAACGCCGCGGCCGCCGTGGCGGCCACGATCCCCGCCCCGGGCGAGACCTCACCGGCCGAGGACGAGATCGCCGCCCTCCTTCCGCGGTGAGGCCGAGGGTCCGGCCGCGGTGGGGTCAGGCCTCTGCCGGGACGGGGACGCCCGGGAGGCGGCGGGGCAGCCGGCCGGCGGCGACGACGCCGCCGAGGGCCACGGCCAGGGTGACGGCGAACGCGATGGTCAGCGACGAGCCGGTGGCCCAGCCCCGGCCCTCGCCCAGGGCAACGAACACGCCCGTCAGGCCGGTGCCGAGGGCGACCCCGAGCACGTCGGTGAGCTGGAGCGACGCGCTGGCCCGGCCCTCCTGGCCGGGTGCGGCGGTGCCGAGCACCGTCACCGAGATCGGAGCGTACGACAGCCCCGTGCCCAGGCCCCCCACCGTCCATGCGGCGACCACGGCCGCCACCGGGACCGGGCCGAGCGACGCAGCGAGCAGCCCGATGCCCACGGCGATCACCGCGAAGCCCCGCCGCACCAGCCACCGCGGCCCCCGCTGCACGACCAGGCGCTGCTGGACCCAGGCCCCGGCCGTCCAGGCCAGCGTGGCGCCGGTCAGGGCGAGCCCGGCGACCCAGGTGGGCTGGTGGTGCACGTCGGTGACGGCGAGCGACACGTACGCGTCGGTGCCGAAGAACGCGAAGGTCAGGATGCCCCGGGCCGCGATGGCGGCGGGGAGGCCGGGATGGAGCGCGACGGTCCCGGCAGGCACGAGGCGGACGAAGGCCCAGGCCGCGGGCAACGCGCCCGCCACGACGAGGACGACGGCCAGCCAGGCCTGATGGGCGCCGAGTCCGCCGAGAACCAGTGCGACGCCGGCGACCAGCACGAGGGCGTCCCGGCGACGGTCGTCGTCGGGGACGGCGTCACCGGCACCGGAGCCGGCGTCGGCGGCCGCCGGGCCGCGGTCGGACAGCACAGGGAGCGCCAGCGCGGCCGCCACCGCCACCAGGGGCAGCAGCGCCAGGAACACGACCCGCCACGACGTCCACCCCTCGATCGCGCTGGCCGCCGCCGGCCCGACAACCCCGGGGACGACCCACGCGCTGGAGAACACGGCGAACACCCGGGGCCGCATCGCGGCCGGGTAGCCGCGCCCCACCGTCGTGTACGCCACCGCCGGGATCACGCCGGCGCCCATCCCCTGGGCGACCCTGCCCGCCACCAGCATGGGCATCGACTGGGCGGCCCCGCCGACGACCAGCCCGACCGCGAACAGGGCGAGCCCGACGGCGAACGGAAGCCGGGTGCCCCGGCGGTCGGCCGCCCGGCCCGCGAGCACGATGCCCAGCAGGCTGCCGAGGAAGAAGCCGCTGAACACCCAGCCGTAGAGTCCGAGGCCACCCAGGTCGTCGGCCACGACCGGCATGACGGTGGCGATGGCCAGGGACTCGAACGCGACGAGGGTGATCGTGAGGACCAGCGCCGCGGTGAGCCGCCGGCGGCCCGGCGCCCACACCCCGTCGCCGGCCGGAGCCACCTCCGCTCCGCGCGCGCCGGCCTCGGGGGCGACGAGCGGCTCGGCGGTCACGTCCGGCATGCTGTCGTCTCAACCGGGTGCGCCACCAGGCGATTCCCCCGGTCGAGACTGGAGCGTGATGGAGACCGTCGCCGTCGCCGGCCACGACCGGGAGGATGCCCTGGTCAGGGGCCTGCTCACCGGCGTCACCGTGTTCCGGTGGCTGGCCTGGGCCTGGGCGGTCGTGCTGCTGGTCGTGAACCGGTCCGAGCTGGGGGAGGACGCAGCCCGGCCCGCGCTGGCCCTCGCCCTGGTGGGGGCGGCGCTGCTGGTTACGGTCGTCGACACCGCGCTGCTGAGCGCCGACCCCGGCCGCCTCCTCACGGTGCCCGTGGTCGCCGGCGAGGTGGCGGTGGCCGCCGCGCTGGAGGTCGGCGACGAGCTGGCCTACAACGGCGTCGCCCACCCCCAGACCCTCGGCTCGGCCTGGCCGTTGGCGGGCGTGCTCACCGCCGGGATCGCCTTCCGGTGGCGCGGCGGGGTGTTGGCCGGCGTGGCGATCGGCTCGGCCCGGGGCGTTGGCGAGCTGCTCGGCCCCGACCCGTGGACCGACCGGGACACCGTCGGCGTCGTGTCGAGCATCGTCCTGTACGCGCTGGCCGGGCTGGTGGCCGGGTTCGTGACCGACCGGCTGCGCCAGGCCGAGCGGCGGGTCTCGCTGGCCCAGGCCCGGGAAGAGGTGGCCCGGACCCTCCACGACGGCGTGCTCCAGACCCTGGCCGTGGTCCAGCGCCGGACCGGCGACCCCGACCTCGTCCGGCTGGCCCGCGACCAGGAGCGCGAGCTGCGGGAGTTCCTCTACGGCACCCCAGGGGTGCTCGGCGGGGGCGGCGACCTCGGCGCCCGGCTGCGGGTGGCGGCGGCCCGGTTCGAAGAGCGCTACGGCGTCACCGCCACGGTCGTCGTCGCCCCCGACACGCCGCCCCTCCCCGACCGCGCCGCCGACGCGCTGGCCGGCGCGGTGGGCGAGGCGCTCGCGAACGCGGGCAAGCACGGCGGCGCGTCCCGGGTCACGGTGTACGCCGAGCCGGCCGACGGCGACCTGTTCTGCTCGGTGAAGGACGACGGCGTCGGGTTCGACCCGGCGGCGACGACCGAGGGGGCGGGGCTGCGGCGGTCGGTCCGGGGCCGGATCGCCGAGGTCGGGGGGCGGGTCGAGGTCGACGGGCGGCCCGGCCGGGGCACCGAGGTCCGCTGCTGGGTGCCGATCCGGCGGGCGTGACCACACGTTCTACGCTGGCCCGATGTCCGACCTGGCGGCCGTGCGCGTGGTGGTGGCCGACGACCACCCCATCTGGCGGTCGGGCCTGCGCGCCGACCTGGGGTCGAACTTCCACGTCGTCGGCGAGGCCGGCGACGCCGACGAGGCCATCGAGGCCGTCCGCTCGCTCCGGCCCGACCTGGTGGTCTGCGACCTGCACATGCCGGGGGGCGGCGGTCTGAAGGTGGCCCGGGCCTGCGGCGCGGACGTCCCCATCGTCATGCTCACCGTCAGCGAGCAGGAGCGCGACCTGCTCGACGCCGTCTCCGCGGGCGCGAACGGTTACCTGGTCAAGAGCACCCCGCCGGACGAGCTGCGACGTGAGCTGTGGCGGGCCGCACGAGGCGAGCCGGTGTTCTCGCCGGCGCTGGCCTCGCTGGTCCTGGGCGAGTTCCGGCGGATGGCCAAGGCCGCGGGCCCGCTCCAGCCCCTGTCGGACCGGGAGCGGGAGGTGCTGCAGTACGTCGCGCGGGGCCACACGTACCGGGAGATCGGCGAGCAGCTCTTCATCGCCGAGAAGACGGTGGAGAACCACGTCCGCAACATCATGGGCAAGCTGCACCTGAACCGCCGCCAGGAGCTGGTGCGCTACGCCCTCGAACACGGGATCGAATGACGATCATGGAGGCGGCCTGCTGGCGCGACGCCCTCGGCGGGACCCGGGTGGTGGTGAGCGGGTTCGGCAAGTGGGGCGGCGGCATCTACGACGTGACCGGTGCCGAGCCCGAGGCGCTCGACGACCTGCCCTCCTCCGGCCTGGCGCTGGGCGGCGGGCGGCTGTGGCGGCTGCTGCGCGCCCCCGGCGAGCAGACCTCCACCTGCGAGCTGCTGTCCTACGACGCCCGCGGCGTGCGCGGCTACCAGCGGCTGGACACGATCCGCGATCCCCATGACGTCCGCTGGCACGACGGCGCCGTCCTCGTCACGTCGAGCTGGGACGACGCCGTCTGGCGCGTCGACCCGGCGGCCGGCGACCCGACCATGGTCTGGCAGGGGTCGACCGTCCCCGACGGGTGGCACGTCAACTCGCTGACGGTGGTGGACGGCGCCCCGCACGTCTGCGCCTTCGGGCGGTTCGACCGGCACAAGGGCTGGAAGGACCAGGACGAGGCGGGCGCCGGGTTCGTCCTCGACCTCGCCACCCGCCGGGACGTGCTCACCGGCCTCGCCCACCCCCACACCCCCCGGCGCCGGCGCGACCGCTGGTACGTCTGCGAGTCGACCCGGGGGACGCTCACCGAGCTCAGCCTCGACGGGACGGTCCGGCGCCGGGCGCCCGTCCGCCGGTTCACCCGGGGCCTCGCCTTCGCCGGGCCGTGGGCCCTGGTCGGGGGCAACGCCCACCGCGACCACGACGACGACCGGGCCGAGATCGCGGTGGTCGACCTGCGGACCTTCACGGTGGTCGAGCGGGTGCCGATGCCCTGCCTGGAGGTGTACGAGATCCTGCTCGTGCCGCCCGCGGTGACGCGCGGCCTGGCCGCCGGGTTCGCCGCCAACGCGGCCCGCGCCGTCGACCAGCACCGCGCGACCACCCGGCCCGCCGACCGGCGCCCGACCCCGGACGACGTAGCCGTCCGGATGGTGACGCCCCGGACCGCGGCCGAGCTCGCGGCGCTGGGCGAGCCGCTGGCCGCCGACCGGGCGACCCGCTGCGAGGTCCGGGGCGACCTCCCGGCGACGGCGGTGGCGGGCGCGGTGTCCAGCGTCGCCGTCGAGGTCGTCAACCGCTCGGGCGGGCCGCTGGCCAGCGTCCTGCCCCGGCCGGTCAAGGTGGGGGCCCGCTGGCTCCCGCTGCCACCGGGCGGCAACGGCACTGACGGCGACGGCTCCGCCCGGCCGGGCGTGGTCGCCAACCCGTCGGTGCCGCTCCCCCGGCCGCTGCCCCCGGGCATGCGTACCAGCGTCGAGGTCCCGCTCGAGGTGCCGGCCGAGCCCGGCCGCTACGAGCTGCGGGTCGCGCTCCGGCAGCCGAAGCTCGGCTGGTTCGGGCGCCGCGCCCAGGCCGTCGTCGAGGTCACCGCCGGCGCGGCCGCCTCAGTCCCGCTCGGGCCGGAGGGTGGGGAACAGCACGACGTCCCGGATGCTGGGGGTGTCGGTGAGGAGCATGACGAGCCGGTCGATGCCGATGCCGAGACCGCCCGTGGGGGGTAGCCCGTACTCCAGCGCCCGGACGTAGTCGTCGTCTACTCCCATCGCCTCGTCGTCGCCGGCGGCCCTGGCCCGCGCCTGGTCCTCGAACCGGCGCCGCTGCTCGTCGGGGTCGGTCAGCTCCGTGAAGGCGTTGCCCAGCTCGCGACCGGCCACGATCGGCTCGAAGCGCTCGACCATGCCGGGCAGCTCACGGTGGTCGCGGGCGAGCGGCGAGACCTCCTTGGGGTAGTCGGTGACGAACACGGGGCCCCACAGCTCGGCCTCGGTGGTCTTCTCGTAGATCTCGAGGATCAGCTTGCCGGGGCCCCACGACGGGTCGGTCTCGACGCCGTGGTCGCGGGCGATGGCGCGGAGCTCGTCGACCCCCATGCGGACGTCGACGCGGACGCCGGCGTGCTCCTCGATCAGCTCGATGAGCGAGGCGCGGCGCCACGGCGGGGTCAGGTCGACCTCGCGGCCGCCGTAGGTGATCACCGTCGAGCCGGTGACCTCTCGGGCCAGGTAGGCGATCAGCTGCTCGGTGATCTCCATCATGTCGCCGTAGTCGGCGTAGGCCTGGTACAGCTCGAGCATCGTGAACTCGGGGTTGTGGCGGGTCGACAGCCCCTCGTTGCGGAACACCCGGGCGATCTCGAACACCCGCTCGAACCCGCCCACCACCAGCCGCTTGAGGTACAGCTCGGGGGCGATGCGGAGGTAGAGGTCGAGGTCGAGCGCGTTGTGGTGGGTGGTGAACGGCCGGGCCAGCGCGCCGCCGGGGATGGGGTGGAAGACCGGGGTCTCGACCTCGACGAAGCCCCGGTCCTCCAGGAACCGCCGGGTCAGCGACAGGATGCGGCTCCGGGCCTGGAAGGTGGCCCGGCTCGACTCGTTGGCCCACAGGTCGGCGTACCGCTGGCGGTAGCGGGTGTCGGTGTCGGTGATGCCCCTCCACTTGTCGCCGAAGCCGCGGCGGGCCTCGGCGAGCTGCTGCCAGCGCTCGACCCGCACCGACAGCTCGCCCTTGTTGGACCGGATGACCTCGCCGGTGGCGACGATCCAGGCGCCGAGGGTGAGGCCGGTGAGGCCCTTGTAGTCGTCGGTGCCCTTGGCGGTGGCCATGAGCTGGATCTGGCCGCTGGAGTCGCGCAGGGTGGCGAACGCGAGGCGGCCCATGTCGCGCAGCAGCATGATCCGGCCGGCAACGGTGGCGGTGACGCCGCTGCCGCCGCCGGCGGGCAGGTCGGCGTGGGCGGCCTGCAGGTCGGCGGCCCGGTCGTCGACCTGGACCCGGTAGGGCGGCCGGAACTCGCCCGGCTCGCTCGTCTCGCCAGTCTCGTCGCCTTCGTTCACCGGTGCACCCTTCGGGATGCACGCAGTGAGCCATCGGCACTTCGTGCCGAGTATCGCACTGTGCTCATGGTTCGCTCGCTCCGCTCGCTCACTGGTTCTTCTCGTAGATGAGGCGGAGCCCGTGCAGGGTCAGCCACGGCTCGTGGTGGAGGATCGTGGACGACAGGGGCGTGATCAAGCCTGACAGACCGCCCGTCGACACCACGTTGACTTTCTCGCCCAGCTCACCCTCGATGCGGGTGACCATGCCGTCGACCAGCGCCGTGTAGCCGTAGATGACCCCCGACTGCATCGACTCCACGGTCGACCGGCCGATGACGTGGCGGGGCTCGACCAGCTCGACCCGGCGCAGGGCGGCGGCCCGGGCGAACAGGGCGTCGAGGCTGATGTCGATGCCGGGGAAGATGGCGCCGCCGAGGTACTCGCCCTTGGCCGAGATGGCCTCGAAGGTGGTGGCGGTGCCGAAGTCGACGACCACGATCGGGCCGCCGAACAGGTCGAAGGCGGCGACGGCGTCGGCGATGCGGTCGGCGCCGACCTCCTTCGGGTTGTCGTAGAGGATCGGCACCCCGGTGCGGATGCCGGGCTCGACGACGACGGCCGTCTGCCCGAAGTACCGCTCGCTCATCCGCCGCAGCGCCCCCGTGACCCGGGGAACCGACGAGCACAGGACGATGCCGGCGATGTCGTCGTCGAAGCTGAACTCGTGGAAGCCGAGGAACTCCTGGATCACCAGGGCGTACTCGTCCGCCGTCCGCTCGGCGTTGGTGGCCACCCGCCAGTGGTCGAGCAGGTCGGTGTCGGCCAGCCGGCGGCCCACGTTGTGGTTGTCGTCGGGCTCCAGGTCGTAGAGCCCGATCACGGTCTGGGTGTTGCCGACGTCGATGGCCAGGAGCATCACGGCGGCCGAGGCTAGGCGCCCCGGGTTTCGCGGCTGCATTCGGGCGGGGCGTCGGCGGGTCAGCCCGGGAGGACGTCGAGGCCGATGTCGAGGACCGGCGCCGAGTGGGTGAGCGCGCCGATCGACACCAGGTCGGCCCCGGTGGTGGCGTAGTCCCGGACCGTGTCGAGGTCCACGCGGCCGGAGACCTCCAGCAGCGGGCGGTGCGGGTCGGCGGCCCGGACCTCCGCCACGACCTCCCGGACCTCGTCGGGGGTCATGTTGTCGAGCAGCAGGGCGTCGGCGCCGGCGGCGACGGCCTGCCGGACCTGGTCGAGGTCGCCGCATTCGACGTGGACGGTCCGGCCCGGCCACCGCTCGCGGGCGTGGGCGACGGCGGGAGCGATCCCGAACAGCTCGAGGTGGTTGTCCTTGAGCAGAACCCAGTCGGACAGGTTGCCCCGGTGGTTGGCGCCGCCCCCGGCCCGCACCGCCGCCTTCTCCAGGGCCCGGAGCCCCGGGGTGGTCTTCCGGGTGTCCCACACCCGGAGGCTGCCCCCGGCCTCGTCCACCGCGTCGACGAACCGGGCCGTGAGGGTGGCGATGCCGGACAGGTGACCGAGGAAGTTCAGCGCGGTCCGCTCGGCGGTGAGGATCGGGGCCAGCGGCCCGCTCACCCGCCCCAGCTCCTGACCGGGGGCCACCCGGTCGCCGTCGTCGGCCGCCCACCGGACGTCGAGCCTCGCATCCACCTGGCGGAACGTCTCGTCGGCGCACAGGCGGCCGGCCAGGACGCCCGGGCTGCGGGGCACCAGCAGGGCGGTCGCCTCCAGCGCCGGGGGCAGCAGGGCGGAGGTGAGATCGCCGATGGGGGTCAGGTCCTCGGCCAGGGCGCGGGCGACCGCCTCGCGGACGGCGGTGACCGGGGGGTGGGCGGCGTGCACGGTCGGCAAGTCTCGCGGATGCCAGACTCGGCGGCGTGCTCGGGGCGACGCGCGCTGGGGCGCGGCTGACGTTGGCGGCGCGGGTGGTGGCCGGCGCCGCCTGCTCGTCGGGCGACGCGACGGGGGCCGACCGCCCGCGGTCCCGTGCGGCCGAGGAGGCCGAGCCCGCCGGGCCGCCGTTCGCCGTAGGGCGGCGTGAGCTCACGCTGGTCGACCCCAGCCGGACCACCATGGCCGTCCCCGCCCGGGGCCTGGCCGAGCAGCCGACCCGGACCATCCCGGTCATCGTCCTCTACCCCGCCGCGGGCGAGGCCGCCCCCGAGCCCGAGGGCGAGGCCGTGGCGGGCGCGCTCGAGGCGGACGCCGACGCCCCGCCCGCCGAGGGCACCTGGCCCCTCGTGGTGTTCGCCCACGGCTGGAGCGGACGGGCCGAGACGTTCTCCGGCTTCGCGGCCCTCTGGGCCCGCCACGGCTACGTGGTCGCGCTGCCGACATTCCCCCTCAGCCGCGACGGGATCGCCGTGTCCGACGACCTGCCCCAGCAGCCGGGCGACGTCAGCTTCGTGGTCGACAGCCTGGCCGACCTCGGCGGCGACGACCCGCTCGCCGGCCACGTCGACACCGAGACGCTGGCGGTCGGCGGTCACTCGCTGGGGTCGGCCACTGTGTTCGGCGTGGCCTACAACTCCTGCTGCCTCGACGAGCGGATCGACGCCACGATCCCGGTCTCGGGCGGCCCGCTCGGCTACCCCGGCGGCACCTACGACGACCGGCCGCCGACGCCGATGCTGCTGGTCCACGGTGCGGCCGACCCCGGCGTACCGGTCGCCGCCGGCGACGCCGCGTTCGACCTGGCCGTCGGGCCGGTCTGGTACCTGCGGCCGACCGAGGCCGACCACGTCGGGGTGTTCCTCGGCGAGCCCGGGCGGCTGTTCGGCGACGCGGTCGTCGCCTTCCTCGACGCCGAGCTCAAGCGCGAGCCGGCCGGGCTCGACGCCATGGCCGACGAGGTCGCCGCCAGCGGCGCGGCCGAATGGCGGGTGAAACCCGGCGCCTGACTCGGCTGAACCGGGTCCGAAAAATCTCCGCCGTCGTCATCCGATCCGGTGACCGCTCCGAACACGAGGGGACACGACCGTTCTCCTCGCGCCCGAGGTCTCTGGCTTGGCATCCCGACTCATCGACGTGCCCGCGCGGCCGCCTCGTCCGTCCCCCGGTCGCCGTTCCGCGCCCGCCGAGCCTGGGTCGGGCGGTGGCCCGGGTCGGCGGGGCCTGCCTGGGCGCGGCCGTCGCCACCGCTCCCCTGGTGGCGGCGGCCGCCCCGGCGGTCCCTCGGCGGCCGGTTCCGGCCCCGATCGCCTCCCGCAACCCAGTTGCATGAGGCGATAGGGGTCGATCGCCGGTTCCCGAGGCGATAGTGGTCGGGGGCCGGCCCCAATCGCCTCGAGAACACAAGAACGACCCCTATCGCCTCGAGAACAGCACATCGGCAGGCTCCGGCTTCGCACCGCTCAGCCGAAGCCTCGCTGCGCTCGGCGCCTGTGTTTCCCGCTCTCGTCGCTTCGCTCCGGGCCGCTCGGGCCAAGCTCCGGCTTCGCTCCGCTCAGCCGAAGCCTCGGGCGTCCTGCTTCAGCGCGGTGTCGACGCCCAGCGCGGCCGCCACCACCAGGGTGCGGAGCGGGTCCTGCAGCGGGCGGTGGATCTGCACGACGTAGTTGTCCGCCGTGGTGAACATGGTCTTGGCCAGGCCCTCCCACGTCTTGGTGATGCGGGCGACCTCGGCGCCGGTGTGGTCCTGGATGTTGAAGTTCCAGGCCCGCCAGTTCTCGGCGTTGATCGAGCCCCAGGTGTGGCCGCCCGAGTCGAGCGCGAACCGGATCTTGCCGATCGCGTTCTGCTGGACGATCTGGCCGACCTCGTTGCCCATCTGGTCCTGGACGATGACACGCGACTTCAGCACCTTGGCCGGCCGGGTCAGGGCCATGAGCACGTTGCCGTGCAGGTCGACGACCTGGAGCTTGTGGGTCATGAACTGGTCGTAGGACGTGAGCACGCGGATGGCCTTCTTGGCCATGCTCTGCCCGACCTGGCGGACCGCGCCGAGCTGGCGGCCGTGCTGGTCGTAGATGGCGTACTCGTTGTTGACCTCGATCAGCTTGGCCTTCTGGTTCACGACCAGCACCGGCTCGGTGAAGATCGAGCCACCGCCCTGGCCGACCGCCCCGCCGACCGACTGGACGTCGCGGACGACCTTCTCGGTCGCGCGGTTGACGGTCGGCACGTAGCTGCCACCGGTGGGCGCGTCCACCGCCTGGCGACCGTGGGAGGCGACGTGCTCGGTCCACTGGCGGCCGTCCCACCAGCGGGTCTCGTGGCGTCCGAAGGGGTCCGGGTACCACCCCGGAGGATGTTGCTCGGGTGCCCCAGCGGAAGCCTGGTGTGAGGCTTCAGACATGGGCCGTGATGCTAGCGGTGCGCCGTTCCGGGCTGGACGCGCCCCCTCACCAGAACTGGCGGCGCACGGTGAGCATCGCTTCCGTGTGCGTATCGCTTCCGCGACCGCCAGAAGCGATCATCAGGCCCCGGCGACCAGCCGCACCTGCAGCCCGGGATCGAGGTCCGGGAAGTCGCGCCGGGCGTGGGCGCCGCGGCTCTCGGTGCGGGCCCGGGCGGCCCGGGCGAGGGCGCCGGCCACCGTGGCGAGGTTGCGGAGCTCGTGGGCGGCGGCCAGGTCGGCGGGCGA
>JBKPHT010000008.1:0-2959 GCA_046730015.1 Actinomycetota bacterium
TGTGATCTCGTCAGGCATGGGAGGTGCGTGCAGTCCTAGATGTCGATGAAGCGGACGTCTTTGGCGTTGGTCTGGATGAAGTGCTTCCGCATCTCGACGTCCTCGCCCATGAGGATCGACAGGACCTCGTCGGCCAGGGCGGCCTGCTCGACGTTGACCCGCAGCAGCGTGCGGCGGGCCGGGTCCATGGTGGTGACGCGGAGCTCCTCGTGATCCATCTCGCCAAGGCCCTTGAGGCGGGCGAAGTCCTTGCGGTGGTTGGGCCGCTCCTCGAGGAACCGGGCCTTCGCCGCGTCGTCCTTGAGGTAGACCTTCTCCTTGCCCACCTCGGTGGAGTACAGGGGCGGCTCGCAGATGTATACGTGGCCCTGCTCGACCAGCGACTTCATCTGCCGGAAGAAGAACGTCAGCAGCAGCGTGCGGATGTGGGCGCCGTCGACGTCGGCATCGGTGAGGATGCAGATCTTGTCGTAGCGCCGCTTGTCGAGGTCGAACTCGTCGCCGAGGCCGGCCCCGATGGCCGAGATCAGCGTCTGGATCTCGTTGTTCTTCAGCATCTTGTCGATGCGGGCCCGCTCGACGTTGAGGATCTTGCCCCGGATGGGGAGGATCGCCTGGGTGGCGGGGTCGCGGGCCTGGACGGCGGAGCCGCCGGCGGAGTCGCCCTCGACGATGAACAGCTCGCGCTCGTCACGGTTCTTGGACGAGCAGTCCTTGAGCTTGTCGGGCATGCCGGCGCCGTCGAGCAGCGTCTTGTTGCGCACGACGTCGCGGGCCTTCCTCGCCGCATCCCGGGCCTGGGAGGCGGCGATGCTCTTGCGGACGATCTTGTTGGCCTCGGTCGGGTTCTCCTCGAGCCAGTCGCCCAGCTTCTCGTTGGTCGCCCGCTGGACCAGCGTCTTCATCGCGGTGTTGCCCAGCTTGGCCTTGGTCTGGCCCTCGAACTGGGGGTCGCGCAGCCGCACCGAGATGATGGCGGTGATGCCCTCGCGGATGTCCTCGCCCGCGAGGTTGGGGTCCTTCTCCTTGAGCTGGTTCTTGGACCGGGCGTACTTGTTTACCGCGCTGGTGAGGGCGGCCTTGAAGCCCTCCTCGTGGGTGCCGCCCTCGACGGTGTTGATGCCGTTGGCGAAGCTGTGGATGCCGTCCGTGTTGAAGCCGGTGTTCCACTGGAACGCGACCTCGACCTCGGAGGTGTGGTCCTCGTCCGCGTAGTGGCCGACCTTGGAGAACAGGCTCTCCTTCGTCTTGTTGACGTGGCGGACGAAGTCGGTGATGCCGCCGGCGTACTTGTAGACGACCGGCTCGGGCTCGTGGCCCGGCCGCTCGTCCTTGAACCGGATCTCGAGGCCCCGGTTGAGGAACGCCATCATCTGCAGGCGTTCGAGGATGGTGCGGGCCGAGAACTCGACGGTCTCGAAGACGGTGTCGTCGGGCCAGAACGTGACCGTGGTGCCCCGCCGGGGCGCAGACCGCCCGTTGCGGGGAGCATCGCCGGTGACGCGCAGCTTGCCCTGCGGCTGGCCGCCGTCGACGAAGGTCATCGAGTGCCGCTTGCCGTGCTGGTCGATCTCGACGACAAGCTTGCGGGACAGGGCGTTGACGACCGACACGCCGACGCCGTGGAGGCCGCCGGAGACCTTGTAGCCGTCGCCGCCGAACTTGCCGCCGCCATGGAGCTTGGTCAGCGCGATCTCGACGCCGGACAGCTTGTACTGCTTGTTGATGTCGGTCGGGATGCCGCGCCCGTTGTCGACCACCCGGCAACCGCCGTCGGCCAGGAGGGTGACGTCGATGCGGTCGCAGTGGCCTGCCATCGCCTCGTCGACCGAGTTGTCGACGACCTCCCAGACGAGGTGGTGCAGTCCGGATGGTCCGGTCGAGCCGATGTACATGCCCGGGCGCTTCCGCACCGGCTCCAGGCCCTCGAGGACCTGCATGTCCTTCGCCCCGTACGAGGTGCTTCCTTGCGCCAAGGCGCGCCCTTCCGTCAGCTGGATTCCCACTGGCGGCCGACCGGCGCTGGAAGGCCGCTCAACGGCCGTCTTGCCTGGTCAGAACCGCCAATTACAACGTGATCAGTCTACCAGGCGGGTGTGACGATCCGGACCATGCCCGGGCCCGGCGTGGGGCGCCCGTCAGGCCCGTCCCGGCGGCCGCCGCGGCGGGCGCGGGCCCCGGCGGCGGGTGACCCGCACCTCGACCCGCCCGATGGCCCGATCGCCCGCCAGCTCGGCCAGCCGAGCGACGAGCTGCGGCTCCAGGAACCGGACGTGGGTGCTCAGCGCCGGGTCGTCGACCGCCACGACGAGCGTGTCGCCGTCGATCGCCACCGGCCGGGTGCGGGCCGCCATCGCGTCGCCGACGACCTCGTCCCAGCGGTCGAACACGACCTCGACCCCCGCCCGCGTCGTCCGGCCGAGGCGGCCGAGGACCCGGTCGATCGTGTCGCCCAGCCGCACCGGCGGTGCGGGGGCGCCGGGGAGCGGCCGCCATGCCATGCCGTCAGTCAACCAGACCAGCGACCGGGAAGCCGCGCTCCCCGGCCCCGGAGGGCTCACTCCCGGATCTCGCCACCCGCCAGGTGCAGCACCCGGTCCGGCGCCGCGCTCGGCGGCAGCGCGCCCGCCGTCGTCAGCAGCGTCTGCCCCGCCGGCAGGTGGGCGACCAGGGCCGCGCTCCGCTCCGGGTCGAGCTCGCTGAACACGTCGTCGAGCAGCAGCACCGGCGGCGTGCCGGTCTCGCCAGTCACGACGTGGTGGGCCGCCAGCCGCAGCGCCAGCGCCAGCGTCCGCTGCTCGCCCTGGCTCGCCTGGGTCCGGGCGGGGGTGTCCCCGATCGACAGCGCCACCTCGTCGCGGTGGGGCCCCACGGTCGACACCCCCCGCCGGACGTCGTCGGACCGGGCCGCCGCCAGCGCCCCGGCCAGCGCGGCCGCCAGGCCCGCCTCGTCGGCGCC
>JBKPHT010000009.1:0-4888 GCA_046730015.1 Actinomycetota bacterium
CGATGGTGGCGGTCGACGACCTGCGGTTGGCGCTGTAGCCCGTTCCGGGCGTGCCGCCGCAGCCGGGTCCTGCGATGCGATAGCGGTCGCCGGACGGTTCTGGACCTATCCCTATCGCCTCGCGACCCCGTCGCGACCGGACCGTGGCGGGGTCAGCCGTCGCGCATGGTGCGGACGCCGAGCAGGGCGCCGAAGCCGACCAGGCCGGCGCCCGCCACCACGTCCGCGGCCTGCACGGCCCGGTCGCCCAGGCGGCGGCCGGCCACGGCCACGCCCGCCGTCAGGACCGCGAACCAGCCGACACTGCCGGCGCCGATGCCGGCCAGCAGGGCGATCCCGTCGCCCCAGCCGTCCACCACCGACGCCGTCGACGCGGCCGCGAACGCCGTGGCCCACGAGGCGATCGTCAGCGGGTTCGACGCCGTGGCGGCCACCGCCGTCCGCCAGGCCCGGGTGGGGGTGACGACCTCGGACGGCGTCTCCAGCCCGATGCGGACCCGGTTGGCCGAGTGCAGGGTCCGCGCGCCCATCACCACCAGCACCACCGCCCCGACGGCGCCGAGCACGAGCCGAACCGGGCCGAACGTGACCAGCGATGCCGCCCCGAGCATCCCCAGCGCCCCGTACAGGGTGTCGACCGACGCCGCGCCGGCCCCGACAGCCAGCCCGGGGCCGGCGCCGTAGCGGAGCGTCGTCCGGATGCAGAGCAGCGATACGGGACCGACCTGCGCGGCGACCAGGGCACCGAGACCGAGCCCGGTGAGCAGAGCGGGGAGCACCGCACCACTCAAGCAGCCCGCCCGGCGTGGACCCGCATAGTTTCCCCTCGGCCAGCAGCACCTGGGCCCGCCCGGCGAGCAGGAGCTGTCCGTCTGGGTGGACGTGGCGCCGGTTCATGTCATCAACCCGGACAGAGCTCGTTCCATGTGACGGTGCGTCTCATCTCCGCTCGAGCCGGCCCCCACTCGTCTCTGAGCGTCCGCAAGGCCGCGCCCCCGTACCGATCGGCGGGATAGCCCACATCGTCGTGGAGGAACGCGAGGACGTACTTCATGCCGCCGCGTCGCGCCGCGTCGACGAGGTGCCGGATCAGCTCGGGTGTCCGAGCCTCCGGGCTGGCGGCCAGGGCCGTGAGGACGAGCGCGTAGCTGAGTCCGGTGGTCTGCAGGTCCACGCCCTCATCGATCGGGAGGGTGTAGTCGGGGTGCCCTTCCTGGTAGCGGGCGACCTCCTCGGCGATCGGGGTGAGCTCGGGATAGTTGACGCTGAGGGAACGAGAGAACGCGATCGCGAACGTCTGCGAGTCCTCGAACGCCGTCCCGTTCGCCAGGACCGTGTCGCGGCAGGTGGGACCGGCCTCGGTGGGCCCGCCACAGGACACGAGGATCGCCGCGGCCACCACGGTGGCGGCACGCCACCACCAGGAACGTCGCGAGGCGTCCATCGTCAGCCGCCCTCCCCGAGATCGGTCGCCTCGGCGATGGTGATCGCGGAGCCGAGGTCGACCTCCCCGGCCTGGGCCAGCACCAGCTCGCGCAGTCGCGTGAGCGCGATGCCGCCGTTCCCGTCGGTCGGCGGGTAGGCGCCGCCGACGTCGCGCACGAACTCGTAGACCCCGAGCGAGCCTTCCGACGCGGCGACCTCCATCAGCCGGGCGCGAAGCCCGGGCGTCACGATGTCGGGCCTCGCCACGATGTCGACGGCCACGAGCTCACGGATCAGGTTGACCTCTGCGCCCACCAGAGGGTTGGCTCCGCCGGTCACATGGCGTTCGGCGTCCAGGGTGATGGCTGCGTCCACGAACCCGACCGCGGTCGAGCCGCCCGGGAACTCGCCGACGATGCCCGAGACGACCGACAGCCCGCTGGGGGCGACCCCGCTGCCGTCCTCCAGGGACGAGACGACCGACGCGAACCGCTCGTTCGCCACCCTCGCTGCAACGCCCTCGTACACGTTCCCGAGATTTTTCAGCCGATTCGGGTCGAGCGGATAGGTGCTCCCGGCGGAGTCGGCGCCTGGGCCCGCGCCGGACGCGAGCGCGTCGCCGAGCACGTTCGCCGTCACGCCGTCGAGCGCGTGGCGCAGCCCTGCCGGGCCACCGGGCGTCACCCCGTACTCCGCCACGGCGTCCCACACGACGGCAACCGGTGCCATGGACGCACTCCCTGCGGGGTCGAGGTCGACGGTCGTGGCGTCGCCGCCCATCGAGCTCTCCATGAGCGGTTGCGTCGCCGCAGCGAACGCCGTGGTCACCTCGGGCGGGTAGGGCGGGAGGCGGCCGGAGCCGAGCGGGCCGGGCTGCTCGAGGTAGAGGGCTGCGAGCCGGTGGGCCAGGCGGACCCGGGCGTCGTCCGGCAACCCGGGGTCCACCGACGCCAGGACGACGTCGCGGTGGATCCCGGCGATCTCGGCCGGCGCCGCCGGGCCCATCACCTCGTACAGCCGCCGGCCGTCGCCGGCGCTCAGCTCGTCGACGATGCCGTGGGCGAGCGCTGCCTGGTCGCGGTGCCCGGCCTCGTCCCGGCGGCCGGCGGTGACCAGGCTGGCCGCGCCCGGCTCGGTGGCGCCGTACAGCCGATCGACCAGGCCGCCCGCCGGGGTCCGTCCCGACCGGCCCGCGAGCTGCCCGTACAGGGCCACGCCGAACGCAGCTGCTCCCGGGGCGTTGCCCGCCCCCATGACCGACAGGCCCTCGACGGCGGCGCCGGGCACGAGGTCGAGGACGGTGGTCCGACGGTCGACAAGGTCGTCGGCCCAGTGGGCCGCCCGGTCGGGCTGGGACTCCAGCCCGAGGCTCACGACGTGACCCAAGTCGAGCAGGGCACCTACCGAAGGGTCGTCCGGGCCGGTCGCACCGCGGGCGTCACGCTCCAGCAGCTTCACCGCGACGTCGACGTCGCCGGACCCCATGTGCTCGAGCAGCCGCGCGGCCTCGGCGGCCGGGTCGGGCGACCCGTCGACAAGCCGGCGGGCCCGGTCGACGACGGCGGCCAGCTGGGCCGGCGTGACCATGAGGTCGCCGGCCCGCGCCCGCTCGGCGAGCGTCGCCAGCTCGGCCGCCACGGCGGCCCGCTCCTCGGCCAGGACCGGCGAGAGAACCAGCCCATCCAGCGCGGCCTCGGGCGCCGTGAGCACCCCGTCGCCGTCCGGGTCGGCGCCGGCCGACCGGAACGCGGCCGCCACCGTCGTGACCCAGGCGGCGAGGTAGTCGGACTGGTCGAGGACCTCCCGCACCGGTGTGCCGACCGCCTCCGCCGACCCGGACGCGTAGGGCCCGGCGCCGGCGAAGAACTGTCCCGCGGCCGCCTCCAGCCGGGCGGCGATCAGGGTCAGCCCCTCGTGCACCGGGGCGAGCGAGGGCTCGTAAGCCTCCAATCGGGTTACTTCGGCACTGCTTGTTGTCATACAGTGACTCTAGCATTGTGTCCGTAAGTGTCATGTCATCCGACCCGGCGCCCGAAGGGCAGCCCAGAAGCGCCGGGAAGCTGAACCGAGGAGGAGATCCGATGACCGAGATCGAGTACGTGGCCCCCGTCGACGGCGCGGAGCCGGTCGACTTCGACCACGGGGCCGCCGCGCATGCCGTCGCCGTCCTGCGGTTCGCCGGCGACATGCTCGGCGACCACGCCCACCACACCGGCGTCGTCCGGGATGCCACCGTCGAGCACTGGACGGGCCGCCACCGCCACGAGTTCGAGCGCGCTCACGGGCTGCTGGCGCGCGCGGGCACCCTGGCCCTCGACCGCCTCCACGCCGCGCGGGGCACCGTCCTGCGGGCCGTCCGCGCCGCCAACGAGGAGCAGGCGGTACGCAACCGGCGCCAGCAGGAGAGATCCGCGGCGGCCGCGGGCCTGCCGCTCCCGCCGGGGGGCTAGCCGGGCCCGGCCGTCAGCCCGCTGCGGCCGCCTCGCCGTCGGGGCGCGCCAGGCTCTCGATCCACCGCCAGGCGGCGTCGACCTGGGCCGCCAGCGCGTCGAGGTCGCCGCTGTTGTCGATGACGCGGTCGGCACGGGCGAGGCGATCGTCCCGGCTGGCCTGGCGGGCGATGCGGGCGCGGGCGTCGTCCTCCCGCATGCCGCGCTGGGCGACCAGGCGGGCGACCGCGATGTCGGGGTCGACGTCGACCACCAGCAGTCCGGCGACCGGGTAGCCGCGGGTGGACTCGACCAGGAGCGGGACGTCGAGGACGACGATCTCGTCCGTTCCCGCCAGCGCCGCCATTCTGGCCATCAGTGCCGCGCCGACGGCGGGGTGGACGATCGCGTTCAGATCCGCGAGTGCGTCGGCATCGGAGAAGACGATGTCGGCCACCGCCTGGCGGTCGAGGGTGCCGTCATCGGCCACGATGCCCGGCCCGAAGCGCTCGACCATCGCCGCGAAGACCGGGGTGCCGGGCTGCTGGACCTCGCGCGTGACCGCATCGGCGTCGACCACGACCGCGCCCTTGGCGGCCAGGAGCGACGCGACCGTCGACTTGCCCGACCCGATGCCCCCGGTGAGGCCCACGACCAGCACGGCGCGGACGTTAGCAAGACCGGCCGCGCGCGCCGGTGGCCCGGCCCGCCGGGCAGGTCCCGCGGCGTGCTTCGCTCGCGGCGCGCCACAGCCGCCGGATCGGCCACGGAAAGCCAGGTGGCGGGCGGCGCCCGCCCGCCGGCTACTGGTCGTCGGTGTCGGGCTCGGTGTCGGTCCCGGTGTCGGGCTCGATGTCCTCGCCGGCGGCGGCCGGCGGGGCGGCCGGGGTCTCGGACTCGCCGCGGTCGCCGCTCTCGGCGTAGTACTCGGCCCAGGCCTCGTCGGCCTCGGGCGAGTGCTCGACCGACGGGCCGATGTAGTTGCCCTGGTCGTCGTAGGCGTGCTCGCCGAAGTGCTCCTGGTACTCGGCGGC
>JBKPHT010000010.1:0-6578 GCA_046730015.1 Actinomycetota bacterium
ACAAGGGATCCCAAGGACATGAGCGGTTGGATGCAGGGTCCGGAAGCGCCCGGCTTCTTTCGGGTCACCCGGTGGGCCGTCGACGCCATGGCCTGGCGGGAGCGCCAGGGCTTCGCTGGCGGCGAGCGGTCGATCAACTCCGAGATCATCGAGCAGACGTTCGCGGCGGCCGGCGCCTATGTCATGGGCCGGCGCATGTTCGACGCCGGCGAGATCCCCTGGGGTGACGACCCGCCCTTCCGGGCCCCGGTGTTCGTTGTCACCCATCGCCCCCGGGAGGTGCTCGAGCGCCAGGGTGGCACGTCGTTCACGTTTGTCACCGACGGCATCGAGCGAGCGATCGAGCTGGCCAGGCAGGCCGCCGGCGGCAAGGACGTGGCGGTGGCCGGCGGCGGGGAGCTGCTGCGCCAGGTGCTGGCCGCCGGGCTGCTCGACCAGCTCGAGCTGCACATCGTCCCAGTGCTGCTAGGTGACGGCCAGCGTCTGTTCGATCCCAGCCTCGGCCTCGGCCCCAGCGAGGGCATCGAGCTCGTCCCGACCCGGGTGATCGAGACGCCCGAGCTCACCCACATCCGCTACACCTTCACCGGGCGCTCGAAGCTGGCGCTCGACGACCGGGGCGCCAGCGGCGACCTGGTCGGACCCGCCCAGCCGGGGCAGTGAGGAGGAGCGACGCGTGAAGTACATGCTGTTGATCTACGGCAACGAGGAAGCCTTCAGCTCGGTCGGCCCGGAGACCTTCGCCGAGATCGTGCGTGAGACCGACACTCTCAACCAGGAGCTGTTCGAGTCGGGCGAGCTCGTCGGCGCCTACGGCGTGGCCGACCAGGTGAACGCCAAGGTGGTCCGAGTCACCGCCAGCGCTCCGGTGGTGACCGACGGCCCCTACGCCGAGGCCAAGGAGTACCTGGGCAGCTTCACGATCGTGGACTGCGACAGCCTGGAGCGGGCCTTGGAGATCGCGGCGCGCAACCCGGCCGCGAGGTACTGGGGCGTCGAGGTCCGGCCCCTCATGCACGAGGCCAACGTGGAGCCGTGACCGACTGGCGGGCCGTCCGGCGGCTCGTCCCAGAGGTGCTCAGTGCGCTCGTGCGGCGCCACGGCCACTTCGACGCCTGCGAGGACGCCGTCCAGGAGGCGTTGCTGGCGGCCGCCGCCCAGTGGCCGGTGCAGGGATGGCCGGACAACCCGAAGGCCTGGCTGGTGACGGTGGCCTCGCGCCGCCTCACCGACCAGCTGCGCAGCAACGCGGCCCGCCGCCGGCGGGAGGAGGCCGAAGCCGCCCGTACCCCGCCCCCGCTCGACGGCGCCGACTTCGGCGATGCCGGCTCACCGCCTGCCAGGGATGACACCCTCACGCTGCTGTTCCTGTGCTGCCACCCGGCCCTGTCGCCCGCGTCGCAGGTCGCGCTGACCCTGCGGGCCGTCGGCGGCCTGTCGACCGCCGAGATCGCCGGGGCCTTCCTCGTCCCCGAGGCGACCATGGCCCAACGCATCAGCCGGGCCAAGCAGCGCATCAAGGCAGCCGGAGCCACCTTCGAGCTGCCACCGCGGGCCGAGCACGCGCGGCGGCTCGGCGTCGTGGTCCACGTGCTCTACCTCATCTTCAACGAGGGCTACACGGCTACCTCGGGGACGCAGCTGGTGCGAGCCGAGTTGACCGCCGAGGCCATCCGGCTGGCTCGCCAGCTCCACCGGGTGGTGCCCGGCAACAGTGAGGTGGCCGGGCTCCTGGCCCTCATGCTGTTGACCGACGCCCGCCGCCCCGCCCGCACCGCCCCGGACGGGTCGCTGGTGCCGCTCAGCGACCAGGACCGGACGCTCTGGAACGCGGATGCCATCGCCGAAGGCGTGGCCCTCGTGACTCGCGCCCTGTCGACGGGCCCGCTCGGCCCGTACCAGCTGCAGGCCGCCATCGCTGCCGTCCACGACGAGGCACCAACCGCCGAAGCCACCGACTGGCCTCAGATCCTGGCCCTCTACGCGCTGCTGGAGCGCGTGGCACCCAACCCGATGGCGACGCTCAACCGAGCGGTGGCGCTGGCAATGGTCCAAGGGTCAGCGGCCGGGCTCGCCGTGCTCGACACCCTGTCGACCGACGACCGCATCGCCGCGTCCCACCACCTCCTGTCCGTACGAGCCCACCTGCTGGAGATGGCCGGCGACCACGACGCGGCCCGCGCCGGCTACCGCGAGGCCGCCCGACGCACCACCAGCGAACCCGAGAGACGCCACCTCCTCACCCGCGCCGCGCGCCTGGGCTGACCGACCGCCGAGACGACGGCTCTACTCCTTCCATTCGGGGCCGCCATCTCGGCCCGGATCGAGGCGGTTCGGGCGGAGGAGAAGAGACACGATAGAGACACGGCGACTCGATCGGCCGGGAGGACGGCGCCGGCGCATGGACGAAGAAAGCGCCCCTGACCTGGGGCCGGGGCGCTCGGAGCGGGTGACGGGAATCGAACCCGCATAGCCAGCTTGGAAGGCTGGAGCTCTAGCCATTGAGCTACACCCGCGGGACGTCACAGTCTGGCCCAGATCGACCCCGCTCTCACAGCCTCACAGGCCGTAGGTCTCCAGCAGCCGCAGCCACACCTCGCTGACCGACGGGAACGCCGGCACCGCGTGCCACAGGCGGTCGAGGGGGACCTCGCCGACCACGGCGACCGTGGCGGCGTGGAGCATCTCGCCGACGTCCGGGCCGACGAAGGTGGCGCCGACGACCACGCGGCGGTCCTCGTCGACCACGAGCTGGGCCATGCCCTCGTAGTCGTCGGCGTGGAGTGATGCGCCGGCCACCTCGATCGGGATGCGGACGGTCCGGACCCGGAGCCCGGCCTTGCGGGCCTCCGCCTCGGTCCGGCCGACGGCGGCGATCTCCGGGCGGGTGTAGATGACCTGGGTGACTGCCCCGTGGAGCGCGGTGGCGACGGTCGGCGACCAGGGGGCCGGCACGTCCGCGGGGCCTCTGGAACCGGCGGCGTCGTCGCCGGAGGCCAGGATGGCGTCCGCGCAGGCCCGTCCCTGGTACTTGCCCATGTGCGTGAGCAGGGCTGCGCCGGTCACGTCCCCGACGGCGTGCAGCCACCGGCCGCCGACCCCCTCGACCCGGCCGCTGTCGTCGGTCGGCACCGGGTGCCCGGGCTCGAGCCCGACCGACTCCAGGCCCAGGTCGGCGGTGTTGGGCCGACGGCCGGTGGCGACCAGCACCTCGTCGGCGTCGATCGTGCCCGGACCGTCCGGGCCCGACACGGTGACGGTGACCGGGCCGCCGGGAGTCGGGCGGGAGACGCCGGTGGCCGTGGTGCCGGTGCGCACGGCGATGCCGCGGGCCTCCAACCCGGCCCGGACGGCGTCGGCGGCGAACGGCTCGACCCGCGACAGCAGGCGGTCGTCCCGCTCGACGACGGTGACCTCCTCGCTGCCCAGCGACCGCCACGCGGTCGCCAGCTCGCAGGCCACCGGGCCGCCGCCCAGGACGACGAGCCGGCGGGGGGCGGTGTCGGCCCGGGTGGCGTCCCGGTTGGTCCAGGGGCGGGCCTCGGCCAGCCCCGGCACGGGCGCCACCAGCGGGGAGGTCCCCGTCGCCAGGACGACGGCCCTGCGGGCGGTGAGGACGGCCACGGGCTCGTCGCCGGGTCCGCCATCATCGTCACCCCCCGGTCCGTCCACCACCTCGACCCGGCGCTCGCCGCCGAGCCGGCCCCGGCCCCGGACGAGGCCGACCTTGTTGGTGGTCAGCCACTCGACCTGGCCGGAGTCGTCCCAGTCGTTGACCAGGCGGGTCCGCCGGGCGAGCGCGGCCGGCACGTCGAGCGACCCGGTGACGGCCTGGCGGGCACCGTCGACGGCCTCGGCGGCCTCGAGGGCGCCGCCGGGGCGGAGCAGCCCCTTGCTCGGGATACAGGCGTAGTACGAGCACTCGCCTCCGGCCAGGCTCGACTCGACGACCACGACGTCGAGGCCGCCCGCGGCGAGCCGGCCCGCAACGACCTCGCCGACCGGCCCGGCGCCGATCACGACGACGTCCACGGAGCGCGGCTCGGTCGGGCTCATGGGGCGACCTCCGGACGAGGGTTCCGGGCCGAGTCGGGGAGGGGGGATTCGAACCCCCGACCTCCTGCACCCAAAGCAGGTGCGCTACCACTGCGCCACTCCCCGGAGGACCCGCGGCGCACCACCGTACCGGAGGCCGTTCCCCGGCGATCCGCGGCCGCCCCGGGGCGCCGGCGGACGTCCCAGGTGGGAGACCATTGTCGGGGCTTCGACATGCCCCCGTTACACTCACGCCTCTGTGAAGACCACCGTCGCACCCCTCGAGGGAAACAAGGTCAAGCTCTCCGTCGAGGTCGACGAGGACGAGTTCGACAAGGCGATCACCGACGCCTTCCGCAAGATCTCACGCGAGGTCCGCATCCCCGGCTTCCGGCCGGGCAAGGCGCCCCGCAAGGTGCTGGAGCGCCGCCTCGGCCCCCAGGTCGGCCGGGAGCAGGCGCTGCACGATGCCCTGCCCGAGTACTACGCCCAGGCGATCAGCGACCACGACGTGGACGTCATCGACGCCCCCCACATCGACATCACCTCCGGCGAGGAGGACGGGCCGGTCGCCTTCGAGGCCACCGTCGAGGTCCGCCCGGTCGTCCAGGTGCCCGGCTACGGCGGGCTGCGGGTCGAGATCCCCCGACCCGAGGTGAGCGACGAGGAGGTCGACGCCCAGGTCGACCGCATGCGGCAGGTGCAGGCCACCTTCGCCGACGTCGACCGGCCGGCCAGGGACGACGACGCCGTCATCGTCGACATCACCGGCACCCTCGACGGCGAGGCGCAGGACGGCCTCACCGCAGACGACTACAGCTACACGGTCGGCAGCGGCGCTGTCACCCAGGAGGTCGACGAGCAGCTCCGGGGGGCCAAGGCAGGCGACATCCTCGAGTTCGACGCCACCCACCCCGACCCCGACGAGGAGCGCCAGCTGCGATTCAAGGTCCTGGTCAAGCAGGTCCGGGAGCGGGTGCTGCCCGTGGCCGACGACGAGTGGGCCGCCGAGAACTCCGAGTTCGACACCATCGACGCCCTCCGGGCCTCGATCCGGGAGCGGTCGTCGCTGGTCCGCCGGGCCCAGGCCCAGAGCGCGCTGCGGGAGGGGACCGGGCAGGCCCTGGCCAAGCTGGTCGAGGACGAGGTGCCCGAGTCGCTCGTGAGCCACGAGATGAACCACCGGGCCCAGGAGCTGGCCATGCGGCTCCAGGCCCAGGGCCTCACCCCCGAGCAGTGGATGGCGGTCACGGGCAAGTCGTCGGAGGACCTCACCGCCGAGCTGCGGGAGTCCGCCGAGACCTCGGCCAAGGTCGACCTCGCGCTCCGGGCCGTGGCCGACGCAGAGCAGATCGAGTGCACCGACGACGACGTCGACGACGAGCTCGAGCAGGTGGCGACCCGGGTGGGCGAGCCGGTCGGCCGGGTCCGGGCCGAGTTCGAACGCGGCGGCCAGCTGTCGGCTGTACGCTCCGATGTGCGCAAGCGCAAGGCGCTCGACTGGCTCCTGGAGCGGGTCGAGATCGTCGACGAGGACGGTCGCGCCATCGACCGGGCCGATCTGGAGATCAGCCCGCAGACCGACGAGCACGAGTCGGACGAGGACGACGTGCCGGGCGACGAGACCGGCGCGGCCGACTCCGAGTCCGCGAACGACGAGACCGACGAGACCGACGGCAAAGAGATGGAGACAGACCCCCGGTGATCGACCCCACCCCCCGGCACGACGTGATCGGCCAGCACCAGGCCGTGATCAGCAACTACCTGGTGCCGACCGTGGTCGAGCAGACCAATAGGGGCGAGCGGGCCTACGACCTCTACAGCCGGCTGCTCAAGGAGAACATCATCTTCCTGGGCACCCCGATCGACGACACGATCGCGAACCTCATCTGCGCCCAGCTCATCCACCTCGAGTCCGACAACCCGGACAAGGACATCAACATCTACATCAACAGCCCGGGTGGCGACATCACGGCGCTGTTCGCGATCTACGACACCATGCGGTTCATCAAGCCCGACATCAGCACCATCTGCTTCGGGCAGGCGGCCTCGGCCGCGGCGGTGCTGCTGGCGGCGGGGGCGCCCGGCAAGCGGCTGGCGCTGCCCCACACCCGGGTGCTGCTGCACCAGCCGTGGGGCCAGGCAGGCGGCCAGGCCACCGACGTCGAGCTGGCGGCCCGGGAGATCCTCCGCATGCGGACGCTCCTCGACGAGATCCTGGCCCGCCACACCGGCCAGGACGTCGAGCGGATCCACAAGGACACCGAGCGGGACTTCGTGCTCAGCGCGGAGGAGGCCAAGGAGTACGGCATCATCGACGACGTCATCTCGTCGCGGCAGGCTGCAGACATGACCGGGCCCATCACGAGGGCCAGCTAGAGGACGCGAGGGGGAGCGACCGACGTGGCCAAGTTCGGAGACGGTGGCGAGCTCTTGAAGTGCTCGTTCTGTGGCAAGTCCCAGAAGCAGGTGAAGAAGCTGATCGCCGGGCCCGGCGTCTACATCTGCGACGAGTGCATCGACCTCTGCAACGAGATCATCGA
>JBKPHT010000011.1:0-6639 GCA_046730015.1 Actinomycetota bacterium
GGCGGGAACGGCGCCTTGGCCTCCGACTCCAGGACGTCGCGGTGGCGGCGGTAGAGGGCCAGGTTCCGCTCGGCCAGATGGTCGAACCCCTGGCGGACCGACGACCCGGGGCTGATCGTGGCCATCGGGTCGGCGCCCACGGTGGCGCTCACCCAGCCGGGCTGGCTGGTGCCCCGGGCCAGCACCTCGCCCGTCGGTCCCACGATCAGCGAGTTGCCGAAGTAGACGAACCCGCCGGGGTCGACGCCGACCGCGTTGGGGGCGACGACGTAGACGTGGTTGTCGTAGGCCCGGGCCCGGGTGGTCAGCTCCCAGATGTCGGCGGCCCGCAGGAAGGCGGAGGGCCGGACCACCACCTCGGCGCCGAGCCCGGCCTCGATGCGCACCAGCTCGGGGAAGTCACCGTCGAAGCAGATGACGCTGCCGACCCGCCCGACCGGGGTCGGCACGACCAGCACGTCGTCGCCGGGGGTGGCCCAGTCGCGCTCGCCGGGGAACAGGTGGGTCTTGCGGTAGGTGCCGAGCACGCTCCCGTCGGGCCCGATGACGGCGGCGGAGTTGTGGACGAGACCGCGCTCGGCGCCGGCCTCGTAGGTGGGCCAGACCAGGGTGATCCCGCGCTCGGCGGCGAGGGCCTGGGCAGCCTCGGTGAGTGGGCCGGGGACCGGGCCGACCAGGTCCCAGAGCTCGCCCCGGCCGAGGCCGGGGGCGAACCCGGTGGTCACCGTCTCGGGCGCCACCATGAGGGCGGCGCCGGTGGCGTCGAGGCAGCGGCGAGCCAGGTCGAGGGCGGCGACGACGTTGGCCTCGATGGACGCCGCTGTCAGCGGGCCCGGCGCCGGCGGGACCTGGAGGGCGGCGGCGACGAACGGGGTCATCCGCTGCCTCCGTGCCGCCGGCGGGCGACCCGGCGGCCCGCCAGGATCACCGCCACCGCGCCCACTCCGGCGACCGCCGCTCGGGCGACCAGCGGATGCCCATGGGGGGTCGGCGGCGCGGCGACCTCGACCACCGCGCCGGTTTTGTCGTCCGTCACCGCGCTATCCCGCGGTGACCGACGCCAACCCTCCGCCGGATCCGCCGGCGCGGCCAGACCGGTCAGCAGGTCCTCGGCCAGGCGGCGGACCGCGGCGGCCAGCACCGCCCCGCCGACCGTGGCCAGCGGGCCCTCCACCGTGCCGGCGACGGTCACCTCGCTCCGGTCGGCCGACGCGCGGGCCACCAGGTCGACGGAGCCCGGCGACCCCGACCCCGCGATCCGGACGGCGTCGCCGTCCACCGCGGTCACCGTCCCCGACCACAGGCCCCGGACCGACGCCACCGCCACGTCGGCCATCACCCGCAGGCCGTCGCCGTCCCGGGCCACCGACCGGCAGCCCGGCAGCGCCGCCGCCAGCCGGGCGGGGTCGCCCAGCGCGGCCCACGCGGCGGCCGGGGCCGAGACCGCACAGGTCGTCCTCATGCCGGCACCTCCGCGTTCAGCCCCGCCCACAGGTCGGGTGGTGAGATCGGCATCCGGTCGATGCGCAGCCCCACCGCGTCCTCGATCGCCGCGGCCAGGCAGGCCGATCCCGGGATCACACCCGCCTCGCCCGCCCCTTTGATGCCGAGCGGGTTGAGCGGCGACGGCGTTTCCAGGTGCCCGATCACCGGCGTGGGCACCTCGCTCAGGTACGGCATGAGGAAGTCCATGAACGAAGCGTTGGCCAGGTTGCCCTGGTCGTCGTAGGCCAGCCGCTCCAGCAGCGCGCCCGCCACCCCCTGGGCCACCCCGCCGTGGATCTGCCCCTCCACCAGCATGGGGTTGATCAGCGGCCCGCAGTCGTGGACGACCGCGTAGCGGAGGATCGAGACCGCCCCCGTGTCGAGGTCGACCTCCACCACCGCGGCGTGCATCCCCGCGGCGAACGTCGACCGCACCGGCGAGTAGTAGTCGCGGGCCTCCAGCCCCGGCTCGTCGTCGTCGGGCACGGGTGCCACGTCGGGGTCGGCCGGCGACGCGAACTGGGTCGCGGCCTGGGCCTCCTTCGAGAACGAGTACCGGAGCGGGTTGGACAGCACCGCCACCTGCGACAGCGGGATGCCCCGGGTCGGTGTGCCCCGGACGTGGACGACCCCGCCCGCGATGTCGAGGTCCTCGGGGGCCGCCTCCAGCGCCTCGGCCGCGATGCGCACGGCCTTGGCTCGCACCGCCCGCGCCGCCAGCGCCACCGCGTTGCCGCTCATCACCGCGGCCCGGCTGGCGTAGGTGCCCACCGCGTAGGGGAACCGGCGGGTGTCGCCGGTGGTCACGTACACGTCGGCCACGTCGACGCCCAGCTCGTCGGCCACGATCTGGGCGAACACCGTCTCGTGCCCCTGGCCCTGGGAGGTGAGCCCGGTGGCCACCATCACCCGCCCGTTGGTCTCGACGTGGACGTGGCCGCCTTCGTACGGCCCCACCCCCGTGCCCTCGACGTAGCAGGCCAGGCCGATGCCCAGCCGGCGCCCGTCGGCCGCCGCGGCCGCCTGCTCGTCGGCGAACCCGTCCCAGCCCACGAGCTCCCGGAGCCGGGCCAGCACCGCGGGGTAGTCGCCCGAGTCGTAGATCAGCGGCCGGCCGTCCTGGAAGGTCATCTGGAAGTCCCACGGGAACTCGTCCGGCCCGATCAGGTTGCGGGCCCGGACCTCCGCCCGGTCGAGTCCCAGCTCGGCGGCGATGCGGTCGACGGTCCGCTCCATCACGAAGCAGCCCTGGGGCCGGCCCGCCCCCCGGTAGGGCGTGACCGTGACCGTGTTGGAGTAGAGCGACGTGAACGTCACCCGGTAGTTCCGGTGCCGGTACGGGCCGGGGAGCTGGGTGGCGGTGATGATCGGCAGCACGATCCCGTAGGGGCTGTACGCCCCGGTGTCATGCCAGAACTCGACCTCCAGCCCGAGGATCGTGCCCTCGTCGTCGAACCCCACCCGGACGTGGTGCTGCTGGCCCCGCTCGTGGGTGGCCGACACGAAGTGCTCGTAGCGGTCCTCCACCCACTTGACCTCCCGCCCCAGCACCAGGGCGGCCCACGGGACCAGCACCTCCTCGGGGTAGGGGTGGACGACCTTGGTGCCGAACCCGCCGCCCACGTCGGGCGTCACCACCTCGACGGCCACGTCGGGCAGTTCGAGGATGTTGGCCACCGCGGCCCGCACCCCGGTCGAGGTCTGGGTCGAGGTGCGGATGCGGAGCCGCCGGTCGTCGGGGTCCCAGCGGGCGTGTACGCCCCGGCCCTCCAGCGGCGACGACAGCGACCGCTCGATGGCGAGGTCGAGCTCCATCACCCGGGGGGCGGCCGCGATGGCGGCCCGGGCGTCACCCAGCTCCTGGGTGGTGACCGCGGCGACGTTGCCCGGCACCTCGTCGTGGACCAGGTGGGCGGCGGCCCGGGCGGCGTCGAGCCCGACCACCGAGGGCAGCGGCTCGTAGTCCACGGCGATCCGCTCGGCCGCGTCCTCGGCCAGGTAGCGGTCGGTGGCCACCACCATGGCGATCGCCTCGCCGACGTGGTTCACCTCGCCCCGGGCCAGGGCGTACTGGGTGCGGGGGTGGGTCAGGTCGGGGTGGGGGATGAGCAGCGGCAGCGGGTCGGCCAGCCGGCCCGGCAGGTCGTCCCAGGTATAGACGGCGACCAGGCCGTCGACGTCGAGCGCCCCGGACACGTCGAAGCCCGCGATACGGGCGTGCGCCTGGGTGCTGCGGACGAACGCGACCGCCAGCGCGTCGTGGCCCGCGTCGTCGAGGAACCGGCCGGCTCCCCGCAGCAGGCGCTCGTCCTCCCGCCGCTCGACCGGCTCGCCGAACCACTGCGTTGTCATCCACTCGGCTCCTCAGCTCCGCGGCTCGTCAGCTCCGCGGCCCGCCGCACCGAGCGGACGATGTTGACGTAGCCGGTGCAGCGACACAGGTTGCCGCCGAGGGCGTCGGCGATCTCCGCCTCGGTCGGGGCGGGGGAGCGGGCCAGCAGCTCGGTCGTGAGCAGCAGGAACCCGGGGGTGCAGAAGCCGCACTGCAGGCCGTGGCACTCCCGGAAGGCCCGTTGCACCGGGCCCAGCTCGCCGTCGGCGCCGGCCAGGCCCTCGACGGTGGTGACCTCCGCCCCGTCGACCATCACCGCGAACGTCAGGCACGACCGCACCGGCTCGCCGTCCACCAGCACGGTGCAGGCGCCGCACACGCCGTGCTCGCAGCCGACGTGGGTGCCGGTGAGCCGCAGGTCGTGGCGCAGCAGGTCCGACAGCAGTCGCCGGGCCGGCACCCGGGTCGCCCGGGCGACGCCGTTCACGGTGAGCACCACCTCGTGGTCGGCGGGCTCCGTCACCGCAACCCCCCCGGCGTCTGGTCGGGACGGGGTGGTCATGCCGGGACCTCCGGGGTCGGGTCGGGGGTTGCGGACCGGGCCCGGGCGAGGGCCCGGTCGTACGCCCGCTCGGTGAGGACTCCCGCCAGGTGCCGGCGGTAGGCGGCGGTGGCGTGGATGTCGTCGGTCGGATCGAGGGCCGCGGCGACCCGGTCGCGCAGGGGCGCGCCGTCGGCCGGGCCGATGTCCACGACCAGCGGGGCCGGCGCGCACGACAGGTAGGCGGCCCGGGCCGCCACCGGGGCGCCGTCGCCGTCCACGGTCACCGTGAGGGCGACCCCGGCCAGGGCGTAGTCGCCGTGGCGGCGGGCCAGCTCCTCGACGGCCCACCCCGTCCGGGCCGGCAACGCCGGGAACCGGGCGGCCACCACCAGCTCGTCGGCGTCGAGCGTCGTCTGCAGCGGCCCGGCGAACAGGTCGGCCGCCGCCACCCGCCGGGTGGCCAGCCGGCCCGCCCGCCAGGCCACCACCTCGACCTCGCCGCCCACCAGGGCCAGGACGGCCGGCAGCTCGGCCGCCGGGTCGGCGTGGGCCAGCGAGCCGCACACCGTGCCCCGGTTGCGGATCACCGGATGCGCCACCCACCCCGCCGCCTCGGCCAGCAGCGGGGCCGCGGCGGTCACGGCCTGGTCGTCGAGCAGCCGGGCCACCCGGACGGTGGCCCCGACGTCGAGGGCCCCGCCGGTCACGGTCACCGAGTCGAGCCCCAGATGGTTGACGTCGACCAGGTACGCCGGGGCGGCCAGCCGGAAGTTGAGCAGCGGCACCAGGCTCTGGCCGCCGGCGATCACCTTGGCGTCGTCGCCCAGCTCGGCCAGGAGCCGGGCCGCCTGCTCGACCGTCTCCGGCCGGTGGTAGGCGAACGGCGGCGGCTTCACCGGGCCGCCTCCCCGGCCGCGGCCGCCAGCGCGTGGACGGCACCCGCGAAGCAGGCCAGCGGCGGCCGGACCAACCCCGCCCCCACCTGCCCGGTGCCGGCCACCCGGCCGGCGATGCCGGTGTTGATGATCGGTGCCATCCCGGTCCGGACCACGCGGAGGGCGTCGATGCCGAACGGCACGCCGCGGAACCCGAGGGCCGGCAGCGTCCAGGCGGGGTGCTCCGCCAGCGTGATCTCGTACATTCGCGCCGTCCAGGCGGCCGCGTCGGGCACCTCGCCGCCGACCAGCTGGACGATCGCCGGGGCGCCGGCCATGGCGAACCCGCCCAGCCCCACCGTCTCGGTGATGGCCGAGTCGCCGATGTCGGCGTTGGCGTCACCGGGGCCGTAGCCGCCGAGGTAGAGGCCCTCCGGAACGGCGGCCGGGCCGGTGAACCAGCGGTCGCCCGTGCCCGCCACCCGGATGCCGAACTCGGTGCCGTTGCGGGCCATGGCCACCACCACCGACGAGCCGGCCACGTCCCGCCCGGCGTCGGCCACCAGCTTCCCGGCGCCCATGACGACGTTGAGCAGGAAGTGGTCGTTGGCGTCGACGAACGCGAGCGCGTCGGCCACGTCGGCCGCCCGCCGGCCGTCGTCCACGGTCCGGACCAGGTCCGGCGCCAGCCCCCGGACCAGCAGCGAGGTGCCGGCCCGATTGCGGTTGTGGCCCTCGTCGCCCATGGCGACCATCGACGCGATCAGCCCGGCGACGTCGACCGGCCCGTGGCGCCGCAGGCCGGCGGCCAGCACCGGCCCGAGGACCCGCTCCATCCACCGGAGCCGGTCGGTCACCGCATCGCCGTAGGCGCCGTAGCGGAGCACCTTGCCCAGCCCCTCGTTCAGGGTGCTGCGGGCGGTGCGGCCGCCGCCGTCGTCGAGCACCCACATCGGCATCGACGGGCTGACGACCCCTGCCATCGGCCCGACCGCGGCGTGGTCGTGGCACGGCGCCAGCTCGACCGCGCCGGCCGCGGCCAGGGCCTCGGCCTCCTCGGGCGTGCCGGCCCAGCCCTCGTACAGGCAGGCGCCGACGATCGCGCCGCGCAGCGGCCCCGACGCGGCCGCCCAGTCGATCGGCGGCCCGGCGTGGAGCAGCTGGTGGCGGCCGAGCCCGACCAGGTCCGCCGCCGGGCGGACGTCGACCAGGCGAGGCCGGACCGCGGCCATCCGCTCGACGGCCGTCCGGTTGGCGTCCGCCAGCCGCGGATCGGCCGTGACCACCCCGACCGCGCCGGCGTCGGCCGCAGGAGGCGGCCGCCAGTCGACCGGCACGGTCGGGACGCCCTGCGCGGCCAGCGCCTCGTCCAGCGTCGGCGCACCGACGGTCACCACCGCGGC
>JBKPHT010000012.1:0-44039 GCA_046730015.1 Actinomycetota bacterium
GCCCCTCTAGCTCAACTGGCAGAGCAACGGACTCTTAATCCGCAGGTTCTGGGTTCGAGTCCCAGGGGGGGTACCACACGAAGGCCCTGCTCAGTGGTGCTGACCAGGGCCTTCCTCGTTCTCCGGATGGGTGTAAGGACCGCCCGGTCTGACACTTGACGAGCCTTACACCTTCTGAGTTCACCGTCACCGCCGGCCGGTACGCAGATGGCGGAGTACGTCGCCTGCACCGCACCGTCCAGGCCCACACCGAGGCCGAGGCGACACGGGCGCTTGCTGCCTTCGTCGCAGAAGTCCGCCGAGACCGGCTCCCCGAGCACCGGCGGGACCGCGAAATCACGGTCAATGAGGCGATCGACCAATTCCTCACGGAGCACCTGCTGAACGAGAAGGGCCGCGAACCCCGCACGGTCGACGACTACCGGCGACTGCACAGGAAGTGGTTCCGACGACGGACGACAAGTTGCTTGCCAACCCATGTGAGTGAGACGAAGTGAACCCTGCGTGCGCCGCCGCTGCAGTAGCCGATCGTGTCGGCCGTCCAGGCGTGGTGGACGAGCCAGTGGTCGCCGGCCGGGCCGGTGGCCCGGCTGCCACCACTCAGACGGGACCACGGGCAATGGTGATCGCCGCAGCGGGACGGCTTGTCGGCAGGGGACTGGTGTTGCCGGCGACGGTTGTCGGCAAGGGACCCCCGTGCTGTTGGGCGGATCCTGCAGTCACCCGGCCGCGAGCAGCACGACCGACGTCTGAGGGGCCAAGGTGATCGTGGCTGGCGCTGGCGTGCCATCGATGCGGGTGTAGCCGGCAGGGACCGTGAATGTGGCGCTGCCGATGTCTGGCTCGCGGGTGACGACGATCCCGCCATCGAAGTCCCGGCGGATGAACCCAGCCCAGTCGTAGCGGGCACCTAGCGCGTCACCGAGGTCGAGCTGGAACCCTGCCCAGAAGTTGTCGGGGTTGACGATCTGCCACATCTCGGAGCCGACCATGTCGTTGCCTTCGGTCACCAGCAGATAGGTCGCCAGGTTGTGTTCGGCCTCCGTCATCGTCGACCCGACGTCGTCGTTCACGATCACGTTCGTGCCTTGGGCGTGGACCCGGTCTATGAACGCCAGGAGCGTGCGGTATCCGTATGCGCCACCGGCGTCGAGGCCACCATCGTTGCCACCGTGTTCGATCATGACCCAGTCCGCGGCGGCGATCTCGCGAGACACGAACGGGTCACCGAAGGCGGTTTGGTCGGCGTACCAGATCGTGTTGTGGACGATCTCGATGCCCGGGAACTCGGCCCGGATCGCCTCGGTGAACTCGGCGAAGTAGCGCTGCCAGTCCGCCAGCGTCAGCAGCTGACCAGTGTTGGGGTCGAGGATCCGTGACGTGCTCGTGGTGCCGTTCGAGAACCGGAACACGAGGTTGGTGTCGTCGAGGTAGATGCCGTGGTAGCCGAGATCGACCTTGGCTTGGATCCGGTCGAGGAACCACTGCCGATAGGCAGGGTTGGAGATGTCGGCGGCGTACTGCGGGCAGGTCCCGCCTGAGCAGCCCCAGTCGATGAACACCTGCCGGCCAGTGTCGAAGTCGGTGAGGATCCATTCGGGGTGCTGCGCGTATTGGGGCCACGCCGGCTTGATGGCGTAGGCGTCGGTGTATTCGACGGTCCGGTCGTACCAGGTGAGCCGCGAGTCGAAGTAGGGCGAGTCCACAAGCATCCGGTGGTAGTTGTCCCGCATGAACTGCTTCTGGGCATCGGTGGGGTTGCTGGTCCACGGGTCGAGCGCCGACTTCGGCGTGAAGAACTTGACGTCACCCGCGCCCGGCTGGGTTGGTGGTGTCGTAGCGGTCCTGGTCGGCGCGGTCGTGGTCGGGGTCGGGATGGTCGTGGTCGTCACGGGAGTAGTGGTTGTCGTCGTCGGTGCCGTCGTCGTCGTGGTAGAGACAGTCGCGGTCGTGGTGGGTTTGCGGTGGCGGTGGCCGGGTTTGTGGTGGGCCGCGGCCGGGGCGATCGCCGCAAGAACCAACAGCGCCAACAGCGCCAGCAGGACACCGGATCGCCTCATGATCGTCGACCTCCCCAGCCCCGCCAACGGCGGATGCTACTTCACGGTTCGGTCGCCTGGACCAGGCACGCCGAGCGGTGGCTGCCGGGCCTGCCGGCCGAGGCGACCATCGCGCTGGATGATGTCGCCGGCGCGGTTCGGGAGGGGCTGCTGGCGTTGAGTTGCTCGGCTGGGCTGTTGGTGATGCCGCAGATCATGGCCGAGGAGATGACGGCGAAGGTCGGTCCGAAGGGCCTGCACAGCCGGAGCGGATCGTGACCTGCGCGAGGGGCTTGAGGACATGTTCACAGTGCGCCGCCTCGTGAGCGACCGGCTCGCCCGCTCGCTGTCATGCACCAACAGCATCGAGTCGATGATCTCAATCGTGCGGACCACCGCCGGGGTGAAGCGGTGGAAGGACATCCCCACCCAGCGCCGTTCGAGCCGAAGTCGCCTGTCGCGTCGCCGAAGGCGCCGGCGAGACCGTCACAGCACCGGAGTACGATCAGGCAGCAGCCTGAACCGAAATGGGACCGTCGGCCGAAGTCCCACAACGGTCGGGACATCCTCGGGCTCCCTACCCTGATCGAGAGCTCCTCAAGGAACGCTCCGAGCGTTTCCGTGCCCCAGGCTAAAAGTCGCCATGAGTCTTAGAAGTCAATGGTCAGGCCCTGGAGTCAGTTGAACACGAGGCGGTGAGCAAACCAGCCGTCGAGTACGGGGTCGGATCGCGGCCAAGCCAGATGTCGCTCGTTGGCGGAACGTCGTCGACTACAATCGCCGTCGTTGTCGAGTCATCCTGGCATCTGGCCAACCGGGGATGGCCCACGGCGACATCGGACTACGCCTCGGATCGGGAGACCTATGGTTGCGCAGTCGGCCCTATCTGTGCCCGCGCAGGCCACGCCGAGCCGACTATCCGGCTCCAATGGTTCCGGGATCGCATTTCGCCTGTACCTGCTGGCAGTCTTCCTGATGCCCCTGCAACTCGAACTGCAGCAGTTCCGGGGTGTCGTCGAGAGCCGACTTCCGCCCGGTGACTTGGTGCTTGTCGCCTCGATCCTCCTCGCCCCGACGACCCTGAGGCTGATACGGCATCCGCTCTTCCTGCTGCCCCTATTCCTGCCCGTCGTCCTCGCATTCGGGATGTTGCTCGCCGTCGTGCAGCGAGGTGATGTGACCCCTCATGCGCTACGCGTGAAGTTCCTTGGCGCGTGGATCCTCGTCGCATGGTGCATCGTCACGGCCGCATATGCCCGTGCCGGCCACAGCAGAAAGATCCTGCGCGTCTGGGTGATCGGCATGGCAGTGTGGGCCGTGGTCGCCTACATCGACTGGCGGGTCGTCGACCTCATCTCCTTTCTCGAGTTCGATGAGCCGACACGTTTTGGTGGGATGCAGTTCGACGTGAATAACGCAGGAGCGGCCTACGGCGTCGCAGTCATTGTGCTGTGGCGCATGGGTGGAGAACTCTTCCGATCGACCGTGGCCCGGACCCTGGCGCTCGCCACCTGTCTCGCGGCCCTGGCGCTCACGCTCTCGCGCGGTTCTTACGTCGCAGTCGCCGCGGCCGTGATCGTCGTGCTCGCAGTGACCAGGAGCACCGCCAAGAACTGGGCGAGGTACGCAGGCTTCGTTCTGGTGGTGCTGGTGGTCGGGCTCGCCACAGGGTTCCTCGGCTCCGCGTTGCAGGACTTCGCCAATCGGCCGGACACCGTGTTGGAGCGTGAGGATCTGACCGCGGAGGCGCTGGACTCGTTCGCCGAGTCGGATGGCCTCGGGATCGGCCTCGGATCCCAGTTGGCCGACACCGACGCTCGGCTCGACGTGAGCCAACAGGAGGGCGGACAGATCGTTCACAACACTGCGATCTGGCTCCTGGTTGAGATGTCTGTGGTCGGTATCGTCTTCTTGGCCGCAATGGCCGTACTGCCCATTCAGGTAGCGCTGAGGATGAGAGCCTTCGACCGCCAGCTGGCATTGGCTCTTCTGGGATCGCAGATCGTGATGCTGGTTGCGTCTATCGGCATCGAAGCGCTGTATCAGCGCCAATGGTGGCTGATCATTGGCTTGGCGATGGTGCAGCCGGGCGAGTCCAGGGCAACCGGAGCTCCGCGCGCCGACGCTGACTCAGCGCTTGACGGTGCTCAGTCGGGTCCGATGTGGCGGCAACGTGCCGCTAGTACGAGATCAGCCGGCCGACCTTCTACAATTGGCAGCGCCAGTGCGAGGAGTTCGGCGAGGAGGGGTTGAGGGTCACCGGGCTCGGCACCAATCCGAGCTGTCAGTGGCCAGCCGCATCACGCAACCCGTGACGCTTCGGCAGATCTACACCACTCGGTGGGACTCACCCCTTTCGGTGTCGAACTGACGGAGGTCGTTTACAGCCGAGGTCTCCCTTGCGAGAGGAGACTCGGATGGACGAGCGGGAACAGCGGCGCAAGATCCGGCACCGCCCAGCGGTTGCTTCGAGATGCGGAGCAGGTGTCGGGGAAGCGCGCGGTAACGCCGCCACGTCACCCACGCCCCGAACCAGGTCGCCACCGCCAAACCGAAGGCGCCGCCGTCGACGCCGGCCAGCTGGAGGCCGACGACTGCTGCCACCCAGGTCGCAAGGGTCCCAACGATCCGAGACTCGAGCGTCTCGGCCGACGCATCCGCGATCATGAGTCCCACCGCGGGACCGCGCAAGAAGGCGAGCCCCAGGAAGCGTAGGAGGGTCGCGGTGAACAACGCCGCGGTGATGCCGTTGGCCGAGAGCGCGAAGGGGCCGGAAGGCAACCCCAACGCCTCGACGGCGAGCAGACACCCTGCCCAGCCCAGGGTGATCGCCGACACTCCAGCGATGACCTGCAGCGGGATGCGCTTGTCCACCACGTGCACGCCCAGCTTTCTGATCTGGCTGGGTATGGTGATCGCCCCCGCTGTTGTGTTGACGACGCTCAGCGGAGAGAAGACGACCACCGCCGCGGCGAGCGCACCGGTCGCCTCGGTGCCGACGATGACTGCGGTCGCGATCAGAGGAACGATGAACACGCTGCGGCTGAGAAGTCCGGCGAAGCCGTATCGGATGGCCTGCGGACCCGTCGCCAGCCAGAACGTCCTGAGCTGGCGGCGGCCCCGAACCACGCCCGCGCGTATGAGCGGTGCCGCGCTGATGGTTCCCCCGGCCAGCCAGACGGCGAGATAGGCGGTGGGAGATCCTCGCCAAGGGCTGAGGGCGTCGACGAGCGCGCCGCCGAGCACGACGGCGAGCCAGATCGAGTCGGCCCTCAGCACCCCGAGCTGATCGTGGCGGGCGAACCGCAGCCCGCGGAGCGTGTACTGCGACACCAGACCTGGCGTGCCGAATGCGACTAGGAGCAGTGAGAGTCCGAGCGGGCCGCCGACGACGACTCCGGCGATCGCGATCGGGACGGCCAGGGTCGCGCCAAGTACCAAGGCAGCGCCAGCCGTCCCGTCGCTGAGAGATTGGCGCTCTGCATCAGCGAGTTCACGCGACCCCTGGATGAGCGCTGCCGAACCTGTGGACGCTTCCCCTATCGACACCATGACGAGACCGAGTTGGTAGGCGATGGAGAACCGCCCGAACTCCGCGAGGTTGCCTGATGAGAGCGCGAGCGCTGCGGCCGCGAAGTTCGTGATGCTCGCCGTTCCCTGCGCAGCGGCCGCGAGTAACCACGCCCGCGAGGGCCTCGTCTTCCGAGTGAACTGTCTCACGGCTGACCCCGTGTCCGAGGGAATTCGATCACCGTGTCGCGTCCCCGACCGGCAACGATGCTCATGCCCATGCGATCCACTCCTGCATCGTCCGGGAAGCGATCCGGCGCCCGCGTACGCTCTGGCGCTCCGACACTGGATTGCTCGATCGACCCGTCATAGGAATCGTTGCCGATCCCGACGGCGTCGGCTTCCGGGATCGTGGGTTCCGTCCAGGACAGGACATGATGGGCCCGAACTCGACGCTCGTGCGCTGGAGCACGAGCGTCGACCGGCGGTGCGACCGGTGTTCCCGGGCGCGGGCGGCTGCATCATCGACTCGGTCCGGGGCCAAACTTCTCGCTCGGGACGGGTTCCCGAGACTACTACTGGATGGTGGCCGATAACGGCGGCGCCTTCGTGATCGGTGCCCGGTTCAGGGCTCCCTTCCCGGCTCGGGCGTCAAATTCGAGGGCCTGGTCGCTCCGGTGAACGGCATGACACCGTCCGGCGCCGGCAACCTATTGGTTGGCGGCGACGGAGGAGTGTTCACGGCCTCCTAACTGCCAGTCGCACGTCGCTGTCGACGTCGTCGACAGCGACGTCGTCGGGCTTGTGCCGTTGATGGCAACGGGCTGAGGGCCGCGGCTCCTGACGTGTGATGCATCGCGCATTGCCCGTGCGGACCGGAAGATCGCCAGGAACTCGTCCGCCACCTTGTCCACCGACCACTCGGCACGGGTCAACTGGGCTCGATGGGCACGTTCGACGCTTGGACGATCAGGAAGCGTCGACGTCGTCGCAGCAGCGACGACGTCGTGCACGGAGTCGCAGACCGCTCCCATGTTCAGCGATACCGCCTCGCTACCGCCGACGTCGGTCGTGAACACCGGCAATCCTGTTGCCATGGCTTCAAGAATGACGAGACTGAATCCTTCTCCGAGAGAGGCCACTACAAGGGTGTCGGCGGCACCCATGAGCCGTGGGATGTCACGACACCATCCGGCGACTTCGACGCGACTGCCCCCTTCCTGCTCGACACGAGCTCGCTCGGGACCGTCGCCGACGAAGACCAGCCGGTTGCCCTCGGGTGCGCAATCACGCCAACACCGCGCCAGCGCAACTTGGTTCTTGCGGTGGCTGAGCTCGCCGACGCAGAGGTGGACCCGCTCGTACGGCGCCCAACCGCGAGCGGCGCGGATCTGCTGCCGCTCCTCGTCGTCGAGTGACCGGAACCCGGTGAGGTCGACGACGGGCCGCACCTGTGTGCTGGACCGGCCGGAGGGAGCATCGTGCTCCTCGTGAGTGCTCAGCGTGAGGAGCAGGTCGGTTCGGGGATCGAGCATCCGCTCGACGAGACGAACGATGCGAGCCCCCGCCGCGGTTCGAGCGGAGAGATGCCCCCAACCGTGAGGCTGGTAGATCAGCGGGACATCGAGGTGACGCAGGCGCGCTGCGATCCCTGCGAATGTCGCATGCGCATGGACGAGATCGATGCGCTTCGAGTCGATGAGGCGTCTGATCTCCGCGGCGATCCGGTAGGCGTCGACCGGACGACGACGCCAGTGCCGGCAGGTCAGAGAGTCCGCCCAGGCGTCGAATGGCCACGGCTCGGTGCCTTGCCCAGCGTCCGCCGCCGCGGCGGCGAGTACATGCTGTTCGACTCCACGGTCTGCCAGCGCCCGTCCGAGCGCATCGACGTACGCCGGAACGCCGGCGATTCGCGGCTCGAGAACGTGCAGCACCCGCATGCCGGTCGCCGGTTGCATGTCGGTTGCCTTCGCCGCATCCGGATTGGGACCAACGACCTCGACGGTCTGACTTCCTGGGTCGGATCGCTCTGATCGACAGGATGGCGCATCGCGAGATCCGTTCAGGCGGATGACGGCTGGCGCCGCAGTATCGTTGCTCTCTTCGGGCTCGTCGTTCTTTCTGGTGCGGCCCAGCAGAACGGCGAAGGTCCGCAGCACGATCGCCAGGTCGCGCCGAAATGTCAGGTCACCGACGTACTCCTCATCCATTTGGACGTTGAGGTGCACGAAACCATCGCGGTTCTCGGAGACCTGCCATGCGCCCGTCATGCCGGACCGGACCATGTGGCGGGGATGGTCGATGAGATCGAACGCCGCTGCGACCTCGGGCAGTTCGGGCCGGGGGCCAACCAGACTCATGTCGCCCTTCAGGACGTTCCACAATTGCGGCAACTCGTCAAGGGCGGAGCGACGGATGAATCTGCCGAAGGGCGTGTGGCGGAGGCTGTCGTCGGCTGCGTGGAACCGACTCGCTCCAGCAACGTCGTCGGGCACGGCCGACTCGGGCAGCATCGAGCGGAACTTGTACATCGTGAAGGGCCGGCGCCCCCTGGTGAGCCGCACCTGGCGGAAGATGACGGGAGGCCCCATCGTCACACGGACGCCCACCGCGACAGCGAGCATGAGAGGCGTCGTCAGCAGGAGCAGGATTGCCGAACCGACGATGTCAACAGGACGCTTGACATACCTCTCGTATCGGGTCCCGCGACGCTCGGTCGGTTCGAGGCCGTGGGCCTGCTCGTGCGGTGTGCGATGCGTTAGAACTATCGATACGCGACGATCGGCATGGCCGAACAACAACGTCCACGCTGCATTGCCCTGTGTCCCACCCACTGGTCCGCGCCCGCTCTCTCCCAGCGCCCCTATTGCGTCCGCGCCGTCCGGAGGGCTGGTTCACCCTCCGTTCATGACAAACCGACTGTACGTTCATGTAAACGAAGGCCGCAACGCCTGGTTACACATCTCGTATTGCAGTTTCATGACGATTCACGTTCATGACGATTCGGTGACGGATGTGCGCGGCGGCTTGCTGGGTCGGCAGATAAACAGGTGCTCATCGGTACGCAGCCCATATCGACGGCGGATGTCCTCGTCGATGCCCGTCGCCCAGTCGACCCTCACCTCGAACCCCGAGGATTCGAGACGGTTCCCGAGGTCGGGTCCGTACAGACGTACGTGACTGCGTTCACCAAACAGTCGCTCGCGTTCGACAGGATCGGTGATTGACGGATTCTCGTGAGTCGGCGCGTCCATGCGGAGCGGAACGCTGACGATGGCTACCCCGCCGGGCCCGAGCGACTGGCGCAACTCGCTCATCACACGCAGGTCGTCGTCGACGTGTTCGAGCACGTGAGTGCAGAGCGCGATGTCGAAGGATTCCGGCCGGACCGGGAGGAACCTGGCGTCGCCGACCACGTCGACGTGCCGGCCGTCCGATCGCAGGTCGATCCCCACGTGGGCGACGCCGGGGAGACGGCGCAGTCCCCTCGCGAGCGACGGCCAGGGCGCGACTTCGAGCAAACGAACGGACCCATCGCGGAGAAGCCCGTGCTCCTCAAGGTGTAGCCAGAGGCGACGGTGGCGAGCCTTGGCATTGCACCGCGGGCAGTAGCCGTCGCTGTTGCTGCGAACTGTGCCCCACCGACCGACGAAGCCACGCAACGACCACCCGCAGCAGGGGCACACATAGCGCCTTCCTGCGAAGACGACGCCGCGCACGAGCAGCACCATCGCCTTCAGGGCTGCACCACGGTGTCCTCGCAGCCGCCCGGCCGCCCGGTGTGGCAACGAGGAGAGATTCATGCCATGGGCCTCCGGCCCAGTTGCTTCAGTCGACGGATCGACGGGTGCCGCCGTATCAGCCGATCGTGGACTCGCAGATAGGTCATCCGCCCTCGACCCGCGATGTGGTGGCGAGCTGCCAACATCAGACGGCGGGGGCTCCCATGGGCCTGTCCGAACGCAGCGCCTCCTCGGCCGCGACGCGTGTCGACGAACGGAACGAGGGGATCTAGCGGTTCGACGATCGCATACCCGTGGTCGGACAGGAAGCGGTCGAGTACCGACCTGCCGAGGTCGACCGCATCGTCGTCGAGATCTTTGGAGCAGGACCGGTCGACGACCCTCGCCGCAGCGGACACGAGTTGATCGTCCCGGCCGGACTCGGGACGGCGATGGGTCAGACTCCGGTACAACTCGACAGCCCCTGCATTGCGTGAGTCCAGTTCGAAGATCCCTGTCGCGGCGAGCACGCGGGACCGGAGACATTCGCTGGCCCAGCTCGGGTCGATGAAGCGATCCCCGACGAAGCGGATCCCGAGGCACAACGGCCGACCGCCGACGCGGACCGTGAACCCTCCGCCGACAGCGGCTGGCAGCCGGAAGGCAGACCGCGCTCCCAGAATGGTGTGCAGGCTGTGGTAGTCGTCGCAGAGGATTTGGACCCCGTGGGCGACGTTCGACCCCTCCGACGTCCCTGCCGAGTGCAGCCTCGGGAGTACGACGTAGTTGATGGTCTCGTTGAGCGTGCGGTACATGTCGAGCTCGGATTTCCAGCCGTCAGACCCGGTCACGTCCCGCGCTATCCGCTCTATCCCTCCGTCCCAGGTCGCACGCGGGCCGGCCGCGATCATGTCCGGCTCGCCCAGCAGCATCGTCAGGTCACGCCGGGTCTCGTGAGACGTCTCACCGCAGTGCACACCTAGCGCACCGCACCACTCGCGGTAGCGGAGCTTGGCGTCCAGAAAGTTTGCGTTCACCTCCCGGGGACCCCTGGAGGTCACCCTCACCTCGACAACCGGATCCGGATCCCACAGCACCACAGCGAGTAACGGCCCAGCACCCTTGTTGAGGACGTGGTAGACACCCCGCACTTGCAAGTCGGAGTAGAAGCGCTCGTAGTTCCTTTCGACTCGCCTGGGGGTCCATTCGACCTCCGTGACCGACACCACCCCGAAACGCCGCTCGAGATCCGCCAGGATCTCCGACTGGTGACCACGTACCGCATCCCACAGCACGAAGAGGCCCGCGCCAGGATGCATGCCGCGCCCGTCGTGCCGACCATCTGAGAGACGAGCTGCCACTACCGCGTCCCTGCCCTGCCCGATCGGAGCGACCGTTGCCCCACCTGCTTCGCCGCCTGCCACAGGTCGGCGAAGAACGGAGCCGGGTCGCGCCAAGAGAAGATGGCATGGGCTCTGCGCCCCCTGTACGAGCGCACCCACTCGCCGAGACCCAAGCGGTCTGACCGCCAGTAGGTGAACCCGGACTGGACGTCGTGGCGCAGGTCGACCCACTTCGTTCCGGTGTACCTCTGCGTCCGGTCGACGATCGGTGGGAGCGGCAGCTGCAGCACATCGCAGTACATTGTGTAAAGCAACTCCACTCCACCGGCCTCGGCGATGGCCGACCGGCCAGTCGGTCGACCGACATTTGGCTCGATGACGTAGTACGCGCCTGACTCCTCGTCCTTCTTCAACTCCAGATATGCCAGACCGTGGTACGGCACGGTGGCGAAGAAGCCGAGCGTGCCTGCCAGTGTCGCGTCGTCCCTCACCTCCTCCCCAAGGCAACTCGAGCCGGCGTCGACCGGCCACTGACGGAGCTTTCGTGCGACGAACGTCGCCAGGGGTTCACCGTTACGGTCGAAGTAGCAGTTGCAGGAGTACAGGTTGGTGTCATCCCCGCGTATCCACTGCTGGGCGATGAACGCCGCAGACCACTCCCGGCAGGTCTCGTACGCCTGCAGGAGCTCTTCTCCGCTGGCGAGCATGAACACCTTGCACTTCGTATGGCTGTCCCAGGCCATGTCCCGGTACGAGGGCTTCAGCAGACAGGGAAACGTCAGCTCTCGGGCGGCGCGCTCCGCATCGCTCCAGGAGCGGATCACGATGGCCGGCGGAACCGGCACTCCGTGAGCCTCGGCGTGCTCGAGGAAGCGGATCTTGTCGAGAAAGGTCTCGACGACCTCGGGAGGCGGGAGCGCGTACTCGAAGAAGGGCTCCCGCTGCTCCCGATGGCGGGAGACCACGCGGACGCTCCTGTCCTGACACGGGAACAGAGCCGCCCGTTCATCCAGCTCGGCCCCTAGCTCCAGCAACGTGTCGATGAGCTCGGGCGTCCCCGTCGGGGTGATCCGCAGATCGCGACAGACGTTGGTCCGGCAGTTCGGGTGGGAGCGGTCCTCGGCGATGGCGACTACGGGGATCCCGTGTCCGTCCAGAATCCGTGCGGCCTGGATCCCCTGGAGACTGTCGAGACCGATTACAACAGCCGGAGGAAGGATCCGTGAGGAGGGCCTTGGCATGGCGGAACACTGTAGGTGGGCTCGCTCCCGCGGGTGTCCCCTATGGCACGTTGTCTGGAGGACGACCTCTGGGGCACGCGGTCCAGCGGTGGTCATCCGACGGACAGGCTGGGATCGATCCTGCGAGTCCCCGAATTGACTTCCCCCGGCGCGGGCGCTGGGCCTCCACGAGAGCTACCCTGCGCGACTGACTGATCGGTAGGACCAGCGGGTCGGTGAGCGGAAGGCGGGCGGCCTGACCGACGGTCACGGTCGCCGGACACACCGTTTCCTCGTCACCGGGTTGAGTGCGAACGAGCGGCACGCAGCGAGACCGGGAGGAATCCAACGTGAGCAAGACCGAGCAGTTCCGACAGCTGTTGCACTCGGGGGAACTTGAGTTCCTCCTCGAGGCGCACAACGGTATGAGCGCCAAGATCGGTGAGGAGGCCGGGTTCAAGGGGCTCTGGGCCAGCGGGCTCTGCATCTCGGGACAACTGGCCGTCCGGGATTCGAACGAGGCGAGCTGGACGCAGGTCCTCGACGTGCTCGAGTTCATGACGGACGCAACGAGCATCCCGATCCTTCTCGACGGCGACACCGGCTACGGGAACTTCAACTCGATGCGGCGTCTAGTCCGCAAGCTCGAGCAGCGGGACGTCGCCGCCGTTTGCATCGAGGACAAGCTCTTTCCGAAGACGAACAGCTTCATCGCCGGCGAGACGCAACCCCTCGCAGACATCGACGAGTTCTGCGGCAAGATCAAGGCTGGCAAGGACGCCCAGTCGGACCCCGACTTCGCCATCGTGGCCCGGGTCGAGGCGTTCATCGCAGGGTGGGGACTCGGCGAAGCCCTGACGCGGGCGCATGCCTACGCCGACGCGGGTGCCGACGCCATCCTCATGCACAGCGCCAAGTCAACTCCCGATGAGGTCCTCGCCTTCACGAGCGAGTGGCACCGCGAGTGTCCAGTGATCATCGTGCCGACTCGCTATTATTCGACCCCTTCCGATGTCTACAGGACTGCCGGGATCTCGGTGGTCATCTGGGCCAACCATCTCCTGCGGGCCGCGATCGGGGCGATGCAGCAGACCGCAGCGTCGATCAAGGCCGAGGAGAACCTGTTCTCGGTCGAGGACCAGGTCGTGCCCGTCGCAGAGATCTTCCGCCTCCAGGGTGCACCCGAGCTGGCCGAGGCCGAGAAGCGCTATCTCCCGAACCGGAACGCCGGCGTCCGGACCGTCGTCCTCGCCGCGTCACGGGGAGAAGAGCTCGGTGAGCTGACCAGCGACCGTCCGAAGGCGATGGTCGAGGTCAACGGACGCCCCCTGGCGCAGCACATCGTCGATGCCTTCAATGCGATCGGCGTGAAGAACATCACGCTGGTGCGCGGCTTCCGCAAGGATGCCTTCGACATCCCCAACCTCCACTACGTGGACAACGACGACTTCGAGCAAAGTGGCGAGCTCGCGTCGCTGCAGGTCGCCCTCGACGCCCTGCCCGCCGAGTCAGCCGACGCGACGTTGGTCGTGTGCTACGGCGACGTGCTGTTCAGCAAATTCGTGCCGCAGGCGTTGCTTGACCTCGAAGCGGACCTCGCGATCGCAGTGGACACGGACTGGCGCGTGAGCGCCAACCGTGACCGAGCCGCTGACCTCGTGCGGTGCTCGGCGCCCCACTCGCGTGACGCCTTCTACAAGCGGATCAACCTGGAGCGGATCTCCACAGAGCTCCCGGAGGAGGAGGTCCATGGCGAATGGATGGGATTTCTGAAGATCGGCGCGGACGCCCGGCCCCTCGTACGAGAGCTCACCGCGGAGCTCCTCTCCGCCCCCGACGGGCGGCAGGCGGCTTTGCTGGATCTCCTCCAAAGCCTGGCGTCGTCACATCGTGCTGTCGAGGTGTTCTACACGACAGGTCATTGGCTCGATGTCGACAGACTCACCGATCTCGGTTCTGCCGGCAGCTTCGACGGACCGGGGTGACATCAAATGATTCGTGCGTCCGACTTCGTCGAGCAGGCTCGCGTGCGCGGCTTCTCCATCTACGCCGGCGTCCCGTGTTCCTTTCTCAAGCCGTTCATCAATTACGTGATCGACGACGATTCACTGCGATACGTCGCAGCGGCCCAGGAAGGGGACGCGGTTGCCATCGCCGCAGGCAGTGACCTCGGTGGAGTGCCAGCGATCTGCATGTTCCAGAATTCAGGTCTCGGGAATGCGGTCAGCCCGCTGTCATCGCTGACAGCGACGTTCAGGATCCCGGTCCTCCTCATCGTCACGCACCGCGGCAGGCCGGGACCTGACACGGACGAGCCCCAGCATGAGCTGATGGGGCGCATCACCCGTGACATGCTCGAGTTGCTGGGGATCCCATCGGAGGACTTCCCCACCGATTCCGCCCAAGTGGCCCCCGCGCTCGACCGCGCGACCACCTGGATGCGGGAACACTCCTTGCCATATGCGCTCATCATGGCCAAGGGATCCGTCGAGCCGTGGAAGGAGCCACAACAGCCACCGGTGGGCATCCACCCAGAGTCCACAGTGCCCATATCCTCACCACCCGAGACCTCCCGGGGGGCGATGTTGGACGCACTGCAGGCCTCGCTCGACCCGAGCGACGTCGTGATCGCCACCACCGGCTACACGGGACGGGAGCTCTACGCCCACGGCGATGCGGCGAACCAGTTCTACATGGTGGGGTCGATGGGTTGTGCGTCGAGCCTGGCGCTCGGTGTCGCCATCACCCGACCGCAGAACCGTGTCATCGCCGTCGACGGCGACGGTGCCGCGATCATGCGGCTAGGCGCCCTCACCACGCTTGCTGCCGAGCGGCCGGCCAACGTGGTGCACATCGTGCTCGACAACGGTCAACATGAGTCGACGGGCGGACAGCCCACGTCGACGGCCACGACCGATCTCGCCGGCGTGGCCGCAGCGTGTGGCTACCGACATGTCCAACGGGCCACGAGCCCTGAACGCCTGAGCGACCTGTTGCGCGAACGCCTCGACGGACCCCTGTTCATCCACGTACCGATTCATCCGGGTGTCACACAGAAGCTGCCGCGTCCGGCGATGACGCCCCCTGAGGTGGCGGCCCGGTTCCGTCGCCACCTCCACGACTACGCGACTCGCCACTCCTCCGACAACGAGGTGTCACTGGGCGGGCAACCACCCCGCCGCCGGATGAAGATCCTCGTGGTCACCAAGTTGTTCCCAGACGCGATGGAGCAGCTCCGCCACGACCACGATGTCGTTCAGCAGATCGACCCGTCGGCCGACGAGCTCTTGGAGCTGGTCGGCGACCGGGAGGTCCTCATCTTCCGCAGCGGTGTGCAGATCACCGCCGAGGTCCTGGGCAAGGCCCAGCACCTCGAGCTCCTGATCCGTGGAGGCTCGGGCCTCGACAACATCGATCTGGCTCATGCCGACCAGAACGGCATCGAGCTCGTCCGTATCCCACAACCGGGGGCTCGAGCCGTGGCCGAGCTCGCCTTTGCGCTGATGTTGAACCTGGCGCGGCGTGTTCTCGAGGCAGATTCGCTGCTACGCCAGGGACGCTGGGCGAAACACGACATCGTCGGGCGTCTCCTGGCCGACAAGACACTCGGAGTCTATGGGGCCGGCAACATCGGCGGTCAGATCGCTCAACTGGGCAGAGCCTGGGGAATGAAGGTGCTCGGCTGTGTGGAACACCCGACGGACACGCGAGCTCGCGAGCTTGCCGCGCGTGGTATCGAGCTCGTCAGCGACGCCGAGGTCCTCGCCCGCTCCGACTTCCTCACACTGAGCGTCCCGCTGAAGCCGTCGACCCGCCATCTCATCGACGCCGAGGCCATCGCAGCGATGAAGCCGGGTGCGTTCATCGTCAACGTGGCTCGCGGCGGGGTCGTCGATGAGGAAGCGCTGGCCGAGGCGCTCGACTCCGGTCATCTGGCAGGTGCGGCGCTCGACGTCCACGAACGCGAGGGCGAAGGCGCGGTCTCCCCCCTCGCAAGACGTCCCGACGTCGTGCTCACTCCCCACATCGGTGCCGGCACAGTCGATTCCCAGCGGATGATCGGGGAGCGCATCGTCGAGATCCTCCGGGAGCGCGCCACACGCCTTCCCGCGGCGGCGGGCTGACCCCGGCTCAGGCCCCGACGACCGAGCGAATCGCCTTGAGTACGCGCGCGCCGGACTGGTCGTCATCGAATGCGTGCAGCCTGGCCATCGCCGTGTCCCGCCGCGCACCGTCGTGAGACATCGCCCGGTCGGTGGCGATCTCGGTGAGCGCTCCGAACAGATCCACCGGGGTCGAGAGACAGGGCCCGACTGCGATGTCCTCCGGGTCGAAGACCAGCTTGCGGCTGCTCGCGCGGAACTCGGCGAGGTCAGGCATGTAGTAGATGATCGGCCGTTCCATCAACATGTAGTCGAAGATCACCGACGAGTAGTCGCTGATCAGTGCGCTGGTGAACGGCAGCACGTGATAGACGTCGAGCTCCTGCGGCAGCAGGACGACTCTCGGCGACCGATGATCGAAGCTCGTCACATCCATCGGGTGGAACTTGATCAAGAAGACGCCGTCCACCTCCTCCATCAGTGCTTCGAGACGGTCCCAATCGATGTTGAGGTACGGCTTCGCGCTGTCGCGGAACGTCGGCAGGTAGAAGAACACAGCCGTGCCCGCATCCGCAGCCGCGAGCACCTCCGGTGGACACTTCGACCGTGCATGACGGTGACCCTCAGCCGACAGGAGCAGGTCGTTGCGCGGGAAACCAGTGACCACGACCGCGGCCTCCGGAACGTCGAACGCCCGCCGCGTGATGGCTGCCGTCTCCTCAGATGTCGCGATGATCAGATTGGGACGGACAAGGTGCCAGGGCATCATCGCGCCGTACGCGAGTCTCACCGGCGGGACACCGTGGAACAACCGGTGATACCTGCTGGCCGGATTGTCGATGTCCCGCTCGAACGCCTTGAGCGGAACGCCGCTCCAGAGGTTCACCGTGATGGCGTTGCGCGACAGCCAGAAGTTGATGTCCTTCGAGAAGCAATCGAAGACGAAGACGCCGGCGCGCAAGCACCGAAGCATCCCACGCACCGACCAGACCCAGTTCGCCGCGTATCCCTGACGCCGTAGGTCGTCCACGATGTCCCGCCGCCTTGAGATCCAGACCAGGTCGACTGCGTCGACGTCGACCCGGTAGCAGTACTGGAAGAAGGCAGCAGCGTTGTCGGCAAACCGATGGCCCCCCCACGAGCCGAACACCCACAAAGAGTTCCGGCGCGGGACAAGGCCGGACAGAAGGTACAGCGCGAACTGCGCAGGTCGGGCCACAGCGGTTCCGAGCAATGTACCGGCGCGGGTGAGCCGATCCCTCCATCTACCGGTCATTGCGTGCCAGTCCCGTCGTCGCCGGCCACGGGCTTACCGACGTCCTTCCTTGGCGACGATGGCTGGGAACAGCTCGTTCCGGATGTAGGCATAGTCGTCGGCCGTGTCGCACTCGGCGTACGCGAGACCCGCAGGGACCTGAGCGGAGACCATGCGCCGCAATGTCAGGCAGTACTGCCACAGTTCCTCGTGCTCCGACTGCGACTTGGCGAATCCGTAGGCAGGGCTCTCGTCGGGCCATCCGGTGAGCCATCGCGCGATTCCCTGGACGAACTCCCGGTCCTCGGCGGCCACGTGGATGATGCCGAGGCTCTCTCCGAGAAGGTCGAGACCAGCCGTCAGTAGAGGAGACAACCCTTTACCGATCAGGACGGGGTGCTCGTGTCCGTGCCCGTAGACCCTCACTTCCTCGTCGTCGCCCGAGACCTGAGGAGCGAGGAACAGGCAGCTCCGGCCACACGACCCGATCACCGACTCCAGCAGCGTGCGCTCGTAGACGATGTCGGCGTCGGTGATCAGCAGTCCACCATCGTGACAAGCTGCGGCGCGAAGGCCGCAGAGCAGGCTCAACGTCGATCCGGTCGTCGACGTGTCGAACGTGTTGACGACGAGCTCGACGCCCTCCAGATGCTGAGCGCTGTCGACATTCCCCTCACTCAGCACGACCAGCACCTCGTCGACGCCGCAGTTCCGAAGGATGCCGACGTGCCGCCCCAGAAAGGTCGGCCCACCCTCCTGGTGGGACAGCGGAAGGAGCGACTTCGGCACCGACGGCCGTCCGAGCCGCCGCCCGATCCCCGCAGCGAGGACGACAGCCGTCAGCCCGCCCATGCGACCGTGCTCCTCACGTCCTGAAGCCCATTTCTTCCCGCACGGCTGCGATCTCGGTCATGAGGCGATCGATGTCGGACGGGAAGATGTTGCCGATCGAACCGATGCGGAACGTCGAGAGCTCGGAGACCTTCCCTGGGTAGATCATGAAACCGCGGTCCTTGAGAAGATCGAAGAACATCTGGAAGGAGAATCTCTCGTCCCCGGGATAGTGAAACGAGGTGATGATCGGTGACTGCAGCTCCGCTGGGAGCAGGGTTCGGAAGCCGAGCCGCTCCATACCTCTGACGATCGCCTGCTGGTTCTCACAGTACCGCTGGTGACGACCTGCCAATGTCTCCACGGCGAGTTCTTCGAGCGCCTGGTCGAATCCCAGAACCGCATGAGTCGGCGAGGTGAAGCGCCACTTGCCGTGGCCTTCCTCGAGGCCACGCCACTGATCGCCGAGATCAAGGCTCAAGGAGCGGGCGCAGCCCTCGGTCTTCTCCAACGTCGCCCGGTGGGCGATGACGAACGCGAAACCGGGCACACCCTGGAGGCACTTGTTGGCCGACGACACGGCGTAGTGGGCACCGAATGTGACCATGTCGAAGGGGATGCCCCCGAACGACGACATGGCGTCGACGACGAGGCACTTCCCGTGGGCCGCGACGAGCTCGCCGATCGACGCGGCATCGTTCACGATGCCCGTCGTCGTCTCGCAGTGGACGTACCCGACGTGGCTGATGGACGGGTCAACGGTGAGCGCTGCGTCGATCCGGTCGGGATCGATGCGCTCGGTCTCGGGGTGACTCAGCACCACGCAAGAGATCCCCAGCCGCTCCGCGATCGCCGCCATCCGTACACCGTAAGCGCCATTTGCCGCGATCAGAATCCTTCCATCGGACGGGATCACGGAGCCGAGGGTGGACTCGATGGCAAACGTGCCGCTCCCCTGCATCAGCACCGAGGTGTAGTCCGGCCGACACCGGTGATCCGACACTGCGATGTCGACCAACCGGGAGCGGATCGACTCGCAGATCGCGATGTAGTCAGGATCCCACGTCGACAGCTCGCGCAACGTCGCGGATCGAACGGTCCGCGTGGTCGAGAGTGGCCCCGGGGTCAACAGTAGATAGGGGTTTTCCTCGCCGCGCATAGTGGCGGGTGACTTTAGCATGGGTCTCGCTCTATCAACCGGAACGGCAGGGGTGCCGGTGGGGCCCGCCCCCCCGGGTCCCAGTCCTGGTTGCCGCTGTGGTCGTCGGTGCCGATGTCGCGTCAGGATGTGTGAGCACGATCGCTTCACGGTCGCCGAGCGTGACCGAGGTGACGCGCTGTCCCGATGGCGTCCGCATCGGCGCATCGAGCCGGATCGTGACCCGGTCCCCGCCGGGTTCGTTCAGGAGAACGATGCCCTCGGTGAAGTCGCGGCGAATGAGGTTCTCGTCAACGTAGCGGGGGCCCAGCGCACGCCCCAGGTTCGTGGTGAAGCCGCTCCAGAAGCCAGGGGGGCTGATGAGGTCCCAGTCCTCGGTGCTGACGAGATCGTGGCCGTTACTCGCGAGCAGGCCTGCAGCGAGATTGAACCACTGTTCCTTGATCGTGGAGGCCGTTTCGTCCAGCAGCAGCACGTTGGCTCCGAGCGCATGCACGCTGTCGATGTAATCGAGGAACGTCCGCATTCCAAATCTGCTCGTGCCCTTGACGAGTCCCGGATCTGTGGCACCGCGCTCAAGCATCAAGTAGTCAGCGGCGGCAATCTGCCGCGACAGGTAAGGGTTGTCGTTCTGAGGAGGCTCGGCGTACCAGATGACGTTGTGCATGATCTTCAGATCAGGAAATGCTGATCTGATCATCTCGACGAACTCTGCCATGTAGCGCTGCCAGTCCTCGAGGGTTAGACCGGCACCGGTTCGCGGGTCGATCGGCGCGATGTCGTCTCCCTTTTGGTCGCTGAAACGCCAGTCGAGGTTCACGTCGTCCAGCATCAAGCCCGGATATCCGCGTCGCACGAGCGTGGCGATGTCGTCGAGCATCGCCTGCCGGAATTCCGGGTTGCCGACATCAGCGGCGTATTGTGGACAGCGGTTCGTGCAGCCGAACGGTATGTAGACGGGGTCACCGTCTGCGTCTCTCAGGATCCACTCGGGGTGCTTGATGGACCTGGTGTCCTGCGAGGTGTTGACCTTGATGGAATAGGCATTCCGCGAAACAAACACGCGGTTGAAATCGTCGAGACGCGAGTCCCAGTAGGGCTCCCACACCACCATGCTGTCGTAGGTCTTGTTCATCCAGGACCAATAGCGCCCTGCGGTCCATTGATCGAATTCGGACTTGGCGTTGACCAGAACACCCATGCGGCCCTCGTCGTCGCTTTCACCGAGAGTCGTCGCGCCGGCGCCTGGGCTGTCCGACCCGACGGTCGACGGATCAGCGTGATCGACCCCGACATGGCCGGCGGTGCCCTCTTCCGGCTCGGCTCGGCCCGATCCGCAGGCTGTCAGTCCGAGTACCGCGAGGAGAAGACCCGTTAGGGTCGGTCGAACTGTCCGCACAGCAGAAGTCTGGCGGTTGGATCGGGTAGTGTCGTGGGCATTGCACCGTGGCGCAAGGTGGCTGAACACGCCACAACCAGTACGGCGTTGCCGCCTGTCCGAGGAGAGATCGATGTTGTCGTCACCGACTCTACACCTAGCTGTTCCTCTCATAGAGGTTGGTGACGCGGTAGGGGTCCACCAACGCGAAGACCTCCGGTTGTAGGTGTGCAGGTGTCCAAGCCAGCACCTCCCAGAGGTCCTCGTGAGCCACCGTAACGACCCGCTGACCCCGCAGGGACGACTGCTGTTGTGTCGCCGGATCGAGGCCGGCACCCCGATTGCGCATGTGGCCGCAGCGGTGGGGATCTCGCGCCGTGCGCGTCGAAGTGGTGGCATCGTTACCTCGAGCTGGGCACGCACGGTGTCTGTGACCGCTCCAGTCGCCCGCGGCGCTCGCCCCGGCGGGGTCGCCGAGCGGGTCGAGGCCAAGATCTGCTGGCATCGCCGGGTTGAGAAGGTCGGCCCGGACCGTTTGGCGATCCATCTCGACCTGCCGGCCTCGACGATCTACCGGGTCTTGGTCCGCCACGACCTCAACCGGCTCTCCCACATGGACCGCCCCACCGCGGCGCCGATCCGCCGCTACGAACCGTCCCGGCCCGGCGAACTGGTCCATGTCGACATGAAGAGTGAATCGGCCGTACGCGGTGGTACCGTCGGTCCTCCGACGGAGTAGATGACGTGACCGACGGCGACGACCTCCATCTCGACGATTATCTCGGCATCGCCCGCCGTCGTTGGCGTTGGCTGGTCACGGTGCCGGTAGCGAGCCTAGCGCTCGGAGCGCTGTTCAGCATTACGCGCGAAAGGGTCTATGAGGCCAAGACCGAGGTCCTCATCCTCACCGATTCGTCAAGATCTCTCTTCTCGGCCAGTCCAGCAATGGCTGAGCGCTTCGGCCGAAACCCGGTGAGCGAGCTGCAGTATCTCTCTAGCGACGAGTTTCGCGAATCGGTCGCTCCGGTGGAACCGGGTTTCGACGTCGACTACGAGCTCGTAGTGACGAATGCTGGACAGGACGATTTGGACAGCGATCTCCTCGCCTTCACTGCACGGGGTCCGGACGCCGCTAAGGCCGCCGGCATCGCAACTCGCTATGCGGAGACCTACATCTCCGAACGTCATGACCACGACGTCGAGGCCAACGCAAGGAGCCGAGAACGGGCCACCGCGCGTCTCGACGCGCTCGAGCAAGAGCTAGTTGGGGCCCAGGACAAGATCGCCGGATCGCGTCAGGAACTCGGGGACGCAAACGATGAGCAGCAGAGCGCTGCGCTTGCTGTCGCCGAACAGGAATTCCTAACGCGCTCGCAGGTCCTCACCGGTGCTATCGAGGACACGCGCCAAGAGCTGGCGACATCGATCCAGCTCGAGACAGAGCTGGACGAACCCAACGCCCTCGCCCGTATCATCAACGACGCGGCGATACCGTCGGCGCCAAGCGCCCCCAACGTGTCACGTAACATGATTCTGGCCTTGGTCGCGGGACTGGTCGTGGGAGTCGGCGCGGCCGTCAGCCGGGACCTGTTCGATCGCAAGGCGCGTGACGGCGTTGCCCTGGCACGAGAACTCGATGTCCCGTTGCTCGGTGAGATCCGTCATCGAGAGGGTCGGAGACCTGTGGTAAACGGCGGATCTCATGCGGACGGCGACGACTTCGAACCCTATCGAGGCGTCTCCAACTCCATCTGGCTGAACAGCCCTGAGGAAGCTCCTCGGACCTTAGCGATCACCTCCGAACGACCGACGTCAGGACGGACCACTGCTGCGGTCAGGCTCGCGCAGCTCGAGGCATCTCGCGGTCTGGACGTGTTGATCGTGGACGCTGACACGCTCGATCCTTCAGTTGCCGGCCGACTTGGCCTGCAGCGACCGAACATCCAACTCGGCGAGGCCATGGAGCCCTCGGCCGACGCGCCCGGCATGATCGACGCCCAGCCGGGGATCGCGGCCGGGACCGTCCAAACCGGAACTCCGCGGTTGGATTATGCCGAGGTCTCCGGGGATCGCTTCGAGCACGACCTCCGCTCTGGAGCGTTCCATGATCTGGTGAAAGACATCCGGGTACTATATGACCTCGTGGTCTTCGATATACCTGCAGTTCACGGTGGTCGAGATCCGCGGCCGGCGGCCGGAGTGGTCGACGCCACAATCCTCACGTACGATCCGTCCGTCTCGCGTACTGTGGACGTCAAGAACTCGATCGAATCCCTTCGTGAGGCCCGAGTCAACGTCATCGGGCTCGTCTCGATTGAGGTGGGGCGCCGGAAGGGAATCAGCGCTAGGTTCCGTCAAGCGCGCCGCAGTATCGGGAGGCGCTCCTGACGTCGCGGTAGGGGTCGCCCAGGGCCCAGCCGTGCTCGGCGGCGGCCTGCTCGTTATCGGCGTGCTGCTCCTCGGGCGACCGCTCGCGGCCGCTCTTGTCGACGCTGATGCGAGGTACTCCCGGGCGGTCGTCGAGGTCGTGGGGCTCGTGGCGGCGGTTGCCGTGGTGGTGGTCCTCATGGCCAGGACCGCACCACGCCGGCGAGAAGGACGACGGCTCGGTCGACCTACGAGTCCCGGCGGGCCTTGGGGGCCGCCGTCCGTACCGCGTCACCGGGTTCTGCACTCTGGGCTGCCGGCGCTGACCGACCGCCGCGAGCCCGGCCTTCTCTTTCTGCCCAATAGCGCGACCATCGCCGCTTGAATGACTCCACGTATCGCCGGATCCCCCGTGGTCTCAGCTGTATGACTTTGGGAACCAGTCCGGCGCAGCGCATTTTGTGAATGGTCGCTTGGTGATCATAGGGCAACTCCCGGTACGCAATCGTCTGACGCTCTGCGTCGAACACGGCGTAGCGAGCCAGCGGTTTTCCGTCGCGCGACTGCCCGACGGCTCCTGGGTTCACGACATGGGCTATGCCCGGGGTCAACGGCAGCTCGGTCGTTGAACGAACCAGCGAGAAGCCCCGTTCGCGGGAATAGACCGCGGCGTGATGGGTGTGCCCACACACAAGCATCATGGCACGCGGCCAGCGCTCCTCCAGCTGTCGCAGCGCGCTTTCGGCCCTGACCGTATCGCTGACGTAGGTATCGGCATTGTCGAGATTGCCGTGACAGACAACGACATGGGGAGTCGCCTCCAGCCATGGAGGCAGCGAGTCAAGGAATGCCCTCGCCCCGGGAGACAGGTTCTGCCTCGTCCACAGCGCCGCGGTGATCCCGGAATGGACACATCGGGAGAAATCCCGTCGACCGAGGACCATCTCGTCGTGGTTGCCCATGACGCACGGCACACCAATCGACCGCAGTCGGTCGATGCACGCCTCCGGATCGGGACCGTAGCCCACGACATCTCCAGCGCACACGATCCTCGCGTCCGGGCTGCGCTCGTCGATGTCTGCGATCACGGCTTCCAGCGCCTCGAGGTTACCGTGGACGTCCGCGATCAGTGCGAGTCTCACGGGAGGTCAACCACCATCCGACGGTCCTTGGGGAACATCCTCGTGAGCAGTCGGGTCACGTCCGCAATCATCGGCATGGGATCGCTGATCTGGAAGCCTTCGTTGACGTCGACCGTCAACATCTCGAACACCCATCGGGCTCGCGAGAGTTGCCCGGACGCGTGGTACTCACCAAATGCCCTGGCATCGGACATCGGAGCCATCCAGCGGACCCCCTTCTTCGCGGACTTCATCGGCTCGACCGTTTCCGGTTCGACACAGTCCCAGAACACTGCCTCCGGGATGCCGACGCCGGCCACGGTCGCTGGATGGTGCCAGAGGTTGAACCGGGGATTGATCTCGAGCATGTACAGCCGGTTGTCACGTCTGTCCCGCTTGAAGTCGATCTTGAGGACCCCCGAGAAACCGAGGTTCGCGACCGTCGCTCTTCCGAGGTCTCGGACTTCCCGGTCGTCCGTGATCTCGACATAGGTGGACCTGCCGTAGACCTTCGGCGCGGTGCGGATCTTGCGCCCCGTGAACTCGGCGACGATCTCGCCGCTCGGGCGCACGTAGGCGTGGTAGCTGAGAATGTTCTCCTCGCCGCCCTCCACGGATGCTTGGATCAGGAAGCGCGCATTCGAGGCCTCGATCTTCGGCAAAAGGCCTTCGAGCTCGCCTCGCGTCTCGATGTGCAGGGCTTTCTGATACCTGCCGATGAACTCGTACCAGTTCTCGGCGCGCCTCGCGGGCTTGCACACACAGGGGAAGCGGTCCCACTGTTGCAGGGCCTTCGATGCGCCGGCGCCGAGGGGGACGGCCAAGGTATCCGGAACGAGCAGATCGTGCCTCCTGGCCAGCGCGAAGAACCGCACCTTGTCGGTGAGATCCTCCACCAGCTCGGCGCTGGGCAGCACGAAGCGAAAATGAGGAGCCAGTCTCTCCCGGGCGCGGGAGATAGCCACCAGGTCGTGATCGCCCTGATAGAAGAGCACGGGAAGCGAGGCTTGCTGCCTGGCCCACTCGATGATCGCCGTCACCGCAGCTTCTGGTTCACGGAACCAGCTCGGCGTCTTCACCACGATCCGGCAATACCGGGATCGGAGGCACTTCGCGTCGCCATCGCTGGTCGCCACGGCCACGGGCAGCTTCCGGATCCCCAATGCGCGCACCAGGCTGATGTCGCCGACGACGCAGGCATAGGGAGCTGTGCGAGCGCGAGATCGACTGTTCATGGCCGTTCCGGGGTGAGGCAGGGTACCGGGGTTGGCTGGCAGCCCAGCGATTGCCGCCTGCGTGCCGGGCGAGATGGAAGTGTAGAGCGCAGGTTCAAGGGGTCGTCGCAACAGGCCGGACCCGTCGTTGCGCGTGCTGTTGACCGTCGTGGACACGGGCCGGGCGACCAGCAGCTCGGCCGGGGCGGGCACCAGCAGCTTGCCGAGCGGCTCAGCGTCGTCGTTGCAGCTCGTTTGGCGACATACCGGCAACAACTACTGGTCAGGATCATGGGCCGGTCCACCCCGGGGCACCGTGGTGCTCGAATCGAAGACGTGCGAGTGAGTTGCTTACATGCGGCTTGAGGAGCCGCCGGGTCTGTCGCCGATGACGACTGTGGGCCGGTTCGTCGGGCAGCACCCACGAAACTCTGACCCCTCCCGACCGACTTCCCCAACAGCCGCGGCGCCTTAGGGGGGCGGAGGCACGGGGTCCGTCGTCGTGGTGGTCGACGGGATCGTGGTGGTGCGGATCTCGGTCGTGGTCGTGGCTTCGGTGGTGGTAGTGGTGGTGGTGTCCTGAGTCGTGGGCGGGCTGGCGCTGGGGGTCGGGTTTCCGGTCGTGGACGTTCCGTGGGATGTGGTGCCGGTCGTCCCGGTCCCCGGCCCGCTCGTCGCCGTGCCACCCGGCCGTGTGGTCCCGGTGCTCCCGATGGAGGCCACCTCACGGGCGATCACCGTCGAGCCGGGCGGCAGGGGGACCAGCACCTCCTCGCCGGTCTCGGTGTCGATGATGCGCACCGTCGGCGGGATCCTCGCCGGGGGCGTCTGGGCCGACGCCGCCCGGTACGTCGGTGGCGCCGGCGGCGCGCTGGCGGCGCGGCCGTCGATCATCCGTGTCAGGCCGACGGCGAGCAACACGAGCAACACGAACCCACCGGCGACGGCCGTGCCGACCTGCGCCTGAATGCGTCGATCTTCGGGCCCACCTCCGCCCAGCTTCACGCACCCATCATGCACCCGACGCGCCCACATGTCAGCACCGCGACTCAAGGGGCGCCTTTGATCCTCTTTCAGCCCTGTTTCAGGCATAGCTAAAGTTTAGAGATGGACGCGGTGCGAGCGGTAGCCGAGCCGCGGCGGCGCGAGATCCTGCGGCTGTGCTGGGACCATGAACGCACCGCGGGCGACATCGCCGGCCAATTCGACGTGACGTTCGGGGCGGTGTCCCAGCACCTGGCGGTCCTTCGGGAGGCCGGCCTCATCGCCGTCCGCCACGAAGGCACCCGCCGCTGGTACCGGGCCGACCGCCAGGCCCTCGGTCCGCTCGGTGCCTATCTCGAGTCGCTGTGGGCGGATCAGCTGGATGCCCTGGCAACCCTCGCCGAACAGGCCGAAGACGCCGAGCACGCTGCGGACCAGGAGGTCCGACGTGACCCGTGACGACGACGCTGGAACCGGCGGCGACGATGCCGTCACGATCGAGCGGTGGATCGACGCCACCCAAGAGACGGTCTTCTCGTTCTTCTCCGATCCCGGGCGATGGCTGTCGTGGCAGGGAGTCACGGCCGAGATCGACCCCCGCCCGGGCGGGACCTTCCGCATGAACGTGCGAGGCGACGGCTACGCCGCCGGCGAGTTCGTCCTCATCGACCCCTGCGAACGGATCGTCCTGACCTGGGGCTGGGAGAACGAGGCCGTCGCGGTTCCACCCGGCTCCAGCACGGTCGAGGTGACCTTCGAGGCCGACCGGGGCGGCACCTTGGTACGGCTCCGACATGCCGGCCTGCCCCCGGACGCTCTCGCTTCCCATAGCCAGGGCTGGGACCACTACGTCAGCCGGCTCGCGGTGCTGGCCGGCGGAGGCGACCCGGGGCCAGATCCGGCGCTGGTGGCCCCATCGTTCGCGTTCCCGCCCGACACGCTCGCCTTCCTCGAGGAGCTCCGCCGCGACAACACCAAGGCGTGGTTCGAGGCCAACCGCCCCCGGTACCAGAGCGCGTACGTCGAGGCCGCCAAGGCGTTCGTCGAGGCCGTCGCGCCGGTGCTGGCCGGCATCGTGCCTGGCATCCGAGCCGAACCCCGGGTGCTGGGGTCGATCTTCCGCATCAACCGCGACACCCGGTTCAGCGCCGACAAGCGCCCGTACAAGGACCACCTCGACTTCTGGTTCTGGGAAGGCGAGCGCAAGACCGCGGTCTCCGGGCTGTTCGTGCGGATCTCGCCCGACCTCGTCGGCGTGGGCGCCGGCAGCCACAGCTTCGACAAGGCGGCGCTCGGCCGGTTCCGGGCTGCCGTCATCGACGACGCTGCGCGGGCCGATCTGGCCGACGCGGTCGAGGGCATCGAGAAGGCGGGTTACCCGGTCGACGGCCAGACCTACAAGCGGGTGCCGGCCGGCTACCCAGTCGACGCCGAGGGGCCCGCGGCCCGGTTCCTGCGTCATAGCGCCCTGTTCGTCCACCACGACGAACCCGACGACCTCGCCCTCGACGCCGAGCGGCTGTTGCCCGCGCTCGGCGGCCACTGGAGCGCACTGGCGCCGCTGCACCGCTGGCTCGTGAACCACGTGCAGTTGCGCTGACCAACCTTGGAGGTGTCGATCGTGGAGATGCCCAAGCCCACCGAGGCCGACAAGGAGCTCTTCCGCTCGCTGGTGCCCGACGATCCCCGCGTCGAGGTCAAGCCGATGTTCGGCAACCTCGGCGCGTTCGTGAACGGCAACATGTTCATGGGCCTGTTCGGCGCCGACGTCGGCGTCAAGCTGCCCGACGCCGACCGCGAGGCGCTGCTCGCCGAGGAGGGGGCCGGGCCCTACGGACCGAAAGAGCGCCCGATGGGCGGCTACGTCACGCTGCCGGCCGCCTGGCACGCGGCACCGGCCAACGCCGAGCCCTGGATCTCCAAGGCACTCGACCACGTCGGCTCGCTGCCCGCCAAGCCGAAGAAGTCGAAGAAGAGCTAGCCGCTCCGGTCCTGGGCGGGTTGCGGCCGCCCGCCCCGGGGGACGGCGAACGGCTACGGTTCGTGCCGGCGATCCAGGACGCCACCGGTTCGCGGAGAGGGCCCAGCCCACCTGGTGCGAAGCGCGGAGACCAGAGCACCGCTTCCCTCCGGCCCGGTCGTGCGGACATCGGGCACTCGGAGAGGAGGCCGCGTGCCGACCCGACCCCTGCCCGACAACCCCGACATCGACAAGCTGAAGGGGATCGCCAAGCTCGTCCGTGACCTCGTGCGAGCGGGAAACGCCGACACCACGGCGCTCGTGCGGGAGCACCACCCGCGCGCCGGGGACGTGATCGGACCCGACTTCAAGCTGGCCGACGCCCAGCTGACGATCGCCCGCCAGCACGGTTTCGCGAGCTGGCCGAAGCTGCGGGCGCACGTCCGGCTGATCAACGACCTCAGCCGCTCGCCCCACTTGGTCCCCATCGGCGGCGCCCCGCCGGAGGACGAGCTCCTGAAGCTGGCCTGCCTCAACTACGGCATCGACGACGGCTCCCGCCCTGCCGCCGCCCGGGCACTCCTGGCCGAGCGGCCCGAGCTCGCAGGCGCCTCGATCTGGACGGCGGCGGCGACCGGCGACGTCGCCGCCGCGAGCGCGCACCTCGCCGCCGATCCCGCGCTCGCCGACCGCGACGGCGGGCCGTTCCGCTGGCCGCCGCTCCTGTACCTCACGTACTCCCGCCTGGATGCCGGCGACCCGCTGACGGTCGCCCGCCTCCTGCTCGATCACGGCGCCGATCCCGGCGCCGGGTACCTGTGGGAGGGGCTGACCTCGCCGTTCACCGCGCTGACCGGCGCCTACGGCGGCGGCGAGCAGGGCCAGGGCGGGCACCCCGACGAGCTCGCCCTGGCCGAGCTCTTGCTCGCGGCCGGTGCGGACCCGAACGACAACCAGACCATCTACAACCGCGGCATCAGCGGCGCCGCCGCCGACGACACCGGGTACCTCGAGCAGCTGCTGCGCCACGGGCTCGGGCGGGGCGACGGCGGCCCGTGGCGCGCCCGGCTCGGGCCCGCCGCGCCGACGCCCGCCGAGCTGCTGGGCGAGGCGCTCCAGGGCGCGGTCGAGAACGGCAGCGTCGAGCGGGTGCGGGTCCTCCTCGCCGGCGGCGCCGACCCCAACGGGCGGGGGCTCCACCCCGCGTTCCGCGGCCGCACCGCGATCCAGGGGGCGGTCCGCACCGGCGTCCCGGAGATCGTCGAGCTGCTCGTGGGCGGCGGCGCCGACCTCTCGACGGTCGACCCGCTGGAGGCGTTCCTCGGCCACTGCCTGACCCCCGACCGGGCGGCGGTGGCGGCAGCACGGGCGGCCGACCCGACGATCCTCGACCGGGCTCGGGAGAAGGAGCCGGGCCTCGTCGGCCGGGCTGCGGAGCTGGGCCGCACCGGGGCGTTCGCGTTCCTCGTCGAGCTCGGCTGGGACGTGAACCACCGGGAGCGGACCACCGCGCTCCACGGGGCGGCGTGGCGCGGCGACGCCGACGCCGTCCGGGCGCTCCTCGCCCTCAGCGCCGACCCGACCATCGAGGACACCGAGCACCACTCGACCCCGCTCGGCTGGGCCCGGTTCGGCGGCCATGACGCCGCCGCCGCGGCACTCGAGTCCGCCGGGTGACTTCCCCGAACCCGGGGCCATAGGGGTCGTTCCTCCGAGCCCGAGGCGATAGGGGTCGGGGGCCGACCGCGATCGCCTCGAGAACCGGAGTCCGACCGCTATCGCCTCGCCTCGCCATCGGGACCCTCCGCGAATGCGTGTGCCCCGCGGACGGTGGCCTGCCATCATGCGCCGGCCGACCGGCACAGCGGCGACGAGGAGACGCGATGTCACGACGGGGATGGGCGCTGTTCATCGCCCTGGGGGTCATCTGGGGCACCCCGTACCTGCTCATCAAGGTCGCCGTGGAGGACCTGCCGCCCGCGTCGCTGGTGCTCGCCCGCACGTCGCTGGCGACCCTGCTGCTCCTGCCGCTGGCGGCGGCGCGCGGCCTCCTGCGCCCGCTGCTCCCCCACTGGCGGCCGCTCGTCGTCTACACGCTCGTCGAGATCTGCGCCCCCTGGGTCCTGCTCGGGTACGCCGAGCAGCACCTGTCCAGCTCGCTGACCGGGCTGCTGGTCGCGGCCGTCCCGCTGGTCGGGGCGGTCCTCGTGAAGGTCACCGGCCACGAGCCGATGGCGTCGCGCCGGGTCCTGGGGCTGCTCGTCGGGTTCGCCGGCGTGGCCCTGCTGGTGGGGTTCGACGTCGGCGCGTCCAGCCCCGGGCCCGTGGCCGCCGTGGGGCTGGTGTCGATCTGCTACGCGCTCGGCCCGCTGATCCTGGCCCGCCGCCTCGCGGACCTGCCGGGGCTCGGGGTCGTGGCATCGTCGCTGGCCATCTCGGCGATCCTCTACCTGCCGCTCGGCCTCGCCCAGTGGCCGGCCGAGGCGCCGAGCGCCGACGCCGTGTGGTCGGTGGTGGGCCTCGCGGTCCTCTGCACGGCGGTGGCCTTCATGGTGTTCTTCGAGCTGATCGCCGAGGTCGGACCGTCACGGGCCACGGTGATCACCTACGTCAACCCCGCCGTCGCCCTGGTGCTCGGCGCGCTGGTGCTCGACGAGCGGATCACGCTGGCCACCGCCGCGGGCTTCGCGCTGATCCTGTTCGGCTCGGTGCTGGCCACCCAGCGGGAGCCGGCGCGCGAGCGGGCCGAGCGGGTGCCGGTCGGGGCGCGCGGCATCGACGACGTGGCGGGCGAGGACGTGGCCGCCTGCCCGGTGGCCGAGCCCTGATCAGAGCAGCCCGCCCTCGTGGAGGCGGTTGAGGGCCTCGATGCGGTTGCGGGCCCCCAACTTGTTGAGGGCGCTCTGGACGTAGGTCTTGACGGTGTTGCGGGTCAGTCCCAGCGCCTCGGCGATCTCGGGGTTCGTCTCGCCCATCGAGATGCGCCGGAGGATGTCGTATTCGCGCCGGGTGAGCGACCACTGCCGCAGCTTGCGGGCCAGCTGCGGGTTGGGCCCGCCGGGGCCCGTGCCCTCACCGGCGGCGCCGACGGGGATCGTCTCGCCCGCCGCCACCCGGCGGACGACGCCGACGAGGTCGGCCCGGTCGGCGTCCTTGAGCACCACCGCCCGGGCGCCGGCGGCGAGGGCGGGCTCGACCGCGGCATGGTCGGCGTACGCGGTGAAGAGGACGACCCGGGCGTCGGGTGCGCCGCGGCGGATGCCGTGGATCACCTCGGGACCGAGCATGTCGGGGAGGCGCAGGTCGAGCAGGACCACGTCGGGCTGGGTCTGCTCGGCGATGGTGATCGCCTCCCGGCCGGTGCGGGCATAGCCGGCGAGCGTGATCCACGACGTGCTGTCCACCAGGAGGCGGACGCCGTCGAGCACGATCGGGTGGTCGTCCACGACGAGGACGCTCACCATGTCGCCCCGCTCGCCCGTCGGCCCACCCCCCGCACTCACTCGGGCACCCACGCCTGGACGGTCACGCCGCCGTCGTCGTTCCTGCCCATGGTCAGGCGGCCCCCGACGCGGGCGAGGCGCTCGGTCGCCGCCGCGAGGCCGAGGCCGCCGCGGTCCTCCCCCGGCGGCGGTGGCCCCACACCGTCGTCGTGGACGGCGACCGCGACCCCGTAACGACCGATGAACACGCTGACCAGCACCGATGCCGCCTGGGCGTGCTTCTCGACGTTGAGCAGCGCCTCACGTACCGCGCCGGCCAGGGCGCCGCTGCGAGACGCGTGGAGCGGCGGCAGGTCGTCGAGCACCAGCAGCCGGGTGGCGACGCCCGTCCGCTCCTCGAAGCTGCGGCAGTCGGCCCGCAGCGCGACGCCGAGCGCGACCGCCTCGGGCGGCGCGTGCAGCGCGTCGAGCGACTCGCGGAACACGGCGGCCGCCTCGGCGGCCTGGCGCTCGATGGTCTCGAGCCGGGCCCGCAGGTCGGGGTGCCGGGCGAGGTCGTCGCCGAGGCTGCGGACGCCGGCGCCGATCGTGAACAGCATGGCCCCCACGGTGTCGTGGAGCTGCAGCGCCAGCCGGCGCCGCTCCTCGTGCACCGCCACCTCCGCGCTGTGGCGGGCCCGCTCGGCCACGACGGCCGCGTTCGCCGCCCGGGCCGCGGCGGCCTCCAGCGCGGTGACGGCGAGGTCGCCGTAGTGCGTCTCGGCCCGGTCCGCGGCGTAGAGCACCCCCAGCCGGCGGCCGCCGTGCACGAGTGGCACCGCGATCATCCCCCGCACCCCCTCACGCTCGGCCTGCGAGCCGAACTGGCGGCTGAGGTCGGTCGCGTTGGGGTAGTCGGCCACCCACTCGGGTCGCCCGGTCTGCATCACGAGGCCGCCGAGCCCGACCCCGGGCGGCACGACGAGCCCGTCGACCGCGTCGGTCTTGGTCCGCACGGCGTGGCCCAGCACGATGTCGCCGGTCGAGCCCAGCTCGCCGATCCAGGCGACGTCGACGCCGACCTCGCCGGGGAGCCGGTCGAGGATGGCACGGAACGCCGTGCGCCGGTCGAGCAGGCTGAGGACCTGGGCGTACCCCTCGTCCAGCTCGAACAGGGCGTCCGCGGGCGCCCAGGCCTTAGGGCGTCGGGCCATCCGCCGCATGTTAAGCCCGGTCCGATGGTCCCATGCCCTGCATGGTGCGCCATCGCGCCCGGCGTGACCACCTGCCGTCGACCGTCTCCATCCGGAGACCCTCCGGAGGGAGGTCTCCACCGGCAGCTACCGTGACCGCAGTCACTTCCGCATCCTGCCCGGCATGTTGTCGGTCAGCGACCTCGAGGTCAGCTACGGCGGTTCGGTCCGTGCGCTCCGCGGCGTGTCGGTCGACGTGCCGGAGCGAGGGGTGGTCGCGGTTCTCGGCGGCAACGGCGCGGGGAAGACGACGCTGCTGCGGGCGGTGTCCGGCAGCCTGCGCGGGGTCGGGGGCGCGGTCGACGCCGGCTCGATCACCTTCGACGGGAAGCGGCTGAACGGCCGCCCGCCGGCGGACATCGTGCGCGACGCCGTCGTGCAGGTGCCCGAGGGCCGGCGGATCTTCACCCGTCTGACGGTCGAGGAGAACCTCCGCCTCGGCGGGTTCAGCCGGCGGGACCGGGCGGCCAAGGCCGAGACCCGGGCGCGCGTGCTCGCGCTGTTCCCCGTCCTGCACGACCGGCGCCACGAGCGGGCGGGGCTGCTGTCCGGGGGCCAGCAGCAGATGCTGGCCATCGGCCGGGCGCTCATGGCCTCGCCCCGGATGCTGCTGCTCGACGAGCCGTCCCTCGGGCTCGCCCCCCAGGTCGTCGACCAGATCGGCCGGGTCGTCCGCACGATCAACGCCCAGGGGACCGCGGTCATGCTGGTCGAGCAGAACGCCACGATGGCGTTGCGGGTCGCCACCCACGCCGTCGTGCTCACGGTCGGCGAGGTGTCCCTCCGGGGCACGGCCGCCGAGCTGGCCGCCGACGACCGCATCCGGGAGCTGTACCTGGGTGGGGGCGACGCGGCCGGCCCGGATGCGGTCGACTCGGGTGCTGGGGCTCGAGCCGGCCACCCACGCCTGGCGCGGTGGGCCGGATGACCGCGGCGACCGGGACGAACGGCGCCGGCGGGACCGGCCTGGCGATCGACGGGGTGACCGTGCGCTTCGCCGGGGTCACGGCCCTCGACGGGGCGACGCTCCGGGTCGGGCCGGCCTCGATCCACGCGCTGATCGGCCCCAACGGGGCCGGCAAATCGACGATGTTCAACGTCGTGTCCGGGGTGTACCGGCCCGACCGGGGGTCGGTGCGGTTCGCCGGCCACGAGCTGGTCGGGCGCCGGCCCTGCGAGATCGCGGGCCTGGGCGTGGCCCGGGCGTTCCAGAACATGGCGCTGTACCCCCAGTCCAGCGTCGAGGAGAACCTGCTGCTCGGCCGCCACCACCTGACCCGCTCGGGCTTCGTGGCGGGCGGGCTGCGGCTCCCGTCGGCCCGGCGCGAGGAGCGCCGTCACCGGGCCCGGGTGGCGGAGATCGCCGAGTTCCTCGGCATCGCCCGCCTGCTGCCGGTGCCGGCCGGCGACCTCTCCCACGGCGACCAGAAGAAGGTCGACATCGCCCGGGCGCTGTGCGTCGAGCCCTCGCTCCTGCTGCTCGACGAGCCGGTCGCCGGCATGGGCGCCCAGGAGACCCACGAGGTGGGCCGGCTCATCCGCGACATCCGGGCGGCGATGGAGATCCCCGTCCTGCTCGTCGAGCACGACATGGCGCTCGTGATGGAGATCGCCGACCGGGTCACCGTCCTCGACTTCGGCCGCGTGATCGCGGACGGCACGCCGCTCCAGGTGCAGCACGATCCGGCCGTCATCCGGGCGTACCTCGGGAGTGGCGACGAGGACCAGGCCCCGATCGGAGGGCGATGATGGAGAAGCTCCTGCAGCTGCTGTTCAGCGGGGTGGCGCTCGGGGCGGTGTACGCCCTGCTCGCACTCGGGTTCGTGGTGGTCTTCAAGGCGACCCAGGTCGTCAACTTCGCGCACGCCGGGCTGCTCATGGTGGGCACGTACTGCACGGCACGGTTCAGCGCCGCGGGCCGCCCGTTCGTCGTGGCGGTGCTGCTCGGCATCGCCGTGGCCGTGGCCCTGGCGCTGGTCATCGAGCGGGCGTTCGTGCGCCCGGTGGTGCGGCGCTCGGTCGTCGCCGTCGCGATCATGACCATCGGCGTCGACGTGGTGCTGCAGACCGAGATCACCCGGCGCCTCGGCATCGACATCCTGCCGGTGGGCGATCCGTGGCAGAGCTCGACGGTCGAGGTCCTCGGCATCACCGTGCCCCAGACCCGGGTCGCGGCCCTCGTCGTGGCGCTCGTCGTGCTCGCCGGCTTCTTCGCCTGGTCGCGCTGGTCCGACTGGGGGGTCGCCATGCGGGCGAGCGCCGAGGACCACCGCACCGCCGAGCTGATGGGCGTGCGGCTCGGGCGGGTCTCCGCGATGGTCTGGGTGATCGCCGCCGTCCTGGCCGTGGTGGCCGGAGTGTTCCTCGGTGCGTTCCCCTCCCCCGGCGTGTCGCCGACCACCTCCGCCGCCGCGCTGCGGGCCTTCCCGGCCGCCATCCTCGGCGGCCTCGACTCCACGGGCGGCGCCCTGGTGGGCGGCCTGCTGATCGGCCTCGCCGAGACGCTGACGCAGGGCTACCAGGACCAGCTCTCGTTCCTCGGGCAGGGCTTCTCGACCGTCATGCCCTACGTGGTGATGGTCGCCGTCCTGCTTGTGCGGCCCACGGGCCTGTTCGGCACGGCGGAGGCGACCCGTGTCTGACACCGTGCGCCGGATCCCGGACGGCGGGCAGGCCGCCTTCCTCGGCCTGCTCGCCGCCGGTCTCGTCGCCCCCTTCTACCTCGACGCCTTCTGGGTGCAGGTCGGGGTGTTCGCCTTCGCCGCCATGGTGGCCGCCCTCGGACTGAACCTGCTGGTGGGCGAGGGGGGCCAGCTGTCGCTGGCCCACTCGTTCTTCATCGCCGTCGGCGCCTACGGCTACACGCTGTTCGCCTCCCCGCCGCGGGAGGCCGGGACGACCGGCCCCATCGGCTGGGGCCTGCCGCCGCTCGTCGCGGTGGCGCTGGCCGTCGCCGCCGCGGGCGTGGCGGGGCTGCTGTTCAGCCCGATCGCCGCCCGCCTCCGGGGCATCTACCTCGGGGTGGCCTCGCTCGGGCTCGTGTTCTTCGGCCAGCACGTGCTGGTCAACGCCGAGGCGGTCACCGGCGGCTTCAACGGCCGCGACGTCCCCCCGCTCACGGTCGCCGGGTTCAGCTTCGACGACGTGCCGGGCGAGACCCTCCACGTCCTCGGCGTGCCGTTCACCCGGGTGGAGAAGCTCTGGTACGTCGGGCTGGTCGCCGCGGTGCTGGCGTGGCTCTTCTACCGCAACGTGCGCACCAGCCGGGTCGGCCGGGCGCTGCACGCGGTGCGCGACGGCGAGACCGCCGCCTCGGTGATGGGCGTCGACGTCACCCGGTTCAAGGGCGTCGCCTTCCTCGTGTCGTCGATGCTCGCCGGCCTGGGCGGCGTGCTGCTGGCGCTGGCGTTCCGCCACCTCGTGCCCGAGACCTTCGGCGTGCTGCTGGCAATCGAGTACCTCGCGATGATCGTCATCGGCGGCGTCGGCTCCCCCGGCGGCACACTCGCCGGTGCGCTGTTCGTCTCGTCCCTGCCGGTCGTCCTGCAGCGCTACAGCGACTCGCTGCCGTTCGTGGCCGAGTCGCCTACCGGCGGCGGCGTGACCGCCGGCATCGCCGCCCGCTTCTGCTACGGCGCCGCCATCGTCGTGGTCCTGCTGGTCGAGCCGGGAGGTCTCGCCGCGCTCGCCCGGCGCGCCCGGCTGCGCCCCGCCGGCCGGACGCGCCGACCGGCGGTTCGGCCCGCCGGCGTCGACATCGGCGACACCGTCGACGTCGGCGAGGACGTCGCCCCCGCCACACCCGGCCCCTGAGGCCGGCCCACCGATCTCCTGAGGAGGGGACCCATGTCCAGACCATCCATCCGGCGCCGCCTGCTCGTGTGGGCGACGGCCACCGTGATCGCGGCCGGCGCCGCGTGCTCGACCAAGGACGACGACGACGCCACGGGCTCGGCCGCCGAGACCGGCGCCGGGGCGCTCGAGACCGGGCCCGGTGTCACCGAGGACACCATCACGCTCGGCGTGCTGACCGACCAGTCCGGCCCCTTCGCCGGAGCGTCCAAGGGCATCGCCCAGGGACGCCAGCTCTTCTGGGACGCCCGCAACGCCGAGGGCGGCGTCTGCGATCGCACCGTCGAGTTCACCGTCACCGACCATGCCTACAACGCCCAGAACGCCACCACCCAGTACGCGGACATGCAGCCCGACGTGCTCGCCTTCGACGAGCTGCTCGGCTCGCCCATGATCGACGCGCTGCGGCCCACCATCGACCAGGACAACGTCCTCACGATGGCCGTGTCGTTCTCGTCGTCGGTGCTCGAGAGCCCGAGCATGGTGGTCACCGGCGCCACCTACGACATCGAGATGATCAACGCCCTCCAGTGGCTGATGGACGACGGCCAGATCGCCGAGGGCGACACGGTCGGCCACATCCACCTCGAGGGCGACTACGGCGAGAACGCCCTCGCCGGGGCGCAGTACGCCGCCGACGAGCTCGGCGTGGAGATCGCCGCGCAGAAGGTCCAGCCCACCGACGCCGACCTCACCGCCGCGGTGACCGCGCTCGACGACGCCGGCGCCCGCGTCGTGCTGCTGACCACCACGCCGCCCCAGGCCGCCTCGGCGGTCGCTGTGGCCCAGGCCAACGGCCTCGATATGAGCTTCGTCGGCTCGAACCCCACCTTCAGCCCGGCGCTGCTGTCCAGCCCCGCGGCCGAGGCGTTGCAGGCGTCGTACGTGATGGTGTCGTCCATCGCCCCCTTCGCCAGCGACGCCGCGGGGCCCACCGCGGTGCGGGACGCGTTCGCCGCCGAGTTCGCGGGCGAGACGCCGACCCACTTCGTGATGTACGGCTTCGCCCAGGGCGAGCTGATGGCCCGGATCCTCGAGACGGCCTGCGAGAACGGCGCGCTCACCCGCGAGGGCCTGCAGGAGGCCTTTGAGAGCCTGGACGAGGTCGACACCCGGGGCCTCATGGCCCCGATGGACTTCAGCGACCCGGGCCAGCCGCCGGCCCGCGAGGTCCTCATCCTGAAGCCCGACGCCACCGTCGACGGCGGGCTGACCGAGGTCGAGGGCCTGTTCGCCTCGCCGCTGGCCGCCGACTTCCGGCTCGCCGGCTGACCGGAGGAGGGGCCGTGCACGGCATGATGCAGGACGTCCCGTTGACGCTGCCTCACCTGTTCGAGCGGGCGGAGCGACTGTTCGCCGACAAGGAGGTGGTGACGGCCACGCTCGCCGGGCGGGACCGTCTGACCTACGGCGAGTGGGCCCGGCGGGCCCGCGGGCTCGGCGGCGTGCTGGACGAGCTCGGCGTGAGCTCAGACGGGCGGGTCGGGACCTTCGCCTGGAACACCGCCCGCCACTTGGAGCTGTACTTCGCCGTCCCGTGCACCGGGCGGGTGTTGCACACGCTCAACATCCGCCTGTCCGCCGACCAGCTCGTCTACGTCGCCGACCACGCCGAGGACGAGGTGATCTTCGTCGACCGGTCGCTCGCCCGCCTGCTGTTCCCCCACCTCGGCCGGCTCACAACCGTCAGGCACGTGGTGGTCATGGACGACGGCGTGGGCGAGGTCCCGCCCCCCGACGCCCGAGTGGAGGTCCACGACTACGAGGCCCTGCTCGCGGCGGCCGAGCCCGCCGAGTTCCGGGTGGACGACGAGTGGCGCGCCGCGTCGATGTGCTACACGAGCGGCACCACCGGGAACCCCAAGGGCGTCGTCTACACCCACCGGTCTTCGTTCCTCCACACCCTCGGGGTGATGGCGGCCGGCACGATGGGCATCGACGAACCGGACCGGGTGCTGCCGGTCGTCCCGATGTTCCACGCCAACGCCTGGGGCCTGGCCCACGCGGCCGTCGCCGCGGGCGCCTCGCTGGTCATGCCAGGCCCGGACCTGTCCCCCGGGAGCGTGGCCGAGCTCATCGAGTCGGAGCGGATCACCGTGGCGGCCGGGGTGCCCACCATCTGGATGGGCGTGCTCCCCGAGCTCGCCGGCCGGGACACGGGCAGCCTCCGCAGCATCGTCTGCGGCGGCTCGGCCGTGCCCAAGGCGCTGTCCGAGGCGTACCGGGAGGCCACGGGGCTGCCCATCCTCCAGGCGTGGGGCATGACCGAGACGAGCCCGGTCGGGGCTCTGTGCCACCTCAAGTCGACCCTCGGCCGGGACCTGGACGAGGCCGGCCGCGCTGACCTCCGCACCAGCGTCGGCCAGCCCGCCGTCGGGGTGGAGGCGCGCATCACCCGGTCCGACGCGATCCCCGCCGACGCGCCGCTGCCGTGGGACGGCAGCACCGCCGGCGAGCTGCAGGTCCGCGGCCCGTGGATCGCGGCCGGCTACTACGCGGACCCGCGGTCGGCCGACTCGTTCACCGCCGACGGGTGGCTCAGGACCGGGGACGTCGCCACCATCGACCGCCACGGGTACATCCGGCTCGTCGACCGGGCCAAGGACGTCATCAAGTCCGGTGGCGAGTGGATCAGCTCGGTCGAGCTCGAGAACGAGCTGATGGCCCACCCGCAGGTCGCCGAGGCGGCCGTCGTGGGCGTTCCCGACGACCGCTGGGGCGAGCGGCCGGTCGCCTGCGTGGTCCTCCGCCCGGGCGTCGAGGCCGGCGACGGCACGACGACCGACCTGCTGGCGCACCTCGAGCCCCGGGTGCCGAGGTGGTGGCTCCCCGACGACGTCGTGTTCCTCGCTACCATCCCCAAGACGTCGGTCGGCAAGTTCTCGAAGAAGGATCTTCGGGAGCAGCTCGCCCGGGCGGGCACCGGCCGCCAGGAGGAGGCACCACGGTGACGACCTCGGTGGACCCGCCGGCGGCACCCGCCCCGCCGCCGGCGACGGGGCAGTTCGACCGCGACGACCCACCCGTCCTCGGCGCCAACCCCTTCGTCGGCCTGACGCGCCGCCAGGTCGGCGCTGCGCTCGGCCGGCTGCTCGGCCGGGTGGCGGTCGAGCCGGGCGTCCTGGTCGACGGCGCGGTCGACGCGGGCCGCCAGCTGGTCGACGTGGCCAGAGGGCGGAGCGACCTCGCCCCGGTGCCGTCGGACAAGCGGTTCACCGACCGGGCCTGGGTCGACAACCCCGTCTACCGGCGCGTCCTGCAGGCGTACCTCGTCGAGCGCGACGCGCTGTTCCGGCTGATCGACGACGTCGGCCTGGACGACAAGAGCCGCGAGCGGGCGCACTTCGCGGTGTCGCTGGTCACCGAGGCGGTGGCCCCGACCAACACGCTGGTCGGCAACCCCGGGGCGCTGGCCAAGGCGTGGCAGACGCGGGGCCAGAGCCTCGTGGCCGGGCTGCGGCACCTGCGCCACGACCTCCGGCACAACGGCGGCATGCCGTCGATGGTCGACACCCGGCCGTTCACCGTCGGCGGGAACCTCGCCGTGACGCCCGGCCAGGTGGTGCACCGCGGCGACCTGTTCGAGCTCATCCAGTACACGCCCGCCGCGGCGCGCACCTACACCCGGCCCCTGGTGGTGATCCCGCCGCAGATCAACAAGTACTACATCTCCGACCACGCGCCGGGCCGCAGCTTCGTCGAGCACACGGTCGCCGCCGGCACCCCCTACTTCGCGGTGAGCTGGCGGAACCCGACCCCGGCGCAGCGGGACTGGGACCTCGCCGCCTACGTGGCGGCCTGCAAGGAGGCCATCGAGATCGCGTGCGACATCAGCGCGACCGACGACGCCAACGTCGCCGGCATGTGCGCCGGCGGCATCACGCTCGCCTGCCTGCTCGGGCACCTGGCGGCCACCGACGAGGCGCTGGTCAACTCGGCCACCTTCATGGTCGCCGGGCTCGACACCGCCGCCGAGTCCACCGTCGGGCTGCTCACCTCGAAGGCGTCGATCGAGGCCGCGCGGGCCCACTCGCAGCGCCGGGGCGTCCTCGACGGCCGCAACCTCGGGCGCATGTTCGCCTGGCTGCGGCCCAACGACCTCGTCTGGAACTACTGGGTCAACAACTACCTGCTCGGCCAGAACCCGCCCGCGTTCGACATCCTCTTCTGGAACGCCGACACGACCAACCTCCCGGCGGGCCTGCACTCGGACTTCCTCGACCTGCTCGGTTCGGCGGGCCTGGCCGAGCCCGGCGCCGTCGAGGTGCTGGGCACGCCGATCGACCTGGGCAAGGTGCGCTGCGACGCGTTCGTGGTGGCCGGGGCGACCGACCACATCATCCCGTGGACCGGCGCCTACCGGACCACCCAGATGCTCGGCGGCGACAGCGAGTTCGTCCTGGGGTCGAGCGGGCACATCCAGGCCATCGTGAACCCGCCCGGCAACCCGAGGTCGCGGTTCCTGACCCGCCCCGGCCCGCCGCCGCCCAACCCCCACGAGTGGCGGGCCGGGGCAACCACCAACGATGGCAGCTGGTGGGACCACTGGCTGCGCTGGCTCGGCGAGCGCTCGGGAAGCGAGCGGCGGGCCCCGACCCGGCTCGGGAACCGCCGCCACCCGCCGATCGAGCCCGCGCCCGGCCGGTACGTCCACCTGTGACTCGCCGGACCCCCAGCGCGGACCGGCTGCTCACGTTCGTCGAGGTCGACGGCCGCCTGCTGCGGGTGTCGGTCCGCGGCGAGGGGCGGCCCCTGCTGCTGGTCATGGGCCTCGGCGGGAACATCGAGATGTGGGGCCCGCTCGAGCGGGCGCTCAACGCCCACGGCATCCAGACGATCGCCTACGACGCGTCGGGGACCGGGCACTCGCCGACCCGCCTCGTCCCCCAGCGCATGCCCGGGCTGGCCCGCCAGGCCGCGCACCTGCTGGACGCGCTCGGCCACCCGCACGCCGACGTGCTGGGCGTGTCCTTCGGGGGAGCGGTGGCCCAGGAGCTGGCGCTCGGCAACCCGCATCGCGTGCGCCGGCTGGTGCTCGCCTCGACCGCCTGCGGGCTGGGGGGCGTGCCCGGCAACCCGCTCGCCGTGTCGATCCTCGCCACGCCCCTGCGGTACTACTCCCCCGCGTTCCTGCGGCTGACGGCCGGAGTCCTCTACGGCCCGACGGTCACCCCCCGGGACGACCTGCTGCGCGAGCAGATCAACGCCCGTCGGGCCCGGCCGCCCACCCTCTGGGGATACGCCAGCCAGCTCATCGCTGGCGCGGCGTGGACGAGCCGGCCGTGGCTCGGCCGCATCGGCGCGCCCACGCTCGTGCTCGCCGGCGACCGCGACCCCATCGTGCCGCCCCGCAACGCCCGCATCCTTGCCCGCCGGATCCCGTCCGCCCAGCTCGAGCTGGTCCCCGGCGCCGGCCACCTGCTCGTGCTCGACCGGGCCGAGCACTGCGCCGCCGTCATCGCCGAGTTCCTGGCGCGGGAGCCCGCCGCGTAGGCGGTCGCACCGCGGCGCTCAGGCGCCGTGCATCACGGCGAGGTGCCGGAGCGGCCCGGGGATCGGGACGGTGGGGAGCTGGTCCTCGGGCCGGGGCAGCTTGGGGGGCCTGCCGCGGGCACGCTTGACCGTGAGGATCCTCCCGTGGTGGAACAGCTGACCGCCCCACACGCCCCATGGTTCACGGCGCAGGAGGGCGCCCTCGAGGCATGGCGCCATCACCGGGCAGGTGGCGCACACCAGCTTGGCCCGGGCGATGTCGCGCGGCCGTTGGCTGAAGAACGCGCCGGCGACGTCGCCGCCGACCTCGCGGCAGCGAGCGTGCGCCCACCAGCCCTCCCCGCGTTCCACGAGCCGGCGGGTCAGGCCGTTGGCGACCCCGGCCGCGCTCACACCAGGCATCACGCCTCCGGCCGGACCGTCACGCGGCCGCGCTGGTCGATCATTACAACCATGTGCGACGCCTCGTCCACCAGCACCACGGCGTGGTCGACCGTCCGGGACGCATACATGGCGTCCTCCAGAAGACTCACGGTGAGTCCATAGACATGCGTGCTCATGGCCGGCCTCCCGACTCTCGTACCGTCCTCTATGACGACCGTACGGACCGGATGTGACCGGTAACGTCCGGGGTTTCCCTGATTTCGTCCCCGAAAACCGCCGAACGAGGCCCGGACCGGACGAGCAAACCTCAGCGACGCCAGGCGGCGGCGGCCGGGCGCGGCGGTACGGTGCGGCGATGGCCGATCCCGTCGCCGCCCGACGCCGCCGCCTGGCGGAGGAGCTGGAGGAGAGCGGGCTGCGCCACGCCGGCCCGGAGGCCGTCCACGAGATGCTGGTCGAGGAGGTCGATGGTGCGCTCCGGCCGCCCGTCCACGAGCGGCGGGTGGCGAGCGGCGGCACGATCCTGGAGCCCTCCTCCGATCCCGACACGTGGGGGCCGGGGACGCTGCTCGACATCACCCGCAAACCCGTGCGCGACCAGCCGCTCAGCTCGATCCGCCGGTTCGCCGACGGGCTGTCGAGCTGGGTCCTCCGCCGGGTCGACGGGCCCGACGAGTGGCTGGTGTTCGACCGGCCCGCCGGGTCGGAGCGGGACCTCGGCGTGATCGCCAAGGTCCTCGGCGCCACGATCGTGCAGCGGCACCCGGTCGGCGTGGTGCGGGTGGTCGGGAGCTTCGGGGTGCTGCGCTGGGAGGGCCTCACCTGGCACCACGAGCCGCCGATCGACAGCTGGATCGACGTGGTCACGGCGTGTGCGGTCCACGGCGACCCCGACGTGCTGGCGTCGCTGCTCGACTTCGCGGTCTTCGACCTCGGCGCGGGCGGCATCGGCGCGCTACTGGTGTACCGGCCGGGCGAGTCCCCCGGCCCCGCGGTCGAGGAGCGGCTGCCGACACCGCCGCCCCTGCAGGTCCGGCAGCCAACCCACCTCGCGCCGCTCCGTCACGCCCTCGGCCAGGTCGACGGCGCCGCCGTGTTCGACGCCGGCGGCGTGCTGCGCCAGCTGGGCGTGCAGCTCGTGCCCAGCCGAGAGGCCGAGTCGTCGGTCGACGCGTTCCGCGGGACCCGGCACACCTCGGGCCGCCGCTACAGCTACGACGACCCGCGGGCCACGGTCATCGCCGTCAGCGAGGACGGCCCGGTCTCCGTCCTCCGCAAGGGCGCCGTGCTCGGCCGCTCCGACACGACCGGCTGATCGGCAATCGGGACGCATCCTGGTTCGACCCCTATCGCCTCACGGAACGACGTCCGGCGGCGCCGAGGCCGCCGGGCGGGCCGCGAGCGCCGCCAGGACCGGTGCGGCGCCGAC
>JBKPHT010000013.1:0-4034 GCA_046730015.1 Actinomycetota bacterium
GGTCACCGCGCTGCGCCCGGCCGGGCGCGGGCGAGGACCGCGGCGACCGGCGAGCCCGGGGCTCGGCGGTCGCGGTGCCGCCGCGGCGGCGCGCCGGTGAGGCCGTCGACGATGAGCGGCGGGACGGGCCCCCGGTGGACGGCGAGCGCCGGGAGCCACGCCGCTCACTCATGGGCGCACCCTTCGGGATGCGCGCCATGAGCCTCCGGCCCTCCGGGCCGGGCAACGCACCCTGTTCATGGTTCGCTCGCTGCGCTCGCTCACGGGGTGGCCTCGATGTACGGCTTGACCCGGGCGGCGCTGGTGTCGGGCGAAGCGGGCTCGTCGGCCGGCTGCTCGCTCGGCGGAGCGGGCTCCCCGGGGGTGAGCCACACGACCTCACCGGCGGGCACCATGCCCAGCCGGTCCTGGGCCTCGGTCATGATCCGCTGGGGCGACTCGAGTTCGGCCACGTCGAGCCGCAACTCCTCGTAGCGGGCCTGCTCGGCGGCGACCTGGCGGTCGAGCTCGTCGACGGTCGACTGTGCCTCGATCAGCAGTGCGTGGCAGGCGGCGACCGCGAACAGGGCGACGAACGCGAACACGGTGAGGGCCACGCCGGCGCGGGGGCTCAGCCGCAGCGCCGGCCGGGTGGGGCGGACCACCCGCAGGTGGCGGGACCGGCCGGTCTCGTCCCGGCGGGGCTGGGCGGACGGCTGGCGGACGACTCGGGCAGTGGCCATCACGCCACCTCCTGGAGGTCGAGCTTCTCGACGGCCCGCAGGCGGGCCGCCTCGGCACGGGGGTTGCCGGCGATCTCCTCGGCAGACGGCCGCCACGCGCCGCGGCGCAGCAGCCGGACCGAAGGCCGGACGTGGGACGGGGTGGGCAGGTGGGACGGCCCGGTCCAGCCGCCCGACTCGGCGTGGCGGAACCGGTCCTTGACGATCCGGTCCTCGCCCGAGTGGTAGGCGATGGCCACGCAGCGGCCGCCGGGGACGAGGGCGTCGATGGCGTCGTCGAGGGAGCCGGGCAGGACGGCCAGCTCATCGTTGACCGCGATGCGGATGGCCTGGAAGGTCCGCCGGGCCGGGTGGCCGGCGCTGCGGCGGCGGGCGGGCGCCGGGACGGCGCCGGCGACGACGTCGGCGAGCTCCTCGGTGGTGGCGATGGGCCGGTGGGCGACGATGGCCCTGGCGATGCGGGCGGCGTGGCGCTCGTCGCCGTAGGCCCGCAGCAGGCGGGCCAGCTCGGTGGCGTCGGCCCCGTTGACGAGGTCGGCGGCGCTGACCGGGCGGGCCGGGTCCATCCGCATGTCGAGCGGGCCGGCGGCGCGGTAGCTGAAGCCGCGCTCGGGCCGGTCGAGCTGGGGGGAGCTGACGCCGAGGTCGAACAGCGCCCCGCTGGCCCCGTCGTGGCCGAGCTCCGCGAGGACGTCGGGGAGGTCGTCGAACCGGGTGCGGCGCACGGCCACCCGGTCGCCGAACCGGGCGAGGCGCGCGCCGGCGGCGGCGACGGCGTCGGGGTCCTGGTCGAGCCCGACGAGGGACAGGTGGGGATGGGCCTCGAGCAACGCCTCGGCGTGCCCGCCGCCGCCCAGGGTGGCGTCGACGACGACGCCCGCCGGGACGGGGGCGAACAGCTCGACCACGAGGTCGACCAGCACCGGCAGGTGCTCGAAGGCAGGTGACGGCCCGCTCACCCGACGGCCTCCCGGCCGGGGGGGCCCGCCGGGATGTCTCCCCGGGTCGGGCTCGGTGGGCGGCGAGCGGAGTCGGGGCCTTCCACCGCGGCGGCCGGGGGCCGGCGGGCGAACGGGCCGTCACCTGTGGGCTGGGCGGACGTCGGCGGCGCGGAGCGGGTCACAGCTTCAGGTCCCTCGCGCCCTGGCGGAGGGCCGCGTCGGGCCCCTCGGGGATGGCGTCCATCCGGCGGTCCCAGCGGTCGCGGGCCCACACGGCGAGCCGCCGGCGGGCGCCGACGACCATGACCGGGCCGGCCAGGTCGGCGAACGTCCGCAGGCTCTTGTGCACGACGATGCGGCCCTGGGCGTCGGGCTGGACGGGGAAGGTGGCGGCGACGAACGCGTCGAACGCCTCCTCGGACACGATGCCGAGGGCGACGCCGTCCTCCCAGGTGGCGAACACGGAGTCGATCTGGTCGTCGGGCCAGAGGCCGAGGAACCCGTCGAGCGGCCCGAGGTAGGCGCCGGCGGCCAGGCGGGCCCGGAACGGCGCGGGCAGCACGAGGCGGCTCTTGTCGTCGACCGAGTGCTCGAACGACCCGGTGAAGAACCGGGGCCCACCTGGGCGCGCCGGGGCCGCCAGCGCGCCCGCGCCCGCCGCCTCGGCACCCACCGGGGTGCCCTCCGGTGACCCACTGCTCTCCACTTCGTGGGAAAGTACCCCACCTCGTCCCTCTGGACAAGGCACCCCTTCCCCGTCGCCCCAGGTGGTCGGCCATGTGCCGGGGTTTGGCGTCCCTCACCGCTGCGGGCGCGGTGAGAGACGCCGAGCCGGCGCACGCCGGCCCGGACGGTCAGGCCGGCAGGTAGGCCAGGAGGGCGGCGACCAGCTCCGCCGGCGCCCGGCCCGTCCCCGCGGCCGCGCCGGCGACGGCCCCGCGGCCCGCGGCGTCGAGCCCGAGCAGCTCGGCGACCGGCTCCGGGTCCCACACCGAGTACGCCGCGCACTGGAACCGGGCCGCGGCCCGGGTCCGGCGCTGGCTGACGCCGACCAGCTTGCGGCGGTCGGGCGTCGTCACCTCGCCCGCACCGACCGTGGCGAAGCACACCAGCCGGCCCAGCGGGCCGCACGCCAGTGCCCCCTCGTGGACCTCGGTCGGGGCGACGCCCAGGTCGGCCAGCGCCGACTGCCAGGCCCGGCCGAGCCAGTGGGCCGCCCGGCCGACGTCGTCGTCCCACAGCGGGTCGCCGGCCGGCACCACCACGTCGACCCACGCCGTCGTGGCCGGGTCGACCCACACCACCCCACCCCCCGACCGGCGGCGGGCGACCTCCGCGCCCCGGCGGGCGGCGGCCGCCGGGTCGACGAGGTCGTCGGCCTGGGTCGAGCCGAGCACCAGCGCCGGCGCCGTCGCCTCCAGCACCCACACGGCCCGGCCCGGGGCGTCGGGCAGCGGCTCGGCGTGGAGCGCGGCGGCCGGGCCCGCCAGCCGGCGGACCGGCCAGCCGGCGGGGCCGGTCAGGCCGCGATCTGCAGGTAGGGGGTCCACGTGTCCGGCACCGGGCCCAGACTGAAGGTCAGCCAGCTGGTCCCCCGGGGCGCGGTGGGCGTCCGGCGCAGCCGCATCGACGTCTCGTGCAGCATCCGGTCGCGTTTGCGGACGTTGCAGGGCCGGCATGCGGCCACGACGTTGTCCCAGACGTGCTCGCCGCCCCGGCTCCGGGGCACCACGTGGTCGATGCTCTCGGCCGGCCCGCTGCAGTACTGGCACCGGTTGCCGTCGCGGGCGAACACCGACCGGCGGTTGAGCGGCGTGTTCCACCGGTACGGCACCCGGACGAAGCGTCGGAGCCGCACCACCGACGGCACGGCGATCACGAGGTGGGCGGAGTGCATGAGCCTGTCGCTGGGGTGCAGCATCTCGGCCGTCTGGCCGAGCACGAGGACGACCGCCCTGCGGTCGCTCACGACGCAGAGCGGCTCGAAGGTTGCATTCAGCACGAGCGCCCGGCTCATCGCCGCAACGCTACAAGCGCCCGCACCCGTCGAGACGGCTGTTTGCCCGCCAGCGGGGGCCATCCGGTCACGGCCGGGCGCGCCGGCACCACCGGAGGTAGGTCACCAGGTCGGCCGGCTCCGGCGCCCGGTCGCCCGCCCCGCCGTAGGCGGTCTGGAGCCGGAACCGCAGGTAATCCGGCGCCGGGAGGGGCAGGAACGGCCGGTGGCGCCACCATCCCGGCGCCGCCAGCACGAGCGCCTGGCGGGCGCCGGTGGCCCACAGCGACGGGTGGCGGGCCACGGCGGCCACCGCCGCCGCCGCCCAGCGGGTGTCCATCGCCGGTGCGGCGGGGCCGGAGGCGGGGCCGGGGC
>JBKPHT010000014.1:0-12448 GCA_046730015.1 Actinomycetota bacterium
CCCGGGTTCCCCGGGGGGGGGGCGGCTGTGGGGGGGGCACCTTTTGGGGGGTGCCCCCGTGCCCGGGGCGGGGGCGCCCCGGGGGGGCCGGCCCCCCCCCGGCGGGGCTGACGAGCGGATGGGGCGGGTCGGCGTCATCACCCGCCTGCTCCGACGCCCGGAGCTGGGTGCCCTGCTCGGGGCGGTGGCGATCTTCATCATCTTCGCGATCGCCGACCAGTCCGGTCAGTTCGCCGACGTCTCGGGCGCCGCTCGCTGGCTCGACGTCGCGTCGACCATCGGCATCCCGTCCGTGGCCGTGGCGCTCCTGATGATCGGCGGCGAGTTCGACCTGTCGGCCGGTGTCATGACGGCGTCGGCGGGCATCCTGCTCGGGCTGCTCACCGTGGAATGGGGCTGGAACATGTGGCCGGCGCTGGCCGTGGTCTTCCTGTTCGCGGCCGCGATCGGGTTCATGAACGGCTACCTGGTGGTGCGGACGAAGCTGCCGAGCTTCATCGTCACGCTCGCCACCTTCTTCGTCCTTCGCGGCACGAACGTGGGCTTCACCAAGCAGGTCACCGGCCAGGTGCGGGTCGCCGGCATCGACGACGCCTCGGGCTACGAGTCCGTCCGCAAGATCCTGGGGTCGCAGCTCGGGACTGCCCCGGAGGACTTCAACGTGCGGATCTTCTGGTGGATCGCGCTCACGATCCTGGCCACCTGGGTGCTGACCCGCACTCGCGTCGGCAACTGGATCTTCGGCGTCGGCGGCGACCAGATCGCCGCCCGCAACGTCGGCGTCCCCGTCGTCCGCACGAAGATCGGCCTCTTCATGGCCACATCCCTCGCCTGCGCGCTGGCCGGAGTCATGACGGCGGTCCAGCTCACGTCTGTGCAGGCCGACCAGGGCGTCGGCGAGGAGTTCAACTTCATCGTCGCGGCCGTCGTCGGTGGCTGCCTGCTCACCGGCGGCTTCGGCTCCGCCGTCGGGGCCTCGCTCGGTGCGCTGATCATCGGCATGGCCTTCATCGGCATCGCCTTCGCCGGCTGGAACACCGACTGGCGCTACCTGTTCCTCGGCGTGATCTTGTTCCTGGCCGTGCTCGTCAACACGTTCGTCCGTCGTCGAGCCGAAGGGGCCCGCAGATGACCGCGTCCACGACCGCCCCCGCAGCCGCGGTTCCCCTGCTCGAGGTGCGGCACGTCTCGAAGTACTTCGGCAGCGTCATCGCCCTCAAGGACGTGTCCGCCGTCGTGAACCGCCACCAGGTGACCTGCGTGCTCGGCGACAACGGCGCCGGCAAGTCGACCTTCATCAAGATCCTCTCCGGGGTGCACCACCACGACGAGGGGGAGTTTCTGATCGAGGCCTCGCCGGTGCGGTTCGGCTCGCCGCGCGAGGCGAAATCCAACGGCATCGCCACCGTCTTCCAGGACCTCGCGACCGTGCCGCTCATGTCGATCTGGCGCAACTTCTTCATGGGCTCCGAGCCCACCAAGGGATGGGGTCCGTTCCGGCGTTTCGACGTCGACTTCGCCAAGCAGACCGTGCGCGACGAGATGGCGAAGATGGGCATCGACATCCGCGACCCCGATCAGCCGGTCGGCACGCTGTCCGGGGGCGAGCGCCAGTCGCTGGCCATCGCCCGGGCCGTCTACTTCGGGGCCAAGGTGCTGATCCTCGACGAGCCGACGTCGGCGCTGGGGGTAAAGCAGTCGGGCGTGGTCCTCAAGTACATCGTCCAGGCCCGCGAGCGGGGTGTCGGCGTGATCTTCATCACCCACAACCCGCACCACGCGTTCCCGGTCGGGGATCGCTTCGTCCTGCTCAACCGCGGCCGCATGTTCGGCAGCTACGACAAGGGCGAGATCGACCGTGACGAGCTCATCCAGGCCATGGCCGGGGGCGCCGAGCTCACGCAGCTCACGCATGAGCTCGAGCGCGCCATCGCCGCGACCGAGCGCGCGTCCGGCGGTTGAGCGCGGTGGCCGCCGACCTCGAGCTGTTGACCGTCGGACGGATCAGCGTCGACCTGTACGCCCGGGAGACCGGTGTGGGCTTCGACGGCCCGCAGACGTTCGTGAAGTCGTTGGGCGGCAGCCCCACCAACGTCGCCGTCGCCGCCGCTCGGCTCGGTCACCGGGCGGCGGTGCTGACCGGCGTGGGAGCCGACCCGTTCGGGCAGTACCTGCGGCGCAAGCTCGAGGGCTTCGGGGTCGACACGCGCTTCGTTGCCGTGCACCCGGGCCTGCCCACTCCGCTCGCGTTCGCCGCGATGGACCCCCCGGACGACCCGCATCTGATCTTCTACCGCGAACCCGCGGCGCCCGACCTGATGATCGAGTCCGATGACGTGGTGCGGGCGGCGGCCGGCGAGGTCGCGGTCCTGTGGGTGACCGGCTCGGCTCTGTCCTATCCGGTGTCGGCCGACACGGTGGGCGACCTGCTCGCGGCGCGGCAGCGCCGGCGCCACACCGTGGTCGATCTCGATTACCGCCCGACCTTCTGGGCCTCGGTCGACGACGCCCGCCGTGCCATCGGCGGTGCCGTGGCGTCGGCGACGGTCGCGGTCGGCAATCGTGCCGAGTGCGAAGTGGCGGTCGGCACCTCGGACCCCCACGAGGCGGCTCGCCGGCTGCTGGCCCGGGGGGTCGAGCTGGCGATCGTCAAGCTCGGGGGCGACGGGGTGCTGGTGGCGACGGCCGACGAGGCGGTTTCGATCCCGGCGCGGCCGGTGGACGTGGTGTGCGGGCTCGGTGCCGGCGACGCCTTCGGCGGCGCGCTCGTCCACGGCCTGCTGGCCGGGTGGTCCCCGAGCGAGACGGTCGAGTTCGCCAACGCGGCCGGTGCCATCGTGGCCTCGCGCCTGCTGTGCTCCGACGCCATGCCCACCGCCGACGAGGTGCGCGCGCTGATGGAGGAGTCCCGTGCGACTCGATGACAAGGCCTACGCCGAGCTCCTCGACGTGCGCGTGCGCGAGCCAAGCCGCATTGCCGAGGCCCTCGGCGAGCGGCGGCGCCGGGCCGCGCTCGCCCCGGACGGCGTGCTGTTCATCGTCGCTGCCGACCACACCGCGCGCGGCATGCTCGGCGCCGGCGGCGACGCGTTGGCGATGGTCGACCGGCGCCACATGCTCGAGCGTCTCGCCCTCGCCCTCGGGCACCCCCGGGTCGATGGCGTGCTCGCCAGCGCGGACATCCTCGAGGACCTCATCCTGCTCGGACTGCTCGACGACAAGGTGGCCGTCGGCACCATGAACCGCGGCGGCCTGGCCGGTGCCCGTTGGGAGCTCGACGACCGCATGACGGCCTACGACGCCCGGCACCTGGCCGCGGCCGGCCTCGACGGCGGCAAGATGCTCCTCCGCCTCGACGACGACGATCCCGCCTCTGCCATCACGCTCGAGGCCTGCGCCCGAGCCGTCACCGAACTCGCCGACGCCGGTCTCATGGCGATGGTCGAGCCGCTGCCGTACACGCGTGACGCCAGCGGGCGGGCGGTGTGGGACCACGACCCGCTCGCGCTCCTGCGGGCGGTGGCCGTGTCGTCGGGCCTCGGCGGCACGTCGGCGTACACCTGGCTCAAGGTCCCCGCGTCGGCCGACATCGCCCGGGTGGCGAGCGCGACCACGCTCCCGCTGTTGCTGCTCGGTGGTCCGATCGGCCCCGATCCGGCGGCGACCTTCGCCGCCTGGGAGCAGGGGCTCGCAGAGCCGTCCGTGCGCGGCCTGGTCGCGGGGCGGGCGCTGCTGTACCCGCCCGACGGCGACGTCGCCGGCGCGATCGACGCCGCCGGCGCCCTGGTCCAACGAGCCGGGGAGGCAAGGCGATGACGAGGACCGAGACCCCCACTGCGCTCGACTGGCACAGGCCGGCGGGATCGGCCGGCCGGGAGTGCGACCCGGTCGTGATCACCCCCGAGGACGCCGGCTGGGCGTACTGCGGGCTCCGCGTCGTCGAGCTCGCGCCCGGGCAGGTCCGCGAGATCGCGACCGGGCCCGACGAGATGGCGGTGCTGCCCCTGGCCGGGGGTGGGCTGCGGGTGGAGGTCGAGGGCCGGTCGTTCCGCCTCACCGGCCGCGACTCGGTGTTCGCCAGGGTGACCGACTGGACCTACGTGCCGATCGACGCGGAGGTGCGACTGTCCAGCGACACCGGGGCCGCGGTGGCCCTGGCCTCGGCGCGGGCGTCACGTCGCTTCGACCCGGTGCGCGTCGACGCCGGTGCCGTTCCCGTCGAGGTGCGGGGCGCCGGGCCTGCCACCCGGCAGGTCACCAACTTCATGGCGCCCGATGCCTTCGACGGCGCCGACAGGCTCATGTGCGTCGAGCTGCTGACACCCGACGGGAACTGGTCGAGCTACCCGCCGCACAAGCACGACGGCACCGATGGCTGCCCGGTCGCCAACGAGGAGATCTACTACTTCCGCATCGGTCGGGCCGGGCACAGCAGCTTCGACGCCGAGGGCTTCGCCCTGCATCGCACCTACACGGCCGACGGCGCCGTCGACGTCAACGTCGCGGTGAGGGATGGCGACGTCTTCCTGATCCCGCGGGGGTACCACGGGCCGTGCGTCGCCGCCCCGGGCTACCCGCTCTACTACCTCAACGTGCTCGCCGGCCCGGGGTCCGAGCGGACGATGGCCTTCTGCGACGACCCGACGCATCACTGGGTCCGGGCGAGTTGGGAGGGCATGGCCCCCGACCCTCGGTGCCCCATGACGTCCCCCGAAGGAGTCGTAGGACCGTGAGCACTGCCAGCGACCGCCGGCGCCTCGGCATCGGCGTCATCGGCCTCGGCTGGATGGGTCAAGCCCACAGCCGGTCGATGCGCCGGATCCCGACCCACTTCCCCGACCGGTCGTTCGACCCCGAGCTCGTCGTGTGCTGCGACCCGATCGCAGACCGGGTCGACGACGGCGTGGCCAGCTTCGGCTTCCACGAGGGCACCGGCGACTGGCGCCAGGTCACCGAGCACCCGGACGTCGACGTCGTCGTCGTGACCGCCCCCAACATGGTCCACCTCGAGATCATCGAGGCCGCGGCCGCGGCTCGGAAGCACGTGCTGTGCGAGAAGCCGGTGGGTGGCACGCCCGACCAGACCGTGCGCGCCGAGCTGGCCGCCCGCAAGGCGGGCGTGGTCACCGCGGTCGGGTACAACTACCGCTGGGTGCCGCTCGTGCTCGAGGCCAAGCGGCTCATCGACGACGGGGTGCTCGGCACGATCACCAACTACCGGGGTCGGTTCTTCTCCGTGTACGGCGCCGACCCGCTGGGCCTGCTCACCTGGCGCTACCTCGTCGACCAGGGTGGTTACGGCGCCTCCACCGACATCCTCTCCCATGCGGTCGATCTCGCCACGTTCCTCCTGGGCCCGATCACCAGCCTGGTCGGCACCACCGAGACGTTCATCCGGGAGCGGCCGATCCCCGTGTCCGGCCGCGGCGGCCACTACGAGCGCGGCGATCCCGGTGACCCCACGGGCACCGTGACCAACGAGGACTACGCGGGGATGCTCGCCCGCTTCGCCGGCGGCGCGCTCGGGACGTTCGAGGTGAGCCGCTCGCTCGTCGGGCCCGAGAGCCAGATGGCCTTCGACGTCTACGGCACCGAGGGGGCCCTGTCCTGGAACCTGGAGCGCATGAACGAGATGCAGCTCTACGTGCGGGGCGACGGCCGCCACGCCGGGTACCGCACCGTGTTCGCTGGCGACCGCTTCCCCTACCACGGGCGCTTCGTCCCCGGTCAGGCCAACGGCATCGGCTTCGAAGACCTGGTCGTCATCGAGGACTACGAGTTCTGCCGCTCGGTCGCCCACGGGCGACCGCACCATCCGTCCTTCGACGATGCCGTCGAGTACGTGAGCGTGCAGGCGGCGCTGCTGCGGTCCCGCGGGTCGGGGCGGTGGGAACCCGTCCAGTCGCTGAGGGCGGCCTGATGCGCACGATCCGGCTCACGACGGCTCACGCCCTGGTGCGGTGGTTGACCGCCCAACGCACCGTCGTCGACGGCGCCGAGGTGCCGCTGTTCCCCGGCGTGTTCGCCATCTTCGGCCACGGCAACGTGACCAGCCTCGGTCAGGCCCTCGAGGAGGCTCGGCACGCGCTGCCCACCTGGCGGGGCCAGAACGAGCAGGGGATGGCGCTGGCCGCCGTGGCGTTCGCCAAGGCGATGCGGCGACGCCAGATCATGGTCGCCACCTCGTCGATAGGCCCGGGCGCCACCAACATGGTCACCGCGGCCGGCGTCGCCCTGGCCAACCGGCTGCCGGTGCTGCTCCTGTCGGGCGACACGTTCGCCAGCCGCGTCCCCGACCCGGTGCTGCAGCAGGTCGAGCACTTCGGGTCACCCTCCACGACGGTCAACGACGCGTTCCGTGCGGTGGTGCGCTACTGGGACCGCGTGACGCGGCCCGAGCAGCTGGTGCAGACGCTGCCGCAGGCGGTGGCGACCATGCTCGACCGGGCCGAGTGCGGGCCGGCGTTCCTCGGGCTGCCCCAAGACGTCCAGGCCGAGGCCTACGACTACCCGGAGCGGTTCTTCGAGCCGGTCGTGCACGAGATCCCCCGGCCTCGCCCGGACCGCATCCAGCTCGAGACCGCGGCCCGGGCGATCCGCGCCGCCCGAGCGCCGCTCGTGGTGGCGGGCGGCGGGGTGCGCTACTCGCTCGCCGAGGTCGAGCTCGCCCGGTTCGTCGAGGCGCACGCCCTCCCGGTGGTGGAGACCGTGGCCGGCAAGTCGAGCCTCCCGGCGATGCATCCCTGCTACGTGGGCCCGATCGGCGTCACGGGATCCGACGCTGCCAACCGGCTGGCTGCCGAGTCCGACCTGGTCCTCGCCGTCGGGACGCGCCTCCAGGACTTCACGACCGGCTCATGGACCGTGTTCCGCAACGAGGACCTGCGGATCGTTGCGGTCAACGCGGCCCGCGCCGACGCCGTCAAGCATCGGGCCTTCGCGGTGGTGGGTGACGCCCGCGAGGCGCTGGCCGAGCTGCACCGGCTGGTGGAGGGGTGGGAGGCGCCGGCGTCGTGGGTCGCACGGGCGAGCGCCGAGGCGGCCGAACACCGCGAACTGGTCGAGAAGGCGACCGCCGCAGGCGACGCTGCCGGTCTGCCCACCTACGCGCAGGTGGTCGGCGCCGTGAACCGCCTCGCCACCGAGGACGACTACATCGTCGCCGCCGCCGGAGGGCTACCGGGCGAGCTGAACGTCAACTGGATGGCCAGGGCCGCGGGCACGTTCGACTGCGAGTACGGCTTCTCGTGCATGGGCTACGAGATCGCCGGCGGGTGGGGCGCCCGCATGGCGCGCCGCGAGGGCGACGTCGTCGTCTTCGTCGGCGACGGCTCGTATCTCATGATGAACAGCGATCTCTACAGCTCGGTCCTGAGCGGCCACCGGCTGATCGTGGTCGTGTGCGACAACGGCGGCTACGCGGTGATCGATCGCCTGCAGGTCGACCAGGGCGGTGCGTCCTTCGCCAACCTGCTCGCGGACAGCCGCATCGAACGGCTCGTCGGGGTCGACTTCGCCGCCCACGCGGCGTCGATGGGGTGCATCGCCGAGATCGTGGCGTCGACCGGCGAGCTGGAGGCGGCGTTCGAGCGAGCCCGCCGGGCCGATCGGACCACGGTGATCGTGATCCGCACCGATCCCCGGGCCTGGACGCCGGGCGGGGCGTTCTGGGAGGTCGGCGTGCCGGCCGTGAGCGACCGGCCGGGGGTTCGGGTGGCGCGGTCCCGCATCGACGAGGGCAAGAGCACGCAGCGGGTGGGCTGGTGAGCGAGACGGACGCGCTGCGGGTCGCCGTGCTCGGCGTCGGCCGCATCGGGAGCATGCACGCCGACGTGGTGGCCCGCGACGTGCCCGGCGCCGCCCTGGTCGGCGTGGCCGACGCGGTGCCGGAGGTGGCCGAGGCCGTCGCCGCCAAGCTGGGGGTGCCGGCGGTCGACATCGACAAGGTGCTCGAGCGCGACGAGGTCGACGCCGTCGCCATCTGCTCGTCCACCGACACCCACGTCGACCTGATGCTCGGCGCGGCGCAGGCAGGCAAGGCGATCCTGTGCGAGAAGCCGATCTCCCTCGACCTCTCCGAGGTCGATCACGCGCTGGCCGCGATCGATGCGGCCGGCGTCCCGCTGATGATCGGCTTCAACCGCCGGTTCGATCCCGCCCACCTGTCGGTGCGCGAAGCCGTCTCGTCGGGCTCGGTGGGTGAGCCCCATCTCGTCCGCATCTCGAGCCGCGATCCCGCTCCACCGCCGCTCGACTACGTGCGGGTCTCGGGCGGGATGTTCCTCGACATGACCATCCACGACTTCGACATGGCACGGTTCGTGACCGGGAGCGACGTGGCCGAGGTCTACGCCGACGCGGGCGTACGCATCGAGCCTGGCTTCGCCGAGGTCGGCGACGTCGACACGGCCATCGTGACGCTCCGGCACGAGAACGGGTGCCTGACGACCATCGACAACAGCCGCCAGGCCGTGTACGGGTTCGACCAGCGGGTCGAGGTCTTCGGCGCGAAGGGGATGGCCGCCTCGACGAACCCGGCCGTGCACACGGGCATCGTGCGCACCGCGGACGGTACGCGCGCCAGCCCGCTCCCCCACTTCTTCCTCGAGCGCTACTCGCTCTCCTACCAGCGCGAGTGGGTCGCCTTCGTCGACGCCGTGCGGGGCGGGACCACCCCGCCCGTGACCGGGGCCGACGGGCGCGCCCCGCTCGTCATCGGCCTGGCGGCCAAGCGCTCGCTGCGCGAGCACCGTCCGGTGCCCGTGGCCGAGATCGAGGCGGCGTGATGCGCGCCTTCGTCACCGGCGGCTCGGGCTTCGTGGGCAGCAACGTCGTGAAGGTGTTCACCGAGCGCCACGGGGTCGAGGTCGTCGCACCGTCGCACGCCGCGGTCGACCTGACCGACCGCGCCAGCGTGCACGAGAGCGTCGCCGCGGCCCGACCGGACGCGATCGTGCACTGCGCCATCCTCAACGACCTCGGCCGGCTGTACGGCGACCGCCGGGCGGGCTGGGACGCCTACGTGGGCGCGACCCGCAACCTGGTCGATGCGGCCAACGCCGTGCGGGCCAAGGTGGTGCTGGTGTCGACCGACTGGGTCTTCGACGGCACGCAGTCGGGAGCCGACGAGCGGACGCCGCCCAACCCGATCAACCTGTACGGCGTGCTCAAGCTGGTTAGCGAGCTCGTGGTCGCGGAGCGGGCCCGCGACGGCGCGGTGGCTCGGATCTCGGGCGTCAACGGGGTGCACTGGGCCCGCCCCGCCGCGCCCCGGTCGCAGGACGCGGGCTTCGGCTACTTCGTGGCCTCGATGATCGAGGCTCTGTCGGCCGGCCGGCCCTTCCCGGTGTGGGTGGGCGAGGACATCAACATGATCGCCACGCCGAGCCTCGCCAGCGCCAGCGCGGACCTCATGTGGCGGATCATCGACCGCGACCGGCGTGGGATCTTCCACTGCTGCGGCGGCGAGCCCGTCGGCCGGTGGCGTCTCGCCGAGAAGGCGGCAGACGCCTTCGGGCTCGACCGGTCGCTCCTGCGCGAGGTCCGGCCCGATGCGGTCGCCCGGCTCGCCCCGGTGCCCTACGACACGAGCATCACGGCGAGGGCCACGGCCGCGGCGCTCGACGCGGCGTTGCCCTCGGTGCGGGAGCTGCTCGTCGGGCTGCGCCACGAGGTCGAGACCGGCTCGCTCGCCGTGGCGGCGGCGTGACGAGGCCGTGTGATGGCTCACGAGCAGAGGAGGTGGCGATGAAGCGGATCGGTCATTGGATCGACGGCCGAGTGGTGCCGGGGTCGTCGGGACGCGAGGGTCGGGTCTTCAACCCCGCGGTCGGCGAGCAGACGGCGGTCGTGGACCTCGCGTCGGCGGCAGAGGTCGACGCCGCGGTCGCGAGCGCCAAGGCCGCCTTCCCCGGCTGGCGCGCCACGTCGCTGGCGAAGCGGGCCGAGGTGCTGTTCAACCTGTGCGAGCTGATCGACGGCAACCGGAAGGAGATCGCCGCGCTCATCACGGCCGAGCACGGCAAGGTGCTCTCCGACGCGGCCGGGGAGGTGGCCCGCGGCCTCGAGAACGTCGAGTTCGCCTGTGGCGCCCCCCACCTGCTGAAGGGCGGCTACTCCGAGCAGGCGACGACCGGTGTCGACGTGTACTCGATCCTGCAGCCGCTGGGCGTGGTCGCCGGGATCACCCCGTTCAACTTCCCGGCCATGGTGCCCATGTGGATGTTCGCCAGCGCCATCGCGTGTGGCGACACCTTCGTGCTCAAACCGTCGGAAAAGGACCCGTCGCCGTCGCTCTTCCTCGCCGATCTCTGGAAGCAGGCCGGGCTGCCCGACGGCGTGTTCTCGGTCGTGCAGGGCGACAAGGAGGCGGTCGACCGGATCCTCGTCCACCCCGACATCTCCGCCGTGTCGTTCGTGGGATCGACGCCGATCGCCCGCTACGTCTACGAGACCGGCACGCGGCACGGCAAGCGAGTGCAGGCGCTCGGCGGCGCCAAGAACCACATGGTCGTGCTGCCCGACGCCGACATCGACATGGCGGCCGACGCCGCGGTGTCGGCGGGCTACGGGTCGGCGGGCGAGCGCTGCATGGCGATCTCGGTGGTCGTGGCCGTCGGTGACGCCGGCGACCGGCTCGTCGACGCCATCACCGAGCGCATCCCCCGCGTCAGGGTTGGCCCCGGCGACGACCCCGGCTCCGAGATGGGGCCGCTGGTCACCGCCGCGCATCGCGACAAGGTGGCGGCCTACCTCGACGACAACGCGCTGGGCGGCGCCCGGATCGTGATCGACGGACGGGAGACCGCGCCCGAAGGCGATGGTTTCTTCCTCGGCGCCACGCTCGTCGACGACGTACAGCCCGGGACCAGGGTGTACGACGAGGAGATCTTCGGGCCCGTGCTCTCGGTGGTCCGCGCCGACAGCTACGACGACGCCGTCCGGCTCGTCAACGACAACCCCTACGGCAATGGTGTCGCGCTCTTCACCCGTGACGGCGGCGCCGCCCGCCGGTTCCAGTACGAGGCCGAGGTCGGCATGGTCGGCGTCAACGTGCCCATCCCCGTGCCGGTGGCGTACTACAGCTTCGGCGGGTGGAAGGGTTCGCTGTTCGGCGACACCCACATGTACGGCCCCGAGGGCATCCACTTCTACACGCGGACGAAGGTCGTGACGTCCCGCTGGCCCGACCCCAGCACGAGCGAGGTCGACCTCGGGTTCCCCCAGAGCCGCTAGCGGCCTGCGGCGCGAGGACGGCGTGGACCCGGCGGTTCGCCGCTCCCGCCTCACCGTCGCAACCGAGGGCGTCCGGCTCGACCGCGAGGCTGCTCCCACCGTCGTCGCAGACCCGGGCCCTCAGACCGAGACGCTCACCGGGAACATCGCAATCCAGCCGACGGTTCCGACGAAACCGCCCATCCCATGGCGACCATCGCCCTGCGCGGGCCACGAGCTTGGGGCTTGCTGCTCATGCCGGGGAAGAAGAGCGTCACGGCGAACAGCACCACGCCCAGGACCACCACGCCCAGGACGTAGTTCCGCAGAAACGATTGGCAAGCGGATCGGCACGCGCATCAGAGGCCTCCTGAGAGGCCCCTGACCTGGCACTATGTGGAGCGGACGACGGGATTCGAACCCGCGACCCTCACCTTGGCAATCCGCCAGGCTGGTCACGGGCGTCAGGGAGAACGAGCCCACTCCCCCCACTGGGCAGGGCGATCGCCTCGCACTACCTCGCGAGCGATCCGGGCGACTTGCAGGCTCGTGGGTCCAAATCGTGCCCAAGATCAGTCGTAGTCGTAATTCTCCAGGAGCGACGAACTTTGACCAGGTGCGCGCGCTCCCGGACGGGCTGGCATGTCACAGCGATGTCACAGGTGGTGCACCGACTCGCGGGATGATGTCAGATCCGGCACGATGGCGGCGTGCAATGAGGTCGTGGGACGGATGGGCGGAGTGATGAGCAAGAAGCGAGAGCGACCTTGGTGGGCTGGTGCAGTGCTAGGCATCGTCGGTTCCGCCACAGCCGTCATCGTTGGAGGCTGGCTCACAGCAGAGCGGTCCCATCATCAGGACCTGCAGCAGGAGCGCCGGTCGGCCTACGTCGCGCTCTCGACATCAGCCGATGAGTGCTTCGACATCTACCTCAACCTCACGACCTATGCGATGGTGAAGGATTTGGCGGTCCAGCGGACCGGGCTCCCGGGCGACGTCTTCGAACAAGTTGTGCCTGGCCTGTCCGAGACGTCGGAGTGGGTTGGATGCAGAGCCAAGGTCGGGCATGCGCGATTGCGCGTCGACCTGGTCACGGATGATGTCGAGCTCGATGACGCGGCATGGGCGCTGAACGGTGCCGTGTCGGATCTTCCTGCCGTCCCCCTCGGACCGCCAGACGTTCAGGCTCAGCAAGAAGCTGAGGCCGAGTTCACGGTCGCGTCGGTCAGCTTGC
>JBKPHT010000015.1:0-5166 GCA_046730015.1 Actinomycetota bacterium
ACCGAGATCTACACAATCCGGCCATCGTCGGCAGCGTCAGATGTGTATAAGAGACAGGGCCGAGCCCGCGCCCACCCGGGCGGAGGCCCGGAAGGCGGCCGCCGCCGCGGCCCGCGCCGCCCGGGCGGCGGTCGAGGGAGCGGCCGAGCCGGCCGAGCCGGCGGCGAAGGCCCCCGCCCGCAGGAAGGCGTCCCGGAAGGCGGCCACGGCCGAGAAGGCGCCCGTCGAGAAGGCCCCCGCGAAGACGCGCCGGGCCCGCAAGGCGGCCGCCGCGGACGCGGCGCAGGAGCCCGTCAAGCCGGCGCCCACCCGGAAGCGAGCGGCCAGGAAGACCGCCGCGCCGACCGCCGCGGCGTCACCCGCGGAGGCGCCGGCCGTGGCGGCCGAGGCGGCGGCTGCGCCGGCGACCTCGGACCGCAAGGCGGCGAAGAAGGCAGCGAAGGCGGCCAAGCCCACCGCGACCAGGGCGGCGAAGGCGGCCAGGTCGACCGCGGCCAAGGCAGCGAAGGCGGCCAAGGCCCCAACTGCGGCCAAGGCCGCCAAGGCGACCAGAGCCGCCAAAGCCCCGACCGCGGCGAAGGCCACCAAGGCGGCGAAGACCACCAAGCCGGCGAAGGCAACCAAGGCGCCGCGACGGGCCCGGACGACTCCCGCCGTCGGGCCGGACGCGGAGATCGTGCCGCTGCCGGCCAAAGGCGCCGCGGCGTCCGCCGCTGGCGCCTGACCGCCGGTAGGTTGCCCGGGCGTGCGGATCGCCACCTGGAACGTCAACGCCCTCACCGGCGACCGGATGGAACGGGTCGTGTCCTGGCTGGGCATCGCCCAGCCCGACGTCCTGTGCCTCCAGGAGACCAAGTCGTCGGACGCCGCCTTCCCGGCCCTCGAGCTCCATGGCCTCGGCTACGACAGCGTCCACCACGGCGAGGGCCGGTGGAACGGCGTGGCCATCCTCAGCCGGGTCGGCCTCGACGACCCCGTGTCGGGCTTCGCCGACAGCGAGCCGGCGGACGACGAGGCGCGGCTGGTGACCGCCACCTGCGGCGGCGTCCGGGTCTCGTCGGTCTACGTCCCGAACGGGCGGGTGGTCGGCAGCGACCACTTCGCGTACAAGCTCCGCTGGCTGTCCCGGCTCCGCGCCCACGTCGCCGCCGAGGGCCGGTCGCCCGTCGCCGTGTGCGGCGACTTCAACGTCGCCCCCGACGACCTCGACCTGTGGAGCGTGGCGGCGTTCGAGGGGTCGACCCACGTCACCCCCGAGGAGCGGGCCGCGCTCGGCGAGCTCGAGGCCCTGGGGCTGCGGGACGTGTTCCGCGAGCGGTACCCCGGCGTCGAGGGCCTGTTCAGCTGGTGGGACTACCGGGCCGGGAACTTCCCCAAGCACCGGGGCATGCGGATCGACCTGCTGCTGCTGTCGGACGACATCGCCGACCGGGTCACCTGGGCCCTGGTCGACCGCAACGCCCGCAAGGGATCGAAACCCAGCGACCACGCCCCCGTGTTCGTCGACGTCGACGCCAGCGGCTAGACCGGCGGCATCCCCACCAGCGAGGACGCGAGCCGATGCCCGATCTCCCCGACGCCCCCGATCCCGCCATCGCCGCCCCGGGGTCGCCGTCGTGGCCCGAGTGGCTGGCCCGGTTCTCGTCCGGGCCGGTCTCGCCCCGCCGGGTGCAGCTCCACCGCACGGGCGACGCGCTCCGCCGCATCGTCCACCGGCTGCACGGCAGCCCGGCGCCGGACGACGAGCTGTCGCAGGCGGCCGACGAGCTGGAGCGGCTCGCCGACCGGCTCGACGGGTTCCCCGGCGGGTCGCTGTACGAGGGGCTGGGCGAGTCGACGCTGGCCGGCGACGACACCGCCGCGTTCTTCGACCACAGCCCGATGCTGGGGCGGGCCAACCCGCTGGCCCCGCCGGTGGAGCTGTGGGCGGACGGCGACACCATGCGCGGCCGGGTCACGTTCGGTTCGGCCTACGAGGGCCCGCCCGGCTGCGCCCACGGCGGCTACGTCGCCGCGGCGTTCGACGAGGTGCTCGGCTCGACCCAGTCGCTGGCCGGGCGGCCGGGGATGACCGGCCGGCTGACCGTCCACTACCGCAGCCCGACGCCGCTGCACGTCGAGCTGGCCATCGCGGCCCGGGTGGTCGAGGTGTCGGGCCGCAAGACGCTGACCCACGGCACCCTCCACGCCGGCGAACGGCTGTGCGCCGAGGCCGAGGGCCTGTTCATCGCCATCGACTTCGTCAAGATGGGCGAGATGCGCCGGCAGCGGGAGGAGGCCCTGCGGGAGGAGGCCCGGCGCACGGACGGCCGGGGCCCGTCACCCGGTGGCGCCGGCTGAGAGGGCCGCAGTCTGTCAAGGGCTGTGGAAGCGGCACGGGACAGGCACAGAGAACGCGTCCCCTCGGCACCTGAGAGCGGTTCTCAGCTCTCAGGTCCTTCTTAGCGGCGTGCGTTCAGTATCGCCCCATGGATGAGCTACCCGATGAGGCGCGTGGGCCCGACGAGGACCGGCGCGGCAAGGAGAACGACCCAGTCGGGATGGGCCCGCCGGATCGTCGGGTGGCCCCGCCAGACGAGGACGATGACGGTCACCGCTGGCTGGTGGGCGACCGCTCCCCCTGTCGCCGCACCCGTGACGCTGGCCTGACCTCCCGGCTCTCGGCCCCGGCGGGGCTTGTCAACGCAGTTATCTAATGCGTACTATACTGAGTATGCTACGAGGCAAAACACCGGAACCCGAGGCCGATGAGGCGCACCCAGCCGCGAGCCGGCGTGGGATCCTGAGCCGCCGGCACCTCGCCGCCGCAGCGGTCGCCGTCGTGGTGCTGGCCGGCGGGAGCGCGGCGCTCGCCGTGAACGGCGACGGCGGCGACGACGACGACACCACCAATTCGTCCTCGGCCACTGCCGATTCCGCCACGTGGGAGAAGATCGTGCCGGGCGGCGACTGCCAGTGTGCCGATGGCAGCGAGTTCGCCTTCTGGGAGCGCCGGGCCGACCCGACCAAGGTCGTGTTCTACCTCGACGGCGGCGGCGTCTGTTACGACGCGACGACCTGTGCCTTCACCAGCACCGGCGGCGAGGGCGAGAACGATTTCTACAACTGGAACCTCTCGGGCGAGAACCCGGCGTTCCCGGGGGGCGGGATCTTGGACTTCGACCGGGCCGACAATCCCTTCGCCGACTACTCGTTCATCTACGTAGGCTCCTGCACCGGTGACGGGGATCTCGGCGACGTCACTCGGGAGTACTCGCCGGAGCTGACCGTCGAGCACAACGGGTTCGTCAACGGCACGGCGGCACTCGACTACCTGGCCGAGCACTATCCCGACGCCACCCAGGCCGTCGTCGTCGGCAAGACCGGCGGATCGGTGGCCGCCCCCGTCTACGGCGGCCTCGCCGCCGACCTACTCCCCGATGCTCAGGTCACCGTGTTCGGCGCCCAGTCCGGCGCCTTCCCCGACGACCCCGACTTCAACGCCGAGATCCTCGGTGAGCTGTGGGGCGCCTATGACACCATGCCCGACTGGGAGGTCAACGAAGGGCTCACCGCCCGCGACTGGGGGATCCCCCGGTTCTGGATCCAGGCCGGCCTGCACGACCCCGACATCGTCATGGCCCGCTTCGACTACGCCTTCGACCCCAACGCGGCGGCGGGGGTGGCCGCGATCGGGGTCGACTCGTCGAACCTCGTCGCCTTGATCGACGCCAACGAGGCCGCGATCGAGGCCGCCGGTGTCGTCCAACACAGCTACACCGCACCCGGTGCGGAACACCAGATCCTGGATATCGACAAGTTCTACGAGATGGAGGTCAACGGCGTCAGGTTGGTCGACTGGGTCGACGCGCTCATCGCCGGTGAACCGCTCGACGACGTCCACTGCGATGACTGCCAGACGGGGTAACAGCCGGAGGGGTGGAGCCCGTCAGCGACCCCTGTCAGGTCGGGTCAGTCGGACAGGGCGTCGCGCAGCTTGCCGAGGCCGCCGGCCAGCGCGGCCCGGGTGCGGTCGCGGGACAGGCCGAGCGCCGTGCCCAGCTCGACCATGCTCAGCGGCTCGCTGCCGTCGAGGCCGAACCGGGCCACGACGGCCGCCCGCTCGGCCGGGGACAGCGGAGCGAGCGCCCGGGCGGTGAGGGCGTGCAGGGCGATGGCGTCGTCGTCGGCGTCGTTGCGGAAGTCGGCGGGCTCGGCCAGCCAGGGCGCGGGCCGATCTCCGGGCACACGGCGGGCGCCGTCGAAGCCGAGGCCGTCGATCCCGACGCCGTCGCCGTCCCCGTCGTCCGGGTACGGCCAACCCCCCTCGTCGACGAAGTCGAGCGGGTTGCCCATGCCGCAATGGTCGCACGCCCGGCGCTCGATATCCACGGGGCGGATCACTGCCCGCGATCGCCGGCCAGGTAACGGTCGACGGCCGCCACCTCCGCGGCCAGGTGCTCCCGCAGCCCCGACACGATCGCCCGCTCGACCGCCCCGCCGACGATGAGGGCCTTCACCTGCAGGCTGCCGGTGACCGTCCGGACGCTGCCGCCGTTGGTCCGGTCGGTGATCGTGCACCGCCCCGACGACTTCAGCCGGTCGGGGTAGTGGTCGGGCACCAGGCGGTAGGTGACCGTCCGCGCCGCCAGGTCGTGGATGCTGTGCTCCACCCAGGTGAGCTTGCGGGGGTCGATCACCGCCGTGACCGCCGGCGACAGGTCGCCCACGAACCGGTAGCGGATCCGCAGCCGGACGACGTCGCCGTCGGCCTCCCGGTCCAGCACCTCGGGAGCGTCGAGCTTGGGCAGGCCCCCGAGGTGCCCGTACAGCTCCTTCGACGCGTACGCCCGGGCCAGCTCGTCGCCGCCGGCGGCGAACACCTGGTCGACCGAGAAGTCCATGGCCCGCTCCCGTCCCGTTCAGCCCGGCTCGCCGGCGGCTGCCGGCTCCCGCAGCGCGGCCAGCAGCCCGGGGCCGACCCGGGCCGCCAGCAGCGGCCCCATGCCGGGCACCGCCACCAGCTCGTCCTGGGTAGCCGGGCGGCGGGCCGCGATCTCCTCCAGCAGCTGGTCGTCGACCAGCGCGGGCGGCTCCACCCGGGCCGCCCGGGCGCTCGCCTCCCGCCAGGCCCGGAGCGCGGCGAGGGCCGGGGTCGCCGGCGTGGACGCCGCCGCCGGGCCGGAC
>JBKPHT010000016.1:0-2758 GCA_046730015.1 Actinomycetota bacterium
CGAGCGACGACCTCGAAGGTCGGGTTGGGGATGTACTCGCTGATCGTGCCTCGGACCACGATCTTCGTCCGCCCCCGGACGTCCACGTAGTCGATGGCGCCCTTGTACCGGTCGGGCAGGTGGCGGGTGAACGCATCCCTGGTCTCGTACAGGTGGTTGTCGGCGTCGAAGGTCGGGAAGCCGAGCCGTGTCGTCATGCCGGGCACCGTAGGTGGTTTCTAACGATTGGGTCAACCTGTAGCGAGAGCTCGCCCCGCGTGGTCGGTCGGCACGCTGGGGAACTGCCCTCACCCAGGCTCATCCGGTGTGCACGCCACCTAACATCTGGGTCATACTGGCGGCCGACAAGGGAGGGTTCATGACCGAAGTCATGGAGGGCGTCCGCATCCTCGAGGTCGCCGAGCACACGTTCGTCCCGGCGGCGTCCGCGCTCCTCGCCGACTGGGGCGCCGAGGTCATCAAGATCGAGCATGTCGAGCGGGGCGACGCCATGCGCGGCCTGGCGTCCAGCGGGCTCGCCGTCATGGGGACCGACGTCCACGTCCTCCTGGAGCACTCCAACCGAGGCAAGCAGAGCCTGGCGCTCGACCTCACGTCCCCGGAGGGCCTCGACATCCTGTACCGGCTCGCGACGACGTGCGACGTCTTCCTGACGAACAAGGTCCCGAGCGTGCGCACCAAGCTCGGGATCGGCGTGGAGGAGCTCCGGGCCCACAACCCGCGGATCATCTACGTCCGCGGCACCGGCCAGGGCGAGCGGGGCCCCGAGGCCGACCGCGGCTCCTACGACATGCTGGCCTACTGGTGCCGCGCCGGCGTGGCGATGGGCGTGAAGCAGCCCGACTACGACTACGTGCCCGCGCCGCCCGCACCGGCGTTCGGCGACTCGATCGGCGCGATGACCATCGCCGGCGGCATCATGGGCGCGCTGTTCCACCGCGAACGCACCGGCGAGGCCACGACCGTCGACGTGTCGCTCCTCGGCATCGGCATGTGGTCGATGGGCGCCGCCCTCGCCCTCTCGCTGCAGCACCAGGTCGGCTGGGCCCCGCCGCCGCCCCACGCCCCCACCGGCAACCCCCTCAGCGCCACCTACACGACCAAGGACGGCAAGTTCCTGGCGCTCACCTGCCTCCAGGCGGCGAGGTACTGGCCCGAGGTCTGCACGGTCATCGAGCAGCCCGAGCTCGCCACCGACGAGCGCTTCGCCGACGCCGCCGCGATCAAGCAGAACGTCGCCGCCGCCACCGACCTGCTCCGTGACGCGTTCGCCCAGCGGACGGCGGGCGAGTGGCGCGACCGGCTCGCCGACTTCAGCGGGCAGTGGGCGATGGTGCAGGACACGCTCGAAGCCGCGGCCGACGCTCAGTCGGTCGCCAACGGCTACGTGCAGGACTGCGAGACCGTGGACGGCGTGCCGTTCAAGCTGGCCGCCGCGCCCGTCCAGTACGACGAGGAGCCCGCGGCGCCCCGACGGGCGCCCGGCTTCAACGAGCACGGCGACGCCATCCTCGCCGACCTCGGGCTCGACATGGACACGATCCTGGACCTGAAGGTCCGCGGCGTGGTGGCCTGACCAGGCCCGACGCACACGCACACGACCCGCCCACCGCCCGAGAGGGAGCAAGCACATGAGCACGTTCGACGCATTCAGGTACGACGGCAAGCGGGCGCTCGTCGTCGGCGGCGCCACCGGGATGGGCGCCGCGGTCGCGGAGCTGGCCAAGGACGCCGGCGCCGAGGTCGTCGTCATGGACCGGGCCGAGATCACCCTCCCCGGCGTCAAGGCCATCCAGGTGGACCTCGCCGACAAGGCCTCGATCGACGCCGCTGTCGACGAGTGCAGCGGCCCGGTGCACGCGCTGTTCTCGTGCGCCGGGGTGGCCGATGGCACCCCGGGCATCGAGCGGATCAACTTCATCGGGCACCGCCACCTCATCGACCGGCTGCTCGGCGGCGGCATGCTCCCCCGCGGCGCCGCGATCAGCATGATCTCGTCCGCCGCCGGCTACGGGTGGCAGGCCAACCTGCCCCGACTGAACGAGTACCTCGACGTCGGCGACTTCGACGACGCCACGCGCTGGGCCCAGGAGAACGGCAAGGCCGACTACATGTGGAGCAAGCTGGCGATCAACGCCTACGTCGCCCGCGAGGCCTTCGGGCTGCTCAAGCGGGGCATCCGCATCAACGCCATCCTCCCCGGCCCCACCGACACGCCGCTCGCCCAGGCCAACAAGGAGACCTGGCTGGGATTCGGTGCCGACTACCGCGGCGAGGTGGGCATCGAGGCCTCCACACCCCTGGAGCAGGCGTACCCGCTCGTGTTTCTGTGCAGCGACGCCGCCGCGGGCGTCACCGGCATCACCATGGTCACCGACTCCGGCTACTTCAGCTCCGGGATCTCCGGGTCGTTCCCGCCGGCGACGCCGGCCGTCGAGTTCCTGTCCAGCACGTTCTGACGGTGCGGCCGCTCCCCCAGCTCGCCCCGGCCAACGAGTGGTTCTGGACCTCGGGCGCCGACGGTCGCCTGCGGATCCAGCAGTGCCAGGACTGCAAGGCGCTCGTCCACCCGCCGGTGCCGGTGTGCCCCGCCTGCCGCAGCCGCTCATGGGAGCCCACGGCGGTGTCGGGCCGCGGCACCGTCGTGGCGTTCACCGTCAACCGCCACCGGTGGCTGCCCGGCTTCGAGCCCCCGTACGTCATCGCCAACGTGGCGCTCGCCGAGGACCCGACCGTCCACCTCACGACCAACGTCGTC
>JBKPHT010000017.1:0-1871 GCA_046730015.1 Actinomycetota bacterium
CCGTTCGAGAGGTTCGTGGAGATCGACGAGCAGCTGCGCGAGGGTTCCACCGACATCCCCGAGGAGCTCACCGACGTCATGGGTACCTGCCTGAGCGGCGGGTGAGGCGCCCGGGGCCGGCGTCGTCGCTCGTGCTGGCGGGGGCCCTGGCCGTCGGCCCGGCCTGCGGCGGCGACGGGGCGGCGGACGGCTACAGCGACGACCTGCGGGCCGACTTCGTCGAGGCCTGCGCGGCGGGGGCCGGGGTGGACACCTGCCGCTGCTTCTACGACCGGCTCGAGGAGACCGTCCCCTTCGAGCGGTTCGAGCAGATCGACCGCGGGATCCGCGACGACCCGTCGGCCATCCCCGACGACGTCGTCGAGCTGGCCGCGGCCTGCGGCGCCCGCCAGCCCGACCTCGACGGCTAGTGCCGCCGGCGACGGCGCCGGCCGGTAGGCCGGTCAGGCCTTGGCCGGGGACCGCGGGTCGGCGACGGCGAACTCGGGCCAGCGCTCCCGGCTCTTCAGGGACAGCTTGTTCATGAGCGCGATCGCCCCCGGGTCCTCGTCGCCGGGGCGCGCGATGATCGAGCCGTCGGCGATCATCCGGCTGATGATCTCCCGGCCGAGCTCGGTGCGGACGATGGTCAGCGTCCAGTCGTTGTCCTTGCCGATGCCGCCGGTGGAGATGTCGGCGTGCTCGGCGGCGAAGTCGGGGCAGTACGTGCAGCCCTCCCGGGTCCAGGCGTGGCACTCCTTGAGCGGGATCTCGTGGTAGTGCCCGTCCCGGGTCCAGATCTGGAACACACCCTTGATGTTCATCTTGACGATGTCCTCGATCGGCAGGTCGTACTTGGTGAGGAACAGCTCGTCGAAGATCGAGTCGTCGAACGTCTTGGAGCACAGCAGCCCGATGTTGAACAGGATCGGCTTGCCGACCTTGCCGGCCTTGCGGCTCCACATGATGGGCGGCACCGACGACTGGCACGACATGCCGACCAGCGCCAGCCGCTGGTGGCCCCGCTCGAGGGCCTCGTTGATCGCCAGCGTGTTGGCGGAGTAGGTGTAGCGGCTGCCGGCGGCGGCCAGGATCTCGTCCTTGCTGGCGGCGACGCCGGGCTTCGCCTTCCACGACCGGCCGTCGCCCTCCAGGTACGAGACGAGGGCGGCGTCGATGTAGTCGTTCTCCTGGGCCCAGATGAGCAGGGCGGAGACCAGCCCACCGTCCTGGCCCATCCGGTGAACCATCTCATCGCTGGCCCGGGTCAGCAGGATGTCCTGGTAGACGCCGGCCACCTCGTCGGGCTGCCGGACGCGGGCGAACAGGTGCTCGTCGGCCTGGGGTTCCCACGACCGGAAGCGTGGGCAGGCCCGGGTACAGCTCGTGCACCCCTTCTCGCCGTGGATGCAGTTGTCGGGGCCCAGCTCGTCTTCCAGGTGGAATGGCTTGTAGGCGCCCGGCTCGTGGGTGTAGCCGATGACGTCGTGGGGGCAGGCGATCACGCAGCCCGCGCAGCCGGTGCACAGGCCCGACTGGATGACCTCGGAGTACAACTCCTTCCACTGCGCCGTCCAGCGGGCCGGCCGGCCGGCGGGACCCTCGTCCTCGGTGACCGTCATGATCGCAAGCTACCGCGGGCGGGGGTGGTGACTGCCACCGCGCCGGCCGGCTTCGGTAGCCTCTCCCGGAATGCCCCGCGCCGCGCCTCCGACCTCGCTGCCCTAGCCCGGTCGGCGCCGGCCCGTCGCCCGACGATGTACCCCGACCCCCCGCGCCGCCCCCGCCGCGACCCCGACCCCCGGTCGCGCCCGCCCGATGCCCGCCGATCGTGGCAGGAGCCGGGCTCCGGCCGACCCCCCGCGGGCGGCCGCCAGCCGGGACCGGCAGGC
>JBKPHT010000018.1:0-16358 GCA_046730015.1 Actinomycetota bacterium
GTCCGGCGGGGCTCCCGGGGGCGAGGGGGTCGTGGGGGAGGGGGTAGAGGGCCTCCATCGCGGGCGCGAGGGGGCCGCGGGCCTCCTGCGCGTGGGCGCCGACGCCGCACCAGACGTTGAGCGCGTGCTGCCAGGTCACGCCGCTCCGACCGGCCTCGGCGGCCGCCTCCTCCACGGCGCCGACGGCCTGGGCGTAGCGGGCCGGGGAGGCCCAGATCCCGTACCAGCCGTCGCCCAGCCGCCCGGCCCGGCGGACCGCCGCGTCCGACCGCCCGCCCACGAGCAGCGGCACCGGCTCGGTCGGGGCGGGGACGATCCGGGCGGCGTCGAGCCGGAAGAACTCGCCTGCGAAGTCGACGGGCTCCCCGGTCAGGAGCCCCCGCAGCACCGTCAGGCACTCGTCCATCCGCCGGCCGCGGGTGCGCGGGTCGACGCCGCAGTTGGCCACCTCGGCCGGGTCCTCGCCGCCGATGCCCACGCCGAGGACGAGCCGGCCGGGGGCCAGGGTGGCCAGGTCGGCGACCTGACGGGCGACCGGGAGGGGGTGGCGGAGCGGCAGCAGGTAGACGCCGACCACGGCCGCCAGGCGGTCGCCGGCCGTGAGGATCGACGTGGCGGCGAGCAGTCCGTCCGAGCCGGCACCGACGTAGAAGCTGACGTGGTCGCCGACCCCCAGGCCGTCGAGCCCGGCCTCCTCGGCCAGCGCCACCGCTCTGCGGACCTCGCCGGCGGGCGAGGCCGACAGGCGGATGGGCAGGTACGCAATCCGGACGGTCACGGCCGAACCCTACGGCGCGGGAACAGTCCGCGACCGGACCGTGTTGTTGGTGCGCGAGCAACCGAAGGAGAGGTACGGATGACCAAGCTCGATCTGGGTCGGGTGGGCGCGGTTATCGACCCCGGCGACGCCGACCGGCTGGCCGGCACGGCCGTCGCGCTGGAGGCGGCGGGCTACGAGACGATCTGGGTGACGGGCGGTCCGTTGCGGAGCCTCGACCAGATCGGCGAGGTGGTCCGGGCCACGGGCGCGGCCCGGGTGGCGAGCGGCATCCTGTCGGTCGACCGCTTCCCGGCGGACGACGTCGCCGCCCTGTTCGGCGAGCTGGAGTCGAGCCATCCCGGCCGGTTCGTGCTGGGACTGGGCGGCGCCCACGGCGCCCGGCCGCTCGCCACGCTCGGCGCCTATCTCGACCGGCTGGACGCCGCCGGGGTGCCCGCGTCGCGCCGGATCCTGGCCGCGCTCGGGCCCCGGATGCTCGACCTGGCGGCCGAGCGGGCGGCGGGGGCGTTCCCTGTGCTGGTCACCCCCGAGTACACGGTCGACGCCCGGGCCCGCCTCGGCGCGGATCCGACGCTGGCGGTGGAGCAGCTGGTCGCCCTGGCCGGCGACGCCGCGCAGGCGCGGGAGCTGGCGCTCCAACCGCTCGGCTTCCTCGCCACGCTGCCCCAGTACCAGGCCAGCTTCCGGCGCCAGGGCTTCACCGACGGCGAGATCGGAGGGCGGGCCAACCGCCTCGTCGACGCGCTAGTGCCGGGCGGCGACGCGGCGCGGGCCGCGGCCGCGGTGGCGGCCCAGCTCGACGTAGGCGCCGACCACGTGGCGGTGTCGGTGGTGTCCGGCCGGCCGGCCGCCGAGTCGCTGGACGAGTGGCGCGAGGTGGCGGCGGCGCTGGGCCTGGCGGCGCCGGCCGGCTGACCCGTCCCGCGCCGGGAGCGCGAGGGCCGGCGCCGGGTCGGGTCGGTCAGGCGGTGGCCCGGCGGGCCAGGCTGGCCAGGTCGGTACCGGTGTGGCTGATCTCGAACCGGCCCCTGTCGTACGACCGGGTCGACACGTCCCAGTCGCCGGCCTCGTCCCGCAGGGCGCCGACGGTGCACCGCTCGCGGGGGCGGTGGGCGAACGGGTCGAAGGAGTACCACCGCATGGCGTTGGCGTGGGTGATCTTGTCGACCTCGTCGTCGGGCACGGCGTTGGCGGCCAGCACCGCGGCCAGCTCCTCGGGCGCGTCGGGCCAGGACGAGTCGGAGTGGGGGTAGTCGCACTCCCAGGCGATGTTGTCGATGCCGATCATGTCCCGCAGCGTCACCCCGATCGGGTCGGCGATGAAGCAGGTGAGGAAGTGGTGGCGGAACACGTCGCTGGGCAGCCGGTCGCCGAAGTCCTGGCCGGTCCACAGGTGGTGCATGTCGTAGGTGCGGTCGAGCCGGTCGAGGAAGTAGGGGATCCAGCCGGTGCCGCCCTCGGACAGGGCGATGCGGATGTCGGGGAAGTGCTTGGGGATGCGCGACCACAGCAGGTCGGCAGCGGCCTGGCAGATGTTCATCGGCTGCAACGTGATCATCACGTCGACGGGGGCGTCCGGGGCCGTCATGGCCAGCTGGCCGGACGACCCCAGGTGGATCGACACGACGACGCCCTCGTCGGAGCACGCGGTCCACAGCGGGTCCCACGAGTCCTGGTGGAAGCTGTCGTAGCCCAGCGTGGCCGGGTTCTCGGTGAAGGTGATGGAGTGGACGCCCTTGGCGGCCAGGCGCCGGACCTCGTCGGCGGCGACGCCGGCGTCCCACAACGGGACGAGTCCCATGGGGATGAAGCGGCCGGGGTAGGTCCCGCACCACTCGTCGACGTGCCAGTCGTTGTAGGCCCGGAGGACGGCGAGGGCGAAGTCCTTGTCGTCGGCGGTGGCGAACACCCGGCCGGAGAAGCCGGGGAACGAGGGGAAGCACATCGAGCCGAGGACGCCGCCGGCGTTCATGTCCCGGATGCGGTCGTGGATGTTCCAGCAGCCGGGCCGCATCTCGTCGAAGGCGGTCGGCTCGATGCCGTACTCCTCGCGGGGACGGCCGGCGACGGCGTTGAGCCCGATGTTCGGGATCGTCTGACCGTTGAACACCCAGACGTCGGAGCCGTCGCTCCGGCGACGGACCCGGGGGGCCTCGTCCCGGCCGGCGTAGGAGGCAGGCAGGTGGTTGGTGAACAGGTCGGGTGGCTCGACCAGGTGGTCGTCCACGCTGATCATGATCATGTCGGTCGCGTCCATCGGGCCCCCTCGCGGAACGGGCGTCTGCGTTCTTTGAACTATAGTTCAGTGAATCGAACGGAGCTATCAGGCCGCGACGGAGGGGGAGTGGGATGTCCGAGGACCAGCCCGAGGTGACGCCGACCGACCAGCCCGAGGTCCGGTTCGTCGAGCGGATGTTCCCCGCCCCGGTCGACCTCGGCATCGCCCGGCCCGACCGGGCCGTCAGCTCCGTCACCCACGGCACCGAGGCGTACCTGACCGGCCGCGGCGGCGACGGCACCGCCTGGTACCAGGGCGGGGGCGCGGCCTCGGACCGGGCGGTGCAGGGCATCACGATCTACCCGCCGACGGGCGGCGTCCAGACCCAGGGCGACCCGTTCGAGCCGGTCAAGATCGGGATCCTCGTCGACATGGATCTCAACCAGCTCCTGGCCGACTGGATCGACCCCACGATCCTGGCCATCGAGGACGCCCTCAACGAGGGCGTGTTCTCCCGGGGCCCGGTCCAGCTGGTGATCGCCGACGCCCGGGGCCTGCCGCGCGAGAACTACCGCAAGGTCATCGACGGCTACCGCTGGCTGGTCGAGCAGGGCTGCGTCGTGGTGCTCGGCCCCATGATCTCCGACAACTCGCTCGTCCTCCAGGACACGGCCAACGAGCTCGGGGTCGCCTGCATCGGCTGGACCGGCGCCCACCGCTTCGCCTCCGAGTACTGCTTCACGGTGGCCAACGGCGACATCCCCACCGAGGGCGTCATGTGCGCCCAGTGGCTCGACAGCCAGGGGATCACCCGGGTCGGCTCGTTCTGGGAGCAGGGCTCGTCCGGGCGCGACTACGCCGACTACTTCCGCGACGCCGCCGCCGGGCTCGGCATGACCGTGCTGCGCGAGGTGAAGCTCGAGCCCAATCCCAAGGGCCTGAAGGACGACCTGGCCATGATGCGCGACCTCGGCGTCGAGGGCATCTACTACGGCGGCTACGGCTACGCCACGTTCCACTTCGCCGACGCCCTCAAAACCCTCGCCTGGGACCCGCCCCGCGTGATGGGAACGGCGTTCATGTTCTACTCCAACTCCAACCGGTGGGCCGAGGGGCTGGAGGGCTGGCACGGCGTCGACCAGCTGGGCGAGGACGGCGCGAACCCCAACTACCAGGCCATGATCGCCCGGTTCACCGAACGCTTCGGCCGCACCACCCGCAACGTCGTCGTCGCCCTCGCCTACGACACCGCCCGGGTCGCCATCCACGGCATCGGCAACGCTGCGATCCCGACGCCCCGCCACGTCAAGGAGGGCATGGAGCGCATCCGCTGGATGCCCGCCACCAACGGCGGGCCGGGCACCTACATCCAGTTCGGGCCGTGGGACCGCAAGGGCTACAAGGGCGACTTCCTCACCATCCGCGAGCTGCGGGGCGGCGAGCTGCGGTTCGACGGCTACCACCGGCCCCAGTGGCCGTCCAACCGCTGAACGCCCCGGCAACCCCCGGCGACGAAGGGCCCACCGGTGAACGACAAGGTCTACATCCACGAGCTGATCGACATCATCGGGCACAACCGGGCCCGCTACATGCACCACATGACTGCCAACTGGGTGCCGGTCGCCATCGAGGAGCGCGGCCAGCGGTGCTTCGGCGTGTGGGGCACCGTCGGCTCGACCGGCCGGTGGCCCGAGGTCGTCAACATGTGGGAGCTCGACGGCTGGGACGGCCTGGTCGGCAACTTCCGGCACGAGCTCGGTCATGCCTCCCTGCAGGATCCCGCGCTGGCCGAGTGGTGGGCCGTCGCCGCGTCGCTGCGGCGGGGTGGGGTCGACCGCATCCTCGTGCCCGAGCCGTGGACCCGGCCGATCGACGCGCTCGTGGCCGACGGCGTGCGGGGCGAGGTCTACAGCCACGAGCTGGTCACGGTCCCCTCCGGCGCCGCTCCCGACCTGCTGGCCGCGCTGCGGGAGCAGGCCGTACCGGTGCTCGAGGCGTTCGGCCTCGACCTCGTCGGGGCGTTCCGGGTGGCGATGGTCAACGACTCCGAGGCCGTCGTCGTGTGGGCGATCCCCGACTGGGAGACCTGGGCCAGGGTCGAGCAGGCCTGGCTCGGCCTCGGCGACGGCGCCGACCACCTCGCCGCCTGGCGGGCGACCACCGTGAAGCTCGGCGCCGACTGGCGCCGGAGCCTCCTGGTCGACGCCCCGCTCGCGCCCCTCCGCCTCGGCCGCCAGCCGGCCGTCACCGACCGCCGCCCCCTCGACGAGATCTGACGCCGCCCTTGCCGTCCCTCACCGCGCCCGCGCGCGGTGAGGGACGACAGGCCGGAACGGATCAGCCGGCGAGCAGGTGGTCCATGACCTGGCCGACGTGGGATGTGGTCGCTGGACGACCCCTCCATTCGATTGAACGAGCATTCAGAGTAGCGTTTGCCCCGATGGCGACCACCGGCCGGCGCCAGCAGCGCCGGCTCCACCAGCTCGATCTCGGCCGCACCCAGCTCCTCGACGCGGCCGAGGAGGTGCTCGGGCGGAAGGGCTACCACGCCACCACCCTCAAGGAGGTGGCCGACCTGGCCGACTTCTCGGTCGGGTCGGTCTACTCGTTCTTCGAGAACAAGGACGACCTCTACGCCCACGTGTTCCTCCGCCGGGGCATCGAGATGGTGGCGGCCATGCGCGAGGCCGTCGAGGGCGGCGTGACGCCCCGCGACCAGCTCCACCGGCTCGTCGACGCCGAGGTCGGGTTCTTCCGGGCCCACCCCCACTTCGGCCGGCTCTACCTGCGGACCGCCAGCACCGACATGCCCCCGCTGCGGGCCGACATCGACACGACCCAGATGGCCACCCACCGGGAGGCATGGGCACTGCAGAGCGACCTGTTCGCCCGCGGCCAGCGGGACGGCGTGTTCCGCGCCGGCGACCCGCGGACCCTCGCCCGCCTGCTGAGCGGCCTCGTGTCGGCCTTCCAGGCGACCGATCCACTGGTGATCGGGAGCGGCTCGGTCGACGCCACCGCGTCGCTGGCGGTGCTGCACGCGGTGGTGGCGGACGCCTTCTGCGAGACCGGGTAGTGCATCCGGCCGATAGCAACTGGGTCGGAGATCTCGCGCCGACCGCGATGGAGCCGACCCGGTTCTGAACGGCGCTTCAATTCATGGAATAATGTATTCATGTCGGATCGGAGGGCCGGGGGGACGATCACGGACGAGGGCATCGCCCGGCTCCGGGAGCGGATCGGGATCGCGGAGCCCCACCCTCGCCCGCCCCACTACGCCGTCCTGACCACCGACGTCTTCCGGCACGTCGCCGAGGCCTACGGCGACGACAACCCGCTGTGGTGCGATCCCGCCCACGGACCGGCCACCCGGTGGGAGGGGCCGATCGCGCCGCCGGTGCTCGTCGGGGGCGACACCCTGGTCGGCGAGGACGAGGTCACGGACGTCCCGGAGGAGCATCGGGACCTGATGAGGGGCGACCCGCTGCGGGGCGTGCACGCCTTCTACTCGGCCAGCGCCCGCGAGTGGTGGGCGCCGCTGCGGCCCGGCGACCGGGTGCGGCGGCGCAACGCGCTCGTCGGCGTGCTCGACAAGCCCAGCGAGTTCGCGGAGCGGGCCGTCCACGAGTGGACCGCCCAGGTGTTCCGGGTCGACGGCGGCCCGCTGCTGTCCGCCCAGTACCGGCTCATGATCCGCACCGAGCGGGGCAAGGCCCGCGAGCGCGGCGCCTACGGCGACGTCGAGCTCGCCGCGTACACCGACGACCAGATCGCCGGGATCGAGGCCCAGTACGCCGCCGAGGGACCCCGGGGCGCCAAGCCCCGCTGGTGGGAGGACGTGGCCGAGGGCGACACGGTCGGGCCGATGGTGAAGGGGCCGCTCACTGTCACCGACATCGTGTGCTGGCATGTCGGCATGGGCATGGGCCTGTACGGCGTCGCCCCCCTCCGCCTCGGGGCCGCCAACCGGCGCCGTATCCCCCGGTTCTTCCACCGCGACCCCCAGAACGTCCCCGACGTGATGCAGCGGGTCCACTGGGACCCCGAGTTCGCCCGCCGCTCCGGCAACCCGACGACCTTCGACTACGGCCGGATGCGGGAGACCTGGCTCATCCACCTGTGCACCGACTGGATGGGCGACGACGCCTGGCTGTGGACGCTCGACTGCGAGTTCCGGAAGTTCAACTACGTCGGCGACACCCAGTGGCTGTCCGGGACGGTCACCCGCAGGTACCTGGCCGAGGGGGACCGGCCGGCCGTCGACGTCGACCTGGCCGCCACCAACCAGCGGGGCGAGGTCACCACCCCGGGCCACGCCACGATCCTGCTGCCCAGCCGCGACCGCGGGCCGGTGCGGCTGCCCGACCCGCCGGGCGGGGCGACCGACCTCCAGCAGGCCCTTGACGCCATGGCCGCCGCCTTCGCCGACGGCACCGCCTGGACCGCCCGGTGAGCACCACCGGCTACGCCCCGGTCGACGGCCTGCGGGTCGCCCTGGACGGCGCCGTCCTCCGGCTGACCCTCGACCGGCCCGACAAGCGCAACGCCCTCGACGACACGATGGTGGCCGGGCTGATCGACGCCCTCGACGCCGCCGGGCGGGACGAGGCCGTCCGGGCCGTCGTCCTCGCCGGGGCCGGCGACCACTTCTGCGGCGGGGCCGACATCGTGGCCCGGAACGCCGGCGGGCGGGACGCGCCCCGGCCCCGGGTCGGGTCGATCCAGCGGCGGGTGCCGTCGCTCGCCCACCGGCTGGTGCCCCTCGTGCTGTCGGTGCAGGTACCGGTCGTGTGCCGGGTCCAGGGCTGGGCGGCGGGCATCGGCTTCCACCTCGCCCTCGCCAGCGACTTCACCGTGGCGGCCGACGACGCCCGGTTCTGGGAGCCGTTCGCCCAGCGAGGCTTCACGCCCGACAGCGCGGGGACCTGGCTGCTGCCCCGGCTGGCCGGGATGGTCCGGGCCCGCGACCTGCTGCTGCTCGGCCGCGAGCTCACCGGGGCCGAGGCGGCCGACTGGGGCCTGGTCCACGCCGCGGTGCCGGCGGCCGGGCTCGACGCCGAGGTCGAGAAGCTGGTCGAGCGGCTGGCGGCGGGGCCGACCGTCGCCCTCGGCCTGACCAAGTGGCTGCTGCTGAGCGGCCAGTCGGCCGCGCTCGACGCCCACCTCCAGGACGAGGCGCTGGCGCTGGAGCTGTCCTCCCGTAGCGAGGACTTCCGCGAGGGCCTGGCCGCCTTCGCCGAGCGCCGACCGCCCGGGTTCCGGGGGCGGTGAGCGTGGGCCGCGTCGCGATCGACCCCACCACGCCCTCGGCCGAGGCCGCGGCGACCACCCGCACCTGGGTCGCCGAGCACGTGCCCGCGGCCTGGCGGGCCGCCGCGGCGGAGGGCGGCGCCGCCGCCATCCGCCGGGTCCGCGGCCGGGCCGACTACGAGGCCTGGTACCCGGTGTTCGGCCGGTCGGGCCTGGTCGTACCGACCTGGCCGGTGGCCTACGGCGGCCTCGACGTCGCGCCCGAGGTCGCCCGGGCGATCGAGGCGGAGCTGGCGCCCTACAACCTGGGCCGCCTCAACCCGCTGGGGCTCAACCTGGCGGCCCCGGCCCTGTTCGCCTACGGGACCGAGGACCAGCGGGCCCGGTTCCTGCCGCCGATCGTCCGTAACGAGGAGGTGTGGTGCCAGCTGTTCAGCGAGCCGGGCGCCGGCTCCGACCTCGCGTCGCTCGCCACCCGGGCCGAGCGGGACGGCGAGGGCTGGGTGCTCACCGGCCAGAAGGTGTGGACCACGTGGGCCCACCTGGCCGACTTCGGCGTCTGCCTGGCCCGGACCGACCCCGACGCCCCCAAGCGGCGGGGCATCACCTACTTCCTGGTGGCGCTCGACGCCCCGGGGGTCGAGGTGCGGCCGCTGCGCCACATCGGCGGCGAGGTCGACTTCAACGAGGTGTTCTTCGACCGGGTCCGGGTGCCCGACGCCCACCGGGTCGGCGAGGTCGGCGCCGGCTGGGCGGTGGCGAACGCCACCCTGTCGGGCGAGCGCCAGATGGTGGCGGGGTCGGGCTCCGGCGGCGTCGACCGCATCGGCGGCGGCGGCGCCCGCCGGCTGCTGGCCCGGGCGGCAGGCGATCCGGTGGCCCGCCAGCGGGCGGTGCGGCTCTACGCGGAGGAGCGGATCCGCGGGTGGACCAACCAGCGGGTGCGGGCCGGCCTCAAGGCTGGCCGCCCGCCCGGGCCGGCGAGCTCGGTCGGCAAGGTCCACCAGGGCGAGCTCAACCAGCGGATCCAGGAGCTGGCGGTCGACCTGCTCGGCGCCGACGCCCTCGGGTGGGAGTCCGCTCCCGGGACCTACGCGGAGTCGCTGCCCTACGAGCTGGCGGGGATGCTCCGCAGCCGGGCCAACACGATCGAGGGTGGCACCACCGAGGTCAACAAGACCATCGTCGGCGAGCGGGTGCTCGGCCTCCCCCGCGAGCCCGACCCGTGGAACGGCGTGCCGTGGCGGGAGGTGCCCCGGAGTTGAGCGAGCGAAGCGAGCGAACCAGAAGCACAGTGCGGTACCCGGCCCGAAGGGCCGATGGCTCATTGCGCGCAGCCCGAAGGGTGCGCCAATGAGCTACGCGACGCTCCGGGTCGAGCGGCGGGGGCCGGTCGGCTGGCTGACCTTCGACCGGCCCGAGGTCGGCAACGCCCTGGACGCCACCATGCTGGCCGAGCTGGAGCGGGCGTGGGCCGAGCTCGACGGCGACGGCGACGTGCGGGTGATCGTCACCACCGGGGCCGGCGACGCCTTCCAGACCGGGCTCGACGTGGCCCAGCTCAGCCGCGACCTGGAGGCCCTGCGCGAGCAGTCCCGCCGCACCCGGCGGGCCGAGCTGCGGCTGACCGCCTGGCACAACGGCGTCTGGAAGCCGGTGATCGCCGCCGTCAACGGCGTGTGTGCCGGCGGCGGGTTGCACTTCGTGGCCGACGCCGACATCGTCGTCGCCGCGGCCGGCGCCACCTTCCTCGACCCCCACGTGTCGGTCGGGCAGGTGAGCGCCTACGAGACCATCGGCCTCGTCCGGATGTCGCCCATGGAGCCGATCCTTCGCATGGCCCTCGTCGGCCGTCACGAGCGCATGACCGCCGCCCGCGCCCACCAGCTCGGCATCGTGAGCCAGGTCGTCGACCCGCCCGGCGACCTCCCTGCCGCGGCCCAGGCCCTGGGCGAGGCGATCGCCCGCCGGGACCCCGCCCTGCTCGCCGCCACCAAGCGGGCCCTGTGGCGGGCGCTGGAGGTCGGGTTGACCGAGGCGCGCCGGGCCGCCCACCCCCTGATCCTCGAGGAGACCGCATGACGTTCGCCTACTCGACCTACGAGACGCTGATCGTGGAGCGCCGGGGCCCCGTGGGGTGGCTCGTCAACAACCGGCCCGACCAGCTGAACGCGATGAACAGCGAGATGCGCGACGAGCTCGGCGTGGCCTGGCGGGAGCTCGACGCCGACCCCGACGTCCGGGTGATCGTCCACACCGGCGAGGGCCGGGCCTTCCAGACCGGGGTCGACGTGACCGAGATCGCCACCGACGGCGTGGGCATGGAGCGCTACCGGCAGTCGGTGGAGGACTTCGACATGCACTTCACCGCCTGGCACCAGGGGGTCACCAAGCCGGTCATCACCGCGGTCAACGGCATCTGCGCCGGCGGCGGGTTCCACTGGGTGGCCGACGCCGACATCTGCATCGCGGCGGCCGACGCCCAGTTCTTCGACCCCCACGTGTCGATCGGCCAGGTCGTGTCGCTGGAGGCGATCGGCCTGCTGCGGAAGATGCCGGTCGAGGCGGTGATGCGGATGGCCCTGGTCGGCCGGCACGAGCGGATGCCGGCGGCGCGGGCCTACGAGCTGGGGATGATCTCCCAGGTGGTCGACCCCCCGGAGCGGCTGCGGGAGGCGGCCCAGGCGCTGGCGGAGACGGTGGCCCGCAACTCGCCGGCCGCGATGGCGGCCACCAAGCGGGCGCTGTGGCGGGCGTTGGAGCTGGGGCTGACCGATGCCTGCAAGGCCGGGGCCGCCGACCTCGTGTCGATGTGGGGGCACCCCGACCAGACCGAGGGGCCGCTCGCGTTCGCGGAGCGCCGGGAGCCGCGGTGGCGGGCGCCGGAGGCGGGCGTGGCGGACCCGGCCCCGTGAGCCCGGCCCGCCTTGCCCTGGCATCTGACGGTCTGTCAGGTTTGTGCCCGTGAGGCTGAAGGAGACACCGGAGGAACAGGCCTTCCGGGCCGAGCTGCGGGCCTGGCTGGACGATGTGCTTCCAACCCTGCCCGACGAGCCCTCGCCGGAGGACTGGCCCGCCAGGCGGGCCTACGACACCGGCTGGCAGCGCCGCCTGTACGACGCCGGCTACGCCGGCATCGCCTGGCCGAAGGAGTACGGCGGCCGGGGCGCCACCCCGTCCGAGGAGCTCATCTTCCTGGAGGAGAGCGAGCGGGCCGGCGCACCCTACGTCGGCTGCAACTTCGTCGGCGCCCTCCACGCCGGGCCCACCATCGCCGCGGAGGGGACGCCGGAGCAGCGGGCGACGTACCTGCGGCCCATCCTCCGGGGCGAGAGCGTGTGGTGCCAGGGGTTCTCCGAGCCGGAGGCGGGCTCCGACCTGGCCTCGCTCCGCACCCGGGCGGTCCGCGAGGGCGACCACTACGTCGTCACCGGCCAGAAGATCTGGACCTCCCACGGCCAGGTGGCCGACTACTGCGAGCTCCTCGTCCGCACCGACCCCGACGCCCCCAAGCACCGCGGCATCACCTGGATCGTCATGCCGATGGACTCGCCCGGCATCGAGGTCCGGCCGATGCGGACCCTCACCGGCATCAGCGAGTTCAGCGAGATGTTCCTCGACGAGGTCCGCATCCCGCTCGACAACGTCGTCGGCGCCGAGAACGACGGCTGGCGGGTCGCGATGGTCACGTTCAGCTTCGAGCGCGGCACCGCCTTCGTCAGCGAGCTGTTGGGGTCGATGCGGCTGCTCACCGACCTGGTCGACATCGCCCGCAAGACCCCATTCGGGGGCGCGACCGCCTGGGACGACGCGGGCATCCGCCACGACCTCACCGTCGTCGCCGCCGAGCTCGACGCCCAGTGGGCGCTCACCAAGCGGAACGTGTCGCGGGCGGCCCGCCACGGCACCCCCGGCGTCGGCGGGTCGGTGTTCAAGCTCGCCTACCACGGCACCCGCGAGCGGATGGGCGACGTCGCCTACCGGCTGCTCGGCCGGGCCCGGCTCGCCCTCGACGACCCCACCGCCCTGTCGGCCCGCCGCATCGACCACGTCGAGCAGCGCCTCTACGCACTGTCGCTGGCGATCGCAGCCGGCACCGCCCAGATCCAGCGCAACATCGTCGGCGAGCGCCTGCTCGGCCTGCCCAAGGAGCGCTGAGGGAGCGACATGGACTTCGAACCGACCGACGACCAGGTCGTGCTCCAGACCGAGCTGCGTCGCTTCCTGGCCGAGCGGGTCACCCCCGAAGCCCGGCGGGCGATCATGGACCGGCCCGGGGCCGTCGACCGGGACCTGTGGCGGGTGCTGGGCGACATGGGCATCTTCGCCCTCACCCTGCCCGAGGACGCCGGCGGGGTCGGCCTCGGGCTGGCCGACGCCACCCTCGTGTTCGAGGAGCTGGGCCGGGCCGCTGTCCCCGGGCCGCTGATCGGCACGTTCCTGGCCGCCGGGCTCGCTGCCTCCGACGGGGTGGAGGTGGCGGCTCGGGCCGCCGCGGGCGAGGCCGTCGTCGGCCTGACCCCGGCCGGCTCGCCCGCCTTCGTCGAGCACCTCGACGCCCTCGACGCCCTGCTGGTAGTGGGCGACGGCGGGGTGACGCCGCTCGAGCCGCCCGTCGGTGGGCGGCCGGTGGCCCGCCCCCTCGACCCGCTGACCCCGGTCCACGTCCTGGACGACCTGCCCGTCGGGCAACCGTTGCCCGGCGCCGCCCGGGCCGGGCAGGTCCGCACCGCGGCCGGGCTGCTGGCGGCCGCCCTCCAGGTCGGGTTGGCCGACGGGGCGGTGGCGCTGGCGACCGCCTACGCCGGGCAGCGGACGCAGTTCGGCCGTCTGATCGGCAGCTTCCAGGCAGTCAAGCACCTGCTGGCCGACGCCCAGGTCGGCGTCGAGGTGGCCCGGACCGCGGTCCAGGCTGCAGGGGTCGAGGTCGACGACGCCGCCACCGCCGGCGATGCGGTCGCGGGCGGAGACCCAGCCACCGCCCACCGGGCCCACCGGGCCGTCGACGTGGCCCGCATCGTCGCCTCCCGGGCCGCCGACGTGGCCACCCGCGCCTGCGTCCAGGTCCACGGGGGCATGGGCTACACCTGGGAGCTCGACGCCCACCTGTTCCTGAAGCGGGCGCTCGTGCTCGACGTGGGGCCGGGCACGCCCGAGGAGGCGGTGGCCTCGCTGGCCGCCGCGCTGTGATCCCCTCTCCGACGCTCCGGGAGCGTCACACCGGCTGAGTACGATGCCGGTCAGTGTCGGATCAGCGTGAGCGGGCCGGGCGCCGCCGCGCCCGGGGAGAGGCGGAGCGGCGCCGCCGCACGTGGGGCCAGCGGCTCGCCGTCGCCGCGGGCTGCCTGTCGAGCTTCGCCCTGGTGGCCTCCGCCGCCGGGCTCGGCTACATCCTCCGCAAGTACGAGCGTCTGCCCCGCATCGAGCTGACCGGCGTGCTCGACGAGCAGGTCGACACCGGCGAACCCGAGAACTACCTGATCGTCGGCATCGACAACCCCGGCGACCTGCCCGGCGACGACCCGGTGCGCATCGGGCGCGACCCGACGCTGCACTCGGACACGATCATGATCCTGCGGATCGACCCGGCGTCCCGCCGGGCCGCGCTGCTGTCCCTGCCCCGCGACCTCTTCGTGCCCATCCCCGGCACGGGAACGTCGCGCCGCATCAACGTGGCCATCGAGCTCGGCGGCGCCCAGCTGCTCATCCGCACCATCAACGAGAACTTCGGCATCCCCATCCACCACTACGTGCAGGTCGACTTCGCGTCGTTCCGCGGGCTGGTCGACGCCATCGACGGCGTGTCGGTCTACCTGCCGGCCCCAGCCCGCGACCCGGCAGTCGGGCTCGACCTCGGCGAGGGGCCCGGCTGCCGCAAGCTCGACCCGACCGAGGCCCTGGCCTACGTCCGCTCCCGCCACTACGAGGAGTACATCGGTGGCCGCTGGGTCGAGGACCCCCGCTCGGACCTCGGTCGCATCGCCCGCCAGCAGGACTTCATCCGCCGGGCGCTCAGCCGGGCCATCGACCGGGGAGCCCGCAACCCCGGCACGCTCGATCAGCTCATCGACGTCGGCCTGTCCGGCATCACGGTCGACGGGCAGCTGACCGCCGGCGACATCTTCGACCTGGGCACCCGGTTCCGGTCGTTCGACCCCGACAGCCTGCTCACCTACTCGGTGACGGGCACGCCCGACGTGGTCAACGGCGCCCAGATCCTGCGGCTCGACGAGGGGCCGGAGACCGAGGCCACGTTCGCCATCTTCCGGGGCGGCACGGACACCGAGCTGGTCCCCGCGTCGGTGCGGCTCAGCGTGCGCAACGGCACCGGGGTCACCCGCCAGGGGGCCGACGCCACCGCCGCGCTCCGGGGCGTCGGGTTCAACGCCACCGTGGCCGGCGACGAGCCGGGCGGCGGCGCCGCCGGCACGGTCGTCCGCTACCCGCCCGGCCAGGAGGCGGCTGCCGACCTCGTCGCCCGGTGGCTGGCGGGCGGGGCCCGGCTCGAGGCGGTCGAGGGTGCCACCGGCATCGAGCTGGTCACCGGCACCGACTGGCAGGGCGTCAGCACCGCGGCCGCGCCGTCGACCTCCACGACCACAGCCGCGACGCTCCCCGAGGCCACCACCACGTCGTCCCCCGCAGCGCCCGCCCGCCCCGGCGCCAGCGCGCAGACCACCACGTCCCTCGACCTCGCGCAGTTCGACTGCTGACCGCCTGCCGCGATGAAGGCCGACGACACGACCTGGGGAGGGACGGCGGGGGGCTCGGCGACGCTCGCCCCCGAGGCGCCCGTGGTGCCCGAGGTGCCGCCCATCCCGCCGGCCCCCGACCTGTCCCGGCCGCCCCGGCCGGCCTGGCAGACCCGGCCGGTCGGGTACCTGCCGGCCCTCGACGGGGTGCGGGCGGTGGCCGTCGGGCTCGTCGTCGCCTACCACCTGGGCTACGCCGGGGTGCCGGGCGGCTACGTCGGCGTCGAGGTGTTCTTCGTCCTGTCCGGCTGGCTCGTGTGCGCGCTGCTGGTGAACGAGCACCACCGCACCGGCGACATCAGGCTGGGAGCGTTCTGGGTGCGCCGGGCCCGGCGGCTGCTGCCCGCCGTCGTGGTGGTCACCGTGGCCACGCTGGCGGTGGCGGCGATCGCTCGGCCCGACACGGTGGCAGAGCTCCGGACCCAGGCCGTCGCCGCGCTCGGCTACCACCTGAACTGGCGGGTGATCCTCGACCAGCAGTCGTACTTCGAGTCGGCCGGCGGGCCGTCCGCGCTCGAGCACCTGTGGTCACTGTCGATCGAGGAGCAGTTCTACCTGGTGTTTCCCCTGCTGGCCGGTTTCGTGCTGGTGTGGACCAGCCGGCGGCGGGCGATCGCCCTGGTGCTCGGCGTGGCGGTGGCGTCGACGGTCCTGCGGATGGCGCTGGCGTCGCCCGGGAGCGACCCGTCCCGGCTCTACTTCGGGTCCGACACCCGGGCCGCCGGGCTGCTGCTCGGCGTCGGCCTGGCGCTGTTCTGGACGCCCAACCGGCTGCGCCCCCACGACGACCGGCGGTTCACGCTCGCCCTCGACGTCGCTGCCGCGGCCGGCGCGGCCACGGTGCTGTGGTACGCGCTGCGGGTGTCGGAGACCGACGTCACCGCGTTCCGGTTCGGCTTCACCGCCGCCCAGGTCGGCACGCTTGTGGTCATCGCGGTGGCCGTCTACCCGGCCCCGACGGCGACCGGCCGGCTGCTGTCGGCGCGCGGGCTGACGTGGGTGGGGAAGCGTTCGTACGGCATCTACCTCGTGCACTGGCCGGTGATCGTGTTCTTGGCGCGGGCGCCGGGGGAGCAGCCTGGGTCGACGGCGACGGTGGTGGTCGAGATCGCCCTCGTCGTGGGGCTGGCGGCGCTCCTGTACCGCTGGGTCGAGCACCCGGTCCGCCGGCGGGGCGTCGCCGGCGCGGTCCGCCACGCCCGGGACCGGCTCGAGGCGGCGGCCGTCCGGCCGGATCGGCCCGGGCTCGCCCTCGGCGTGGGGGCCGTGGCCGTCGTCGCCGTGCTCGGCGGCGTGACGCTGACCCGGGCGGTGGTTGCTGTCTCTTATACACATCTGACGCTGCCGACGATCACAA
>JBKPHT010000019.1:0-3512 GCA_046730015.1 Actinomycetota bacterium
ATTTCGTCGGCAGCGTCAGATGTGTATAAGAGACAGGCCTGGTCGGAGGCCCGCCACTCGGCGATCGGCCGCAGCGCCGCCGCGCAGCCGCCGGCCGCGTGCACCGCGTCCTCGAGGGTGACCGCCCGCCACCGCGCCACCGCACCGGCCACCGCCGCGCCGTCGATCTCTCCGGTCAGGCCCAGCACCCGGACCGCCGCCGCCCGGTGGGCCCGGAAGTTCGTGTGGAGCCGCACCCAGCCGTCGGCCGCCCGGTAGGCGCCGGCGATCGGGTCCCACACGCCACCCAGGTCGTCGCCGACGACCGTGACGTAGTGCTCGCTGCGGCAGGCGAGCGCCGCGTGCCGGGTGTCGACCCCGACCGTCGGGGCGGGCGGGCCGCCCCGACGCCACCACACCTCGGCTGCCGCCAGGGTCGCCACCGCCACCGACGCGGCCGCGGCAGCGGTCACCGGGAACGGCGACGGCAGCGCGTCGGGGGGCCCGGACACGGTCAGCCGGTCGGGAGCCGCCGGGTCGCCGCCCAGGTCGGCCCACAGGCTGCGGGCGAGGGCGGCGGTGTCCATCCACCGTCCCTACCACGCCCGTCGTAGGGTCGGGCGGGAAAGTCACGACCCGGAGGGGGAGCCATGGGCCACGAGGTGCGCGGGGTGATCGCCCGGGGCAAGGGCGAGCCGGTGGCGATCGAGACCGTCGTCGTGCCCGACCCGGGGCCCGGCGAGGCGCTCGTCGCCGTGCAGGCCTGCGGGGTGTGCCACACCGACCTGCACTACCGCGAGGGCGGCATCAACGACGACTTCCCGTTCCTGCTCGGGCACGAGGCCGCCGGGGTGGTCGAGGCCGTGGGCGACGGCGTGGCCGGGGTGGCGGCGGGCGACTTCGTCGTCCTCAACTGGCGGGCGGTCTGCGGCCGGTGCCGGGCGTGCCTCCGGGGCCGGCCCCACCTGTGCTTCGCCACCCACAACGCCACCCAGAAGATGATCCTCGCCGACGGCACCACCCTGTCGCCCGCCCTTGGCATCGGGGCCTTCGCCGACAAGACCCTGGTCGCCGCCGGGCAGTGCACTCCCGTCGACCCGGCCGCCCGGCCCGAGGTCGCCGGCCTGCTGGGCTGCGGGGTCATGGCCGGGATCGGCGCCGCCATCCACACCGGCGGGGTCGGACCGGGCGACAGCGTCGCCGTGTTCGGGTGCGGCGGGGTGGGCGACGCCGCCATCGCCGGCGCCCGGCTGGCCGGCGCGACCACGATCGTGGCCGTCGACCTCGACGACCGGAAGTTGGAATGGGCCCGCGGGTTCGGCGCCACCCACACGGTCAACGCCGCCACCACCGACCCGGTCGAGGCCGTCCGGGAGGCCACCGGTGGCTTCGGCGCCGACGTGTGCATCGAGGCGGTCGGCCACCCGTCCGTGCTGGAGCAGGCGTTCTTCGCCCGGGACCTGGCCGGGACGGTCGTGCAGGTGGGCGTGCCGACGCCCGACATGCGGTTCCCCGACATCCCGATGATCGAGTTCTTCGGCCGGGGTGGGGCGCTCAAGCCGTCGTGGTACGGCGACTGCCTGCCGTCACGCGACTTCCCCGCCCTCGTCGACCTGCACCTGCAGGGCCGGCTGCCGCTGGACGCCTTCGTGTCCGAGACGATCGGGCTCGACGGGGTCGAGGAGGCGTTCGGGCGGATGGAGCGGGGCGAGGTGCTCCGCAGCGTGGTGCTGCTGCAGTGACGGCGAGGGTCGAGCTGGTCACCACCGACGGGATCTTCGCCCTCGACGGCGGGGAGTGGGAGGTGACCAACAACATCTGGCTGGTCGGCGACGACCGGGAGGTGGTGGTCGTCGATGCGGCCCACGACCACCGGCCCATCGTCGACGCCGTCGCCGGGCGGCGGGTTGCGGCCATCGCCTGCACCCACGGCCACAACGACCACATCAACGCGGCCGCCGCGCTGGCCGATGCGGTCGACGCCCCGGTGTGGCTGCACCCGGCGGACCGGATGCTGTGGGACGTCGTGTACCCCGACCGGGAGCCCGACCTCGACCTGGCCGACGGCGAGGTGCTGGTGGCGGCCGGGACCGAGCTGGCCGTGCTGCACACCCCGGGGCACTCGCCGGGGTGCTGCTGCTTCCTGGCCGAGGGGCTGGGGGACCCCGGCGCGGGGATGCTGTTCTCCGGCGACACCCTGTTCTGCGGGGGGCCGGGCGCCACGGGCCGAAGCCACAGCGACTTCCGGACGATCATCGACTCGATCCGGCGCCGGCTGCTCACCCTGCCGCCGCAGACGGTGGTCCACACCGGCCACGGCGAGTCGACGACCGTCGGCGCCGAGGCGCCCCACCTGGACGACTGGATCGCCCGCGGCCACTGAGCCGGCGAGGCGTCAGCTCCCGCCCCGGCGGGCCGGTCAGGGCGACGCGCCGGCGTCGAGCGCGTCGCGGGTGTCGACGGGGTCGACGGGCTCCATCTCGTCGAGGGCGCCCGACAGGGCGGCGAGGGCGTCGACTGCCCGGGCCAGCTCCTCGGGGCCGAGCTCAGCGGCCAGGCGGCGGGCGGCGACGGCGTGGGCCGGGGTGATCGCCCGGACGGCGGCGTAACCGGCCTCGGTGATGCGCAGCAGCTTGGCCCGGCGGTGCGACGGGTTGGGCACGTACTCGGCGAGGCCCTCGGCCTCGAGGAGGTCGGCCAGCCGCTGGACGCTCTGGCGGGTGATGCCCATCGCCCGGGCGATGCCGGCCACGGTCAGTGGCTCGTGGAGGACGGCGCCGAGCACCTGCCATCGAGCGGCGGTGAGCCCGACCGGCCGGGCCAGCTGCTCGGCCAGGCCGAGGAACTGGCCGTTGAGCCGGAACGCCGTGAGGGCGGCCCGGCTCAGCAGCTCCTGCTCGGCGGTCACGCCGTCGCGGCCATCAGCTCGAGGTAGCCCGCCGGGTCGCGCTGGCCGTACAGCTTGTACCAGGAGGCGAGCGTCGCCGGCTCGTACACACCGAGCACGTCGAGCACGGCGCGGCCGAACTCGGCCGGCGCGGTGCTGGAGGCCGTGATCAGCGGGCCGTCGACGACGGCGGGCTCGTCGACGTAGAGGTGGCCGCCGGCGTAGCCGGTGGACTCCAGGTACTCGCGGGCGTTGCTGGTGTGGCGGCGGTCGTCGAGCAGGCCGGCGGTGGCAAGGCCGCCGGTGGCACCGCAGATGGCGGCAACCGGGGTGCCGGCATCGAGGAAGCGGCGGGCCGCGTCGGCGAAGGCGCCGTTGGCGCCGGTGAGCCAGGTGTCGGCGCCGGGCAGGATCAGCATGGCGCTGGCGGCGGGGTCGACGGCGTCGAGGGTCACGTCGGGCACGATCCGCATGCCGCCCATCGTGACGACCGGGTCGGGCGTCTCGCCCACGGTCACCACCCGGTAGCGGCCGGGCTCGCGCTGCCACAGCGGGTTGCCGACGTGGGCGGTGGCGTAGCCGACCTCCCAGTCGGCCAGGGTGTCGTAGACGGCGAGGTGGACGGGGGTGGCGGGCATGGTGGGCT
>JBKPHT010000020.1:0-2860 GCA_046730015.1 Actinomycetota bacterium
CGTGGGCGCCGACCCGATGGCCACGATCAGCCCCGGGTCGTCGGTCCGCCAGGGGTTCGACCATCTGGCCGAGCGGAACCTGGCCCTCTACCGCCGCCACCGCGACGTCCTGGAGTCGGAGGCCAAGGCGCCGTTCCCGCCGGGAGGGAGGGGATGACGCTGCGGGTCGGGATCGACACCGGGGGGACGTTCACCGACGTGGTGGTGCTCGACGAGGCGACCGGCAGCCTGGCCGTCACCAAGACGCCCGCGACCCCCCACGACCACGCCGAGGGCTTCCTCACCGGGGCGGACAAGGCGCTCGCCGCGGCGGGGGGTCGGTGGGACGCGGTCGGCTCCGTCTTCCACGGCACCACCGTCGCCACCAACGCCCTGCTCCAGGGCGAGGTGACCGGACTCGGCTTCCTGACGACGGCCGGGTTCCGCCACCTGCTGGAGATCGGCCGCCAGAGCGTCCCCGACGGGTACGGCAACTCGTACTTCTGGGTGAAGCCCGACCGGATCGTCCCGCTCCACCTGGTGCGCGAGGTGCGGGAGCGCGTCGATGCGACCGGCACGGTCCTCCGCCCGCTCGACGAGGACGCGGTCCGGGCCCAGGCCGCCTGGTTCCGGGACCACGGGGTGACGGCCGTCGGCGTCTGCCTGCTCCACGCGTACGCCGACCCCACCCACGAGCGGCGGGTGCGCGACCTGTTCGCCGCCGCCTACCCCGAGTGCACGGTGTCGATCAGCAGCGACGTGCTGCGGGAGTACCGGGAGTACGAGCGGTCGGTCACCACCCTGGTCGACGCGTTCGTGAAGCCCGCGGTCGCCGGCTACGTCGCCCGCCTGGCCGACCGGCTGGCCGACCGGGCCGGCGCTGGCACGCCGTTCTTCGTGATGAAGTCGAACGGCGGCGTGACCTCGGCCGACCGGATCGCCCGCACGCCGATCACCACCGTCCTGTCCGGCCCGGCCGCCGGCGCGCTGGGCGCCGCGGCGGTCACGCACGCGGCGGGGTTCGACGACGTCGTGACCCTCGACGGGGGCGGCACCTCGACCGACGTGGCGGTCATCCGCTCCGGCACCCCGTCGCTCACCACCGAGGGCACGGTCGGCCGCTTCCCGGCCAAGGTGCCGATGATCGACATCGTGACCGTCGGCGCCGGTGGCGGGTCGATCGCGTGGGTGTCGCCCGAGGGCACGCTGAAGGTCGGGCCCCGGTCGGCCGGGGCCGACCCCGGTCCGCTGTGCTACGGCCGGGGTGGCGGCGAGCCCACCCTCACCGACGCCGCGCTGGTGCTCGGCCGGATCCCGCCCCACCTGCTGGGCGGCGAGATCCCGCTCGACGCGGCCGCAGCCCGGGCGGGCCTGGATGCGCTGGCCGGCAAGCTCGGCCTCGCCCCCGAGGCCTGCGCCGAGGGGGTGCTGGAGATCTGGGCGTGGAACCAGGCCAACGCCATTCGCCAGGTCACCGTCCGGCGGGGCATCGACGTCCGCGACCTGGCGCTGTGCGCGTTCGGCGGGTCGGGCCCGCTGCAGGCCGGCCGCCTGCTCGACGTCCTCGGCCTCGCCGCCGCCGTGGTCCCTCCCGACCCGGGCAACCTGTGCGCGTTCGGGCTGCTCACGGTCGACGTCCGCATCGACGACGTCCGGACCTTCGTGGCCGCCCACGCCACCCTCGACCTCGGCGCGCTGGCCGAGGTGTACGGCGGCCTGGAGGCCGAGGCCGACGCCGCCCTCACGGCCGAGGGCTTCGCCCCGGGCGACCAGCGGTTCCTCCGCTCGGCCGACCTGCGCTACGACGGCCAGGCGTTCGAGGTCCGCGTCGACGTCCCGGCCGGCCCGGTCGACGCCGACCTGGCCACGGCCGTGCTGGCCCGGTTCCACGACGAGCACGAGCGGCTGTACGGCTACTGCTACCGCGACCGTCCCGGGCACGGCGTCGAGTGGGTGAACGTCCGGCTCACCGGTGTCGGTCCGCTGGCCCGCCCGCCGCTGGCCCCGGTGGCGGCCGGCACGGGCGCGGTGGCGCCGACCGCGACCCGGCCCGTCTGGTTCGCCGGCGCCTGGAACGACACCCCCGTCGTGTGGCGGCCCGACCTGGGCGCCGGCGACGAGGTCCGGGGACCGGCGGTGGTCGAGGAGTACGGGTCGACCCTGCCAGTGCCGCCCGGCGTCCGGGCCACCGTCGACCCCCTCGGCGCCCTCGTCGTCCGGAGGCAGGAGCCGTGACCGACGTCGACCCGGTGCTGCTGGAGATCGTCGAGGGCACCCTGGCCTCGGTCGAGGCCGAGGTCGAGGACCAGATCGGCCGCACGTCCCGGTCGCCGATGATCCGCGACCAGCACGACTTCCGGGCCGGCATCCACGACCGGCGCCTCCGCAAGCTCACCGGCCGGTCCTACTCGGCCCTGGTCCACCCGGTGGTCCGCGACTTCCCGCTCGCGACCATGCGGCCCGGCGACGTCTACTTCCACAACGACGTGTACCTGTCGGAGGGAGGCATCGGCCACCTCCCCGACCTGTGCGTGACCGTGCCCGTCTTCCACGACGGCGAGGTGGTGGCGTTCGTGCAGGCCTTCGGGCATCACGACGACATCGGCGGCGCCGTCCCCGGCTCGATGCCCTCGCACGCCACGTCGGTGTTCGAGGAGGGCCTGATGGTCCCGCCGGTCAAGCTGTACGACGCCGGCGTCCCCAACGAGGGCGTCATCCGCATCCTGGTCCGCAACTCGCGCATGCCCGACTCCATCGCCGGCGACCTCGACGCCGAGTGCTCCGCCTGCACGATGGGCGCGGCCCGGATCGCCGACCTGTTCGCCCGCTACGGCCGCGCCGCGGTCGAGGCCTGCTTCGACGCCGTCGTGGCCGGCTGCGC
>JBKPHT010000021.1:0-10996 GCA_046730015.1 Actinomycetota bacterium
GCCTCGCCCGGGCCCGGACGGCGCTGGCCGCCGGCGCCGCCGCGGGTGCGGTCGTGCTCGTCGCGCTGGTGCCGGTGCTCGCCGCCGGGGTCGACGGCGGCACCCTCGCGCTCGACCGTGTCACGCCGGCCCGCGTGGCGGCGCAGCTGGCCGCGGCCACGGCCGTCGCGGCGGGTCTGGCCGCAGTTGTCGCCGTGGTCGCCGACCGCGAGGTGACCACGGCGACGGCCACCGCACCGCTCGCTCACGAGGTCGATCCGGCCGCCCGGTAGCCCGGGGGACCCGGGGGCCTAGGTCCAGAGACCGAGGCAGAACCGTCCGCGGGCCGATGGCGACCGGGCGCCGCGTCCGTACCGTGCGCAGCATGGAGCAACGAAGGGAGCACGAGGTGCGAAGGACAGCTCTCGTAACCGGAGCCAGCCGGGGGCTCGGCCGGGCGCTCGCCGAGGGCCTGGCGGCCGACGGCTGGAACGTGGTCGTCGACGCCCGCGACAGCGCCGCCCTGGCCGAGGCCCGGGCCGCCATCGACGCCGCCGGCCCCGGCAGCGTGGTCGCCCTGCCCGGCGACGTCGCCGACCCCGTCCACGCCGCCGCGCTGGTAACCGCCGCGGCCGGCCTCGGCCGGTTGGAGCTGGTGGTCAACAACGCGGGCTCGCTGGGGCCGAGCCCCCTCCCCCACGTCGCCTGGCTGCGCACCGGCGACCTCGAGCGCCTGCTGGCGGCCAACGTGGTGGCCCCGCTGCGGATCATCCAGGCCGCCCTGCCGCACCTGCGAGCCGAGCGGGGCGCGATCGTCAACGTGACGTCCGACGCGGCGGTCGAGGGCTACGAGGGCTGGGGCGGGTACGGCGCCTCCAAGGCAGCGCTGGAGCAGCTCAGCCGGGTGCTGGCGGCGGAGGAGGACCGGGTGCGGGTCTACTGGGTCGACCCTGGCGACATGCGGACCCGGATGCACCAGGACGCCTTCCCCGGCGAGGACATCAGCGACCGGCCGCCGCCCGAGGAGAAGGTCCCGGGCCTGGTGCGGCTGATCGACGAGCGGCCGCCCAGCGGCCGCTACCGGGTCGACGTCCTGCCCGACGGTGCCGCCGGACCGGCGCCCGCGCTGGCGGAGGTGGCGCCGTGAGGCTCGTCGACGTGACCGACGGCGCCCGCCGGGGCGAGGGCGTGGCCTCGCGGTCTCCGGCTCGTGCCGTCCGTACCATCCGCTCCGCCCGGGTGGGCGCCGTCCCCCTGGCCGTCACCCGGCCGCCCGCCGTCGACCGGGTCGCACCGGTGGTCGACCCGGTCGATGACCGGGCCGTGCACACGTCGCTGCCCGGGTTCGCCATCCCGGAGGGCGGCGAGGCGGGCACCCCGGTCGAGCTGACCCGGCCCGGCGGGACGCTGGGCTCCGACGACCGGGCGGACGTCCGGCTGATGGTCGGCCACCGGGCCACGGGCGACGTGTCGCACCACCGGTTCACCGACCTGGGTGACGCGCTCGTGCCCGGCGACGTGCTGGTGGTCAACACCTCGGCCGTCGTGCCGGCCGCCCTCGACGCCGTCGACGCCGACCACGAGCCGATCCGGCTCCACCTGTCGACCGAGCTGCCCGGCGGCTACTGGGTCGTCGAGCCCCGGCGACCGGCCGGGCACGGCACGCGGCGCTACACGGGCATCCCGGCGCCCGAGCTGGCCCTCCCGGCCGGCGGGCGGGCCGAGCTGCTCGCCCCCTACCCCGCCGGCACCGCCCACCGGCGGCTGTGGCTGGCCCGCCTCGACTTGCCCGGGCCGCTGCTCGACTACCTCGACGCCCACGGGGCGCCGATCCGCTACGCCCATGCCGAGGGGGCGTGGCCGGTGGCGGCGTACCAGTCGGTGTTCTCCCGCCACCCCGGATCGGCCGAGATGCCGAGCGCCGCCCGCCCGTTCACCGAGGCGCTGGTCACCGACCTCGTCAGCCGGGGCGTCGTGGTGGCCCCGGTGACCCTGCACACCGGCGTGTCGTCGCAGGAGGCCGGCGAGCCGCCCTACGCCGAGCGCTACGCCGTGCCGGCCGCCACCGCCGCCCTCGCGAACGCCGCCCACGCCGAGGGCCGCCGGGTCGTCGCCGTGGGCACTACGGTCGTCCGGGCGCTGGAGACCGGCGCCGACGAGGCCGGCCGGGCCCATCCCGGGCAGGGATGGACCGAGCTCGTGATCGGCGGCGGGCGGGGAGTCCGGGTCGTCGACGGGCTGCTCACCGGCTGGCACGAGCCCGAGTCGTCGCACCTGGCGATGCTCGAGGCGGTCGCCGGCCCGGAGCTGCTGCGAGCGTCCTACGACGCCGCGGTGGCGGGCGGCTACCGCTGGCACGAGTTCGGCGACAGCCACCTCATCCTCCCGTGACCGGTCTGGCGTCTCTCACCGCGCGTCGGCGCGGTGGGAGACGCCAGGCCGCAGCTAGGGGCGAGCGGCCGGCCAGTCGTCGGCCCGGACCGCGGCCTCGCCGCCGCCGTCGACCGGGATGACCGCCCCGGCGACGTAGGACGCGTCGGGCGACAGCAGGAAGGCGAGCACGGCCGCCTGCTCGTCCGGGGTCGCCACGCGGCGGATCGGCACCGGGTAGAGGTCGCCGAGCTCGAGCACCGGCATGTCGAGGTCCGCGACCATGCGGGTGTCGGTGGGCCCGGGGGCGACGGCGTTGAGCCGGATTCCGGCCCCGATCCAGCCGTCCTCCGGCGCCCGGCGCCGGACCCAGCGGGCGAGGGCCAGCTTGGTCGAGGGGTAGTCGCGGAAGGGCCCGGCGGCCGCGGCGGCGGCCCGGGCCGCGGGCTCGTCGCCGGCCAGGCACGCGGCGACCACCGCCTCGTCGACGCCCGCCATCGTCGTGGCCGAGTTCGAGGCGATCGCCACCGCGGACGCCCCCTCGCTGCGGGCCAGCAGCGGCCGCAGGCCCTCCAGGGACGCCACCGCGCCGAAGTAGTTGACCGCCACGACCTGGCCGGGGTCAGCGCCCTGCAGGCCGGCGCCCACCACCAGGCCGTCGAGCACGCCGCCGGTGGCCGCCTCGACCGCCGCCACCATCGCCGACCGGCCGGCGTCCGTGGCCAGGTCCGCGATCACCTCGGCGTCCCGGACGTCGACGCCGACCACCCGGTGGCCGACGGCCTCCAGCCGGGCCCGGGTGGCCGCGCCGATGCCGCCGGCCGACCCGGTGATGCAGACGGTGCCCACCGCCCGCTCAGCTCATGAGGGCGAGGTCACCGCAGGTGGCGCCGCCGTCGACCGCGAGCTCGGCGCCCGCGATGTAGCTGGCCTCGTCGGAGGCCAGGAACAGCACGGCCCGGGCCGACTCGTCGGCCGACCCCATCCGCGCCACCGGCAGCCGCTTGTAGAACGGCGCGTCGGCCGACGTGCCGGCCACCATCGGCGTGTCGATGCCGCCGGGGTGGACCGAGTTGACCCGGATGCCCTTGTGGCCCAGGTCGATGGCGGCCGACTTGGTGAGGCCCCGCACCGCCCACTTCGAGGCCACGTAGGCGGCCAGGTAGGGCAGGCCCTGCAGCCCGGCGGTCGAGGAGATGTTGACGATCGACCCGCCCCCGGCCTTCTCCATCGACGGCGTGACCACCTTCATGCCGAGGAACACGCCGTGGACGTTGACCCGCAGGATGCGGTCGAAGTCCGCCAGCTCGGTCTTGTGCACGGCCTGGAACAGCAGGATGCCCGCGTTGTTCACCAGCACCGTCACCGGGCCGAACGTCCGCTCGGCCAGGGCCACCGCGTCGGACCACTGGCCCTCGTCGGTGACGTCGAGGTGGGCGTAGGCGGCCGCGTCGCCGATCTCGCCGGCCACCGCCTTGCCCTCGTCGTCGAGCACGTCGGCCAGCACGACCCGGGCGCCCTCCGCCGCAAACAGCCGGGCCTCGGCCGCCCCCTGGCCCCGCGCCGCCCCGGTGATGATGGCGACCTTGCCATCGAGTCGTCCCATCGGTCGATCCCTTCTCGTTCCCTGTCCCGTCAGTCTGTACGACAGTGTCTACGAGGCCGGCTTGTCGCTGCCGAGCGCCCACATGGCGAAGAACTGCGACCCGCCGCCGTAGGCGTGCCCGAGCGCCACCCGGGCCCCGTCGATCTGATGCTCGCCCGCCCGGCCCCGGACCTGCAGGGCCGCCTCGGCGAAGCGGATCATCCCCGACGCGCCGATCGGGTTGGACGACAGGACGCCGCCGGACGGGTTCCAGGGGATGTCGCCGTCCATGGCCGTGGCGCCGTCCTCGACGAGCGTCCAGCCCTTGCCCTCCTCGGCGAACCCGAGGTTCTCCAGCCACATCGGCTCGTACCACGAGAACGGCACGTAGACCTCGGCGACGTCGATGTCGCGCCGCGGGTCGGTGATGCCGGCCTGGGCGTAGACGTCTGCGGCGCAGTCGCGCCCCGCCAGCGGGTTCACCTGGTCGCGGCCGGGTGCCATCGTCGGCTCCGACCGCATGGCCCCGCCGAGCACCCAGGCCGGGCTGTCGGCCGCGTCGCCCCCGGCCTCGTCGGTGAGCACCATGGCGCAGGCGCCGTCGGACGAGGGGCAGGTCTCCGAGTAGCGGAGCGGGTCCCACAGCATCATCGAGTCCTTGACCGACTCGAACGAGAGGTTCTCCTCGTGCAGGTGGGCCTTGGGGTTCTTCCAGGCGTTCTGCCGGTCCTTGAGCGCCACCAGCACCCCGATGTGGTCGGGGGCGCCGGAGCGCCGCATGTAGGCCCGGATGTGGGGCGCGAAGTAGCCGCCCGCCCCGGCGACCAGCGGCGGCGAGAACGGGATGGGCAGCGTGAGCGCCCACATCGCCTCGCTCTCGGACTGCTTCTCGAAGGCGACCGTGAGCACCCGGCGATGGATGCCGGCCTGGACGAGGCTGGCGGCCACCAGCGCGGTCGAGCCTCCGACCGAGCCGGCGGTGTGGACCCGCAGCATGGGCTTGCCCACGGCGCCGAGCGCGTCGGCGAGGTACAGCTCGGGCATCATCACGCCCTCGAAGAAGTCGGGCGCCTTGCCGATGACCACGGCGTCGATGTCGGACCAGGTCATGCCCGCGTCGGTCAGCGCCTCGACGGCGGCCTCCCGGACCAGCCCGGCGATCGACACGTCGCCCCGGGTGGCCTGGTGGTGGGTCTGGCCGATGCCGACGACCGCGACGCGCTCGCTCACGTCTCCCCTTCCAGGACGCAGACCAGGTTCTGCTGCAGGCACGGGCCGCTGGTGGCGTGGGCGACCGCCCGGTCGGCCTCGCCCCGGCCGATCCGGGCGGCGGCCTCGCCGATGCGGACGAGCCCGGCGGCGATCAGCGGGTTGGCGGCCAGGGCGCCGCCGGAGGGGTTGACGTCGACGCCGTCGCCCAGGCCCAGCGCCCGGGTCACCAGCACCTCCTGGTGGGTGAATGGAGCGTGGACCTCCGCGACGTCGACCGGCCCGGCGGCCACCCCGGCCCGCTCGGCGGCCAGCGCGGTGGAGGTCGAGGTGGTGAGGTCGCGCACCCCGAGCGCGTGGGCCTCGATGCGGTGGTCGATCCCCCGGATCCAGGCCGGGCGCTCGGCCAGCGACCGGGCCCGGTCGCCGGCGGCGAGGATAATCGCCGCCGCGCCGTCGGTCACCGGCGGGCAGTCATGGCGCCGCAACGGGGCGGCGATCTCGGGCTCCTTCAGCAGCACGTCCGGGTCGTCCGATCCCTGGAGCTGGGCGTGGGGGTTGGCGGCCGCGGCCCGGCGGTTGCGGGCGGCGACCTTCGCCATCTCGGCCACCGAGGTGACCCCGGCGTCGATGCAGGCCCGGGCCTGCAGGGCGGCCAGCGCGATGCTGTCGGGCCACAGCGGAGCCTGGTAGTACGGGTCGAGCTGGCGTGACAGCACGTCGCGCAAGGCACCGGGCGACGACTTCCCGTAGCCGTACACGAGGGCGGTGTCGGCGGCGCCGGTCTGGATCTTCACCCAGGCCTCGTAGAGGGCCCAGGCGCCGTCCATCTCGACGTGGCTCTCGCTGATGGGCGGCGAGGCGCCGACCCCGTCGAGCGTCATCACGAAGCTGAACGCGCTCCCGGCGAGGTAATCGGTGCTGCCCGAGCAGGTGAAGTCGATCTGCCGCTGGTCGAGGCCGACGTCGGCCTTCACCTGGTCGAGCACTGGCATGAGCATCTCGACCTCGTTGCGGCCCTGCTCCCGCCGCACGTGGGGCGACTGGGCGAAGGCGACGACCGCGACATCACGCATCATCGGTGCACCCTTCGGGATCGCTCGCTGCGCTCGCTCACACATGCTCCCGGTAGGTCTCGTAGGCGGCGTCGGGCTCGCCGGTGGGCCGCCACCACTTGATCGAGGCGAGGTCGTGGGTCAGCTCGTCGTCGTCGACCCAGACGGCCTCGACCCGCATGCCCATGCGGATCTGGTCGAACGGGATCTCCTGCACGAGCCCGAACAAGCCCATGTCGGCGCCGTCGGGCAGCACCGTGGCGCAGACGTAGGGCAGCTCCATGGCCGAGCCGGAGAACTTGACGTTGACGACGCAGAAGGTGGTCACGATGCCCCGGTCGGGCAGCTCGACCTGCTCGCGGGTGGGAACGCCGTCGTTGGGGCACGAGCCGCGGGGCGGGAGGATGACCTTGCCGCAGACGTGACAGCGCTCGCCCAGGATCTTCCGGGCGGCGATGCCCCGGAGGAAGCGGGACGTGGCCTCGCCGGCGGTGAACGTGTAGTCGAGCCGGGCGGGTGTGCGGATGCTGCGGACGGGCTCGACGCCGCGCAGCGCCTCGGGCAGGACGAGGTCGCTCACCGGTCCCCGCCCCCGCCGGCCACGGGCTCGAAGCAGGCGATGTCGGTGATCGCCCCCTCCCGCTCGTCGGCCCACCGAATCCGGACCGGCATGCCGGTCGACACGGCCTCGGGGCGGCCGGCGTCGAGCGCGTGCAGCAGCCCGGTGTCGGCGCCGTCGAGCCGGACCAGCGCCCAGGCGAAGGGACGCTCGAGCGGCTCGTTCGGCCGGGGCCGGGGCTCCCACGACCAGGTGGTGACCGTGCCGGTGTCGCCCAGCTCGACCAGCTCGGTGAGCTCGTCGCTGGTGACGGGGTCGTACTCGACCGGAGGACACAGGATCCGGCCGTCGGCCGCCCGGACGCCGAGCACAATGCCCTCGCGCAGCCCCGTGAGGAACGCGCTCTGGACCGGACCGACCGTCCGGCTGAACGGATACTCGAGCACCAGCGGGGCCGACAGGATCTCCGCGTCGGGCATGGCCACCTCCCCGGAAATGAAACAGGTTCTACTTCCAGATTGGTTTAGCAGCTTTGCCCCGCGGCCGGTAAACCCGCAGGTCGACGGTCCGATCCCGGACGCGACGAGGGGCCCGCCGGAGCGGGCCCCTCACCAGATCACGTGCTCGCCAGGAGTGGACGGCTCAGGTCGTGCCCCCGTCGGCCCGGCGCTTGGCGGCCAGGCCGAAGGCGCCGCCGACGATCAGCAGCACCAGCGCCGCGGCCACCAGCAGCATCGTCTGGGTGCCGGTGACCGGCAGCCCCCCGCTGGCCCGCGGGGTGGTCGTGACCGTCGTGGTCGGGACGGTCACGGTGGTCTCGGGGACGGTCGACTCGGTCGTCGTCGTGCCCACCGTCGTGGACGTCGTCGACGACGGCGCGGTGGAGGGCGGCGGGCCGACGTGGAGGTCGACCGTCGCCGACACGGTCACCGGCGTGACCACGACGAAGGCGAGGTCCTGGACCCGGTCGCCACCGAACACCCGGCCGCCGGACTCGAGGCCGGACGCCGAGGCCGACAGGGTTCCCGAGCCGGCCGCCGCGGCCTTGAGCCACAGCTCGTCGCCGTCCTCGGCCGGGCCCTCGAACGGCGAGCCGTCCTCGTTGTGGATCGTCAGGCCCTCGGTGGTGGTCAACTCGACCAGCGACGCCGTGGTGTTCACGACGTAGGGGCCGAGGAGCTCGCCCGGGATCGCGTCGACGTCCTCGGGCCCGTCGATGCTGAGGGTCAGCGTGCCGCTGCTGAGCGGCGGCAGAGCGCGGTCGGCGACCGCCTGGAGGATGATCTCGTAGTAGGCGATGATCACCGGGTTGTTCTCGCCCTCGTCGATGGTGAGGTCGAAGTCGTCGGTGAAGTGCCAGATCGCCGACTGGGTGGCGGCCGCCATCAGCCGGGCGTCGAGGGCCTCGTCGCCGGTCGACTCGAGCTCGTAGCCGGCCGGCCCGGTGCCGATCGGGTAGTAGCTGCCCAGGATGCGGGCGACCGTGTCGCTGACGAGTTCGTCGAAGTCCTGCTCGATGTACGGCACCGTGGTGTCGTTGTCGACGTCCACCTGGACGCAGTACGACAGGCCGTGCCCGTCCTCGCCCTCGATGTCGAGGATGCGGAGCCCGGTCCGGATGCCCCTCACCTCGCTGCCTCCACCGAACGTCCCGGTGACGCTGGCGGTGGTCTCCTCGACGAACCCCTGGTACATGGCCGAGCCGTCCTCGGCGCTCGCCGGGGTGGCGACGGCTCCCACCAGGCCGAGACCGATGGCGACGCTGGCCACGGCCGCGGCGGCGCGACGACGCCGTCGTTGGCGTTGCGCAGTGATCATGTCTCTCCCCAAACTCGGAATCCGACGCGGCGCGCGGCACCACTGTCGACCGTCACAGGGCCGGTCTTGCTGGCTCCCCACGGCACAGCGACACGATTCGCCGGCGGATCGATTCCTGCCCATGGCGACGGAGTGGCCCCCACGTCGCCGTGCGAGAAGCTAACACGCCCGCGCGCCGCCGGATGACAACCCGGGTCCGGACGCGACGAGGGGCCCGCCGCAGCGGGCCCCTCGGACCGGGCGCAGCGTCAGGCGCCGGTGCTCTCCGCCGTGGTCGCGGCCCCGGCGGCGGGCGTCGGCGAGTCGAAGGTGATGACCGAGCGGATCACGGTGCCCGCCTTGAGGTCGGCCACGGCGTCGTTCACGTCGTCGATGGCGATCTTCTTCGAGATCATGCCCTCGAGGTCGAGGCGGCCGTTCCTCCAGAGGTTGAGCATCCGGTTGAAGTCGCTGCGGACGTCGGCCGAGCCGTAGTAGGAGCCCATGAACTTCTTCTCGTCGAAGAACAGCTCGAAGGCGTTGAACGACACGGTCTTGTCGAGGCCGCCGACGCCGATGATGCAGGTCGTGCCGCCGCGGCGGGTGACGTCGTAGGCGTTCCGCATCGTGACCGGCAGGCCGATGGCCTCGAAGGCGAAGTCGAAGCCGTCGCCGCCGGTGATCGACTGCTTGGCTCCGTCGAGGTCGTCGGGCTTGACCGCGTGGGTGGCGCCGAACCGCTTGGCGTCCTCCAGCTTGGAGTCGACCAGGTCGACGGCCACGATCTCCGAGGCCCCGGCCACCTTGGCACCCTGGATGGCCGAGATGCCGACGCCGCCGCAGCCGAACACCACCACCGACGAGCCCGGGGTGACCTTGGCTGTGTTGAGCGCGGCGCCGACGCCCGTCATGACGCCGCAGCCGACCAGCGACGCGACCTCGTGGGGGGTCTCCGGGTCGATCTTCACCACGCCGGGCTCCGGCATGATCATCTCCTCGGCCCACGTCCCCGTTCCGGCGAAGCCGGCGATGACGTTGCCCTCCTGGTAGAAGTGCGGCGTCATCGCGGCGGCCATCTGGATGTTGAAGCACAGGTTCGGCTGCTTGCGGTCGACGCAGAACTTGCAGTGACCACAGGGGGCGCTCCAGGCGATGATGACGTGGTCGCCGGGCTGCACCGACGTGACGTTCTCCCCCACCTCGGCGACGACGCCCGCGCCCTCGTGGCCGGGGATGAACGGCGCCGGCTGGGGGATGATGCCGGTCATGCCCGACACGTCGGAGTGGCAGACGCCTGTGGCCATGATCTTGACCTTGACCTCGCCCGGACCGACGGGGCCCAGCTCGATGTCGTCGCGGATCTCGAGCTTGTCGTCGCCGGTGTTCCGGAGAACGGCTGCGCGCATGGCGTCTTCCCCTCGTCGTGAGCTGGCATGGCCGGTCCGCCGCAGCGTATCTGCCTGACGTGTCGTCAGGAAGTCGAGGTCACCGGCGTTGACCGTCGGGTCAATCCGCCCTGGTACTGGTGGCGGGCCCGGATCACTCGAACCGGTCGGCGATCAGCTCCGCGGCCTCGCGCAGCTCCCCCGCCACCCAGCCGACGTCGCCCATGCCGTTGGCCCACGAGATCGTGGCCGACCACCAGACGTGGCCCAGGGCCTTGGCCGCGGACGCCTCCAGTGCGGGGTCGACGCCCGGCGGGAAGGCCGGGACCATGATCCGGGCCATCACCCGGGTGACCTCGCCGATGGCGTCGACGCTGGCGGGATCGCCCGCCGTCATGGAGCCGATGACGGCAGCGGTCAGGCGGGGCTCGCGGTCCATCGCGCGCAGCGCCCGGGTGAGCACGTCCATGATCCGGTCCACGGTGGTGGCGCCGGTCGGCGGCCGCCGGGTGACCCGCTGCTCCAGCTCGCCCAGCCACTCGACCATCACCGCCAGCAGCAGCGCGTCCTTCGACGGGAAGTAGCGGTAGATCGTGCCCAGCGCGACCTCCGCCCGGGTGGCCACGTCGCGCATCTGCACCGCGTCGTACCCGCCCTCGGCCCCGAGCTCCAGAGCCGCGCGGATGACCCGGCCGCGGCGGGCCGCCTGGCTCCGGGTCAGCGCCGGGCCGGCGCGGGTCTCGGTCATCGGCGCACCCTTCGGGGTGCGCGCGATGACCGATCGGCCCTGCGGGCCGAGCACCGCACTGTGCTTATGGTTCGCTCGCTGCGCTCGCTCACCGCGACAGGAACCTACCCAACCCGCCGGGACAGCTCGCGGAACGGGACGTCCTTGTCGGCCCGGGGCTCGGCCGGCAGCCCGAGCGCCCGCTCCCCCATGATGTTGGCCTGCACCTGGTCGCTGCCGCCCGCGATGCGGAGTGACGGCGAGTGGAGGAACCGCCGCAGCCACATGCCGTCGTCGGCCACGTCGTCCCCGCCGAGCAGGCCGTGGGCG
>JBKPHT010000022.1:0-5910 GCA_046730015.1 Actinomycetota bacterium
ACCTTGTGGCAAGCAAGAAGGACCGACTTCTGACCGTTGTCGAGGCCGCCGAGCGGTGGGGGACCTCGACGCACTATCCCCGGCGGCTGATCCGTGAGCGGCGTATCCGGTTCGTGCGGATCGGGCGGCATGTCCGGATCCCGGAGAGCGTCGTCGATGCCGTGATCGAGGCGGGGACGGTAGAGCCGATCGATCGTCGCCGTCGTGGGCGGCGCGCTGCCTGATGGCGGGGAAGCGTCGCCGGTTCGGGCGGGTCCGCCAGCTTCCTTCGGGTCGCTGGCAGGCCCGCTACCCGGCTCCGGACGGTACTGATCGGCCGGCGCCGACCACGTTCCCGTCGAAGGTCGATGCCGATGCGTGGTTGGTGAACGTCGAGGCCGACATGCTGCGGGGCGTCTGGTTCGACCCGGACGCCGGCCGGGAGCCCTTCGGGCCGTACGCGAGGCGGTGGATTGCGGAGCGGCCGCTCAAGCCCCGGACTCGTGAGGGCTACGAGCGGCTGTTCCGGCTGCATCTCGATCCGCAGCTCGGCCGGGTCGACCTTGTCGATCTCACGACGTCCGCGGTGCGTACGTGGCGGGCGGGGTTGCTGTCGTCGGGTGTCGGTGGGGCGACGGTGGCCGGGGCGTACCGGCTGCTGCGGGCGATCATGACGACGGCCGTGGACGAGGACGAGTTGGTGCGACGCAACCCGTGCCGGATCAAGGGGGCCGACACGCACGACCATCCGGAGCGGCCGACGGCCACGGTGGCGGAGGTGTTCGCCATCGCGGATGCGATGCCGAGGCGGTGGCGGGCGCTGGTGCTGCTCGCGGCGTTCACGTCGTTGCGGTGGGGTGAGCTGATCGCCCTGCGGCGCCGGCATTTCGACCTCGAGGCCAGGTTCGTGTCAGTGAAGATGGCGGTCACCGAGACGGACGGCGAGCTGACCGTCGGGACGGTGAAGTCGGCCGCCGGGGTCCGGGACGTGGGCATCTCGGCCGCGATCATTCCGGAGCTACGCGAGCACCTCGACGGCTGGGCCGAGCGTGGCAGTAGCGGCCGCGTGTTCGTTGGCGAGCGGGGTGCGACGCCACGGCGCCGCAACTTCAATCGGCTGTGGAAGCAGGCGACGAAGAAGGCCGGGATCGACCGCGAGGTCGGCTTGCACCTGCACGACCTTCGCCACACCGGCAACCAGCTCGCCGAGGGGAGCCTCAAGGATCGGATGGCCCGTATGGGCCACTCGACGGTGCGGGCGGCGCTGATCTACTTGCACACTGACCGGGACCGGGAGCGCCAGATCGCCGAGCGGTTGTCGGCCGTGATCGAGGCTGGGCGGCAGGGTAACGGGCACGTAGCGGGCACGACCGGCGGTCAGGACGGGCGACGTTTCCGCTGGTGGAGACGATGGGATTCGAACCCACGACCCCCTGCTTGCAAAGCAGGTGCTCTAGCCAGCTGAGCTACGTCCCCGGGGGAGGTACCAGGTTGCCATGCCCTCGCACGGACCGGCGAACACGATATGGACGGCGCCTACAGCCCCTGCCACGCGGGCTTGTGCCGCCAGGTCTCCCGGTAGTAGCCGGCCAGCCGGAGGCCACCGGCCGCGGCCGAGTCGACGACGACCGTCGCGTGGGGGTGGAGCTGGAGCGCCGAGCCGGGGACCATGGCGGTGACCGGGCCCTCGACCGCTCGGGCGACGGCGTCGGCCTTGGCCTCGCCGAAGGCGAGGAGGACGAGGTGGTGGGCCTCGAGGATCGTTCCCACCCCCTGGGTCACCACGTGGCGTGGCACCTCCGACGGCGAGCGGAAGAAGCGGGCGTTGTCCTGGCGGGTCCGGTCGGTGAGGGTCTTGATCCTCGTCCGGGACGCCAGCGACGAGCCCGGCTCGTTGAACCCGATGTGGCCGTCGGTGCCGATGCCCAGCAACTGCAGGTCGACGCCGCCGGCCTCGGCGATCGCCGCCTCGTAGCGGGCGCACGCGGCGGTCAGGTCGGCGGCGGTCACGTCGGGGCCCTCGACGGCGTCCGGGGGGATGTCGACGCCGGCCTCGAAGTGTGCCCGGATGAACGCCCGGTACGACTCCGGCGCTCCGGGGGGCAGGCCGACGTACTCGTCGAGGAGGAACGCTCGGGCGCCCGCGAGCGTCAGCGTGCCCGCCGCGCACCGACGGGCCAGGTCGGCGTAGACCGGCAGCGGCGAGCTGCCGGTGGCGAGGCCGAGGACCGCCGCCGGGCGGGCGGCCACCAGCGTGGCGATGGCGCCGCCGACCAGGGTGCCGGCCTCGTCGGCGCCGTCGACGATCACGACCTCCACGCGGGCTCCCGCCGGTGAGCCGTTCGGCCGCCGATGATCGTGGCCGCGAGGGTGCCGTCGTCGTCCAGCAGGACCAGGTCGCCGACGGCGCCGACCGCCAGCGTGCCCCGGTCGGCCAGGCCTAGCACCGCCGCCGGGGCCGCCGTCGCCGCGGCGACCGCTGCGGGCAGCGGGACGCCGGCATAGGCAACCAGGTTGCGGACCGCCCGGTCGAGGGCCAGGGTGCTGCCGGCCAGCGTGCCGTCGGCGAGGCGGACCCCGTCGTCGGCGGCCTCGGCCCGCAGGGCGCCCAGGCTGACCGGCCCGCGGGCGGCCCCCAGCGCGGCGACAGCGTCGGTGACCAGGGTGAGCCTGGCGGCCAGAGCGTGGGCGGCCAGGGCGACGACGGTGGGGTCGACGTGGATGCCGTCGACGATGATCCCGACGCGGACGCGGTCGTCGGTGAGCGCGACGCCGGCCAGGCCCGGCTCGCGGTGGTGGAGGGGTGCCATGGCGTTGAACAGGTGGGTCACGAAGGTCACGCCTGCGTCGACCGCGGCGCGGGCCTCGGCGGCGGTGGCGGACGAGTGGCCGGCGGACGCCACGATGCCTGCCCCGACCAGCGCCTGGACGAGGTCGAGAGCGCCGGGCAGCTCGGGGGCGAGGGTGACCAGGGCGACGCCGTCGTCCCAGCCCTCGGCCCGGACGACGGCGGGATCGGGCGGCGCCAGGTGCTCGGGCGGATGGGCTCCCCGGCGCTCGGGGGCGAGGAACGGGCCCTCGACGTGCAGACCCAGCGGGCAGGCGAGGGGCCGCTCGGCGGCGCCCGGCGGAGGTCCCGAGCGCAGGGCCGCCAGTGCGTGGCGGCGGACGGCGGGCGGTCCCGTGACGATCGTCGGCAGCCACGCGGTCACGCCCCAGCGGGGCAGGGCGGCGGCGACCTCCCACAGACGCTCGGGCTCGGTGGACAGGTCGACGCCGGCGGCGCCGTTGCACTGCAGGTCGATCAGACCGGGAGCGACGAACAGGCCGGTGGCGTCGAGGCGCTCGAACCCCGCGACCGGGTCGAGCGGGCCGATCTCGGCAACCCGGCCGGCGGCGAGCAGGACGTCGGTGCGCCGGGGACCGTCGGGGGTGAGGACGGTGCCGCCGGTGACCGCCAGGCGCCCCGACCCGCCGGCGGCGGACGGGCGCAGCGCGGTCACGGCGAGTCGTCCGCCAGGTGGCGGCGGGCGAGGACTGCGGCGCCGAGGGCGCCGGCGGGGACGCCGTCGGGGACCAGTGCGACCCGGTCGGCCAGGTCGATCGCGGTGAGCACGGGGGACATCGCAGCCCGCCGGTGCAGCGCGCCCCGGACGGCGTCGAGGAGGCCGGGGCCGGCGTCGGCCACACCGCCGCCGAGGACGATCACCTCGGGGTCGACCGTCTGGGCCAGCAGGGCGACCGCGCCGGCCAGGTGACTGGCCACCTCGTCGAGCACCGTCCGGGCGGCCGGGTCGCCGACGGCGGCCGCGGCGAGGAGCGACTCGGTCGCGGCGACCTCGCCGTCGCCGACCGGCCAGCGGGCGGCGATGGCGGCCCCCGACGCCAGGGCCTCGAGGCAGCCCCGCTGGCCGCACTCGCACACCGGGCCGTGGGGGTCGACCGGCAGGTGTCCGATCTCGCCCGCCGCGCCGTGGGCGCCGCGGCGGATTCGCCCGCCGAGCAGCAGCCCGGCCGCGAGGCCGGTGCCGACGCTCAGGTAGGCCAGGTCGCCCCGGCAGCCGAGCGCGACGGCGGCGCCGACCGCGGCGAGGTTGACGTCGTTGCCGACGACGACCGGGGCGCCGGACAGCCGACCGAGGTGGTCGCCGAGCCCGACGGGGGTGGCGCCGACGCCGAGGTTGACGGCGTGGCGGACCGTGCCGGCGGCCCGGTCGACCAGGCCGGGGACGCCGACGCCCACGGCCGCGAACCCGCCGGGCGGGAGCCCGGCGGCGTCGGCCAGCTCGGCCAGCACCTCGCCGGTCGAGCGAAGCAGAGGGGCGCCGCCCCCCACCCCGGTCGGGCGCCGGACGGTGGCGACGACGCCGTCGACCCCGGCGTCCGGGCCGCCGTCGATCGCCACGGCGAGGGTCTTGGTGCCGCCGACGTCGAGCCCGGCGACGACGAGGTCAGCCATCGGAGTCCCCGTCGTGGCCGGCGGGGACCGAGCGGAGCGAGGCGCCGGTGACGGCGTCGAAGAGGTAGACCTGGGCGGTGTCGACGGCCAGCTTGACGACGTCGCCGGCGGCGAGCCCGGTGCGGGGCCCGAGGCGGACGACGCCCCGGCCGCCGCGGGCGAGGACCTGTCGCCAGGACTCGGGGGCGTCGTCGGCGGGCGGGGCGGGCGGGTCGGTGAGCGCGACGTGGACGACCGTCTCGGCGCCGAGCGACTCGACCAGGTCGACGGTCGCCTCGACCACCCGGTCGGCCGGTGCGCCGGGGTGGGCGGCCGGGTCGGCGAACGCCTCGGGCCGGATGCCGACGGCCACCGGCCGGCCGGCGAGCCCGGGCAGGCCGGGGTGGGTGGCCACGACGGCGGGGTCGAGGGCGAGGCGGTGGGCACCCACCTGCAGGGACCACGTGCCGCCGTCGCCGGCCTCGACCGTGCCCGCGAGCAGGTTCATCGCGGGTGAGCCGATGAAGGTGGCGACGAACTGGTTGACCGGCTCGTCGTACAGCCGCTGGGGGGTGTCGACCTGCTGGAGGACCCCGTCGCGCAGCACGGCGACCCGGGTGCCCATCGTCATGGCCTCTGTCTGGTCGTGGGTGACGTACACGGTGGTGACCGCCAGCTCGCGCTGGAGGCGGGCGATCTCGGCCCGCATCTCGACCCGCAGCTTGGCATCGAGGTTGGACAGCGGCTCGTCCATGAGGAACGCCTGCGGGTGGCGGATGATGGCCCGGCCCATCGCCACTCGCTGGCGCTGCCCGCCGGAGAGCTGTGCGGGCCGCCGCTGCAGCACGGGGGTGAGCTGGAGGATCTCGGCAACCTCGGCGACCCGCCGGGCGATCTCGTCCTTGGGGCGGCGGGCGAGCTTCAGCGGGTAGCCGATGTTCCGGGCGACGCTCATGTGTGGGTAGAGGGCGTAGCTCTGGAACACCATGGCGATGTCGCGGTCCTTGGGCTGCGCCCCGGTGACGTCGCGGCCGCCGATGGCGATGGTGCCGGCGGTGACCTCCTCGAGGCCGGCGATCATCCGCAGCAGCGTGGACTTGCCGCAGCCCGACGGGCCGACGAGCACGAGCAGCTCGGCGTCGGCGATGTCGAGGTCGACGGCGTCGACGGCCAGGTGGGTGCCGTCGTAGGACTTGGTGACGCCGCGGACGGCGATGTCAGCCACGGGGGTTCCCTTCGGGATCGAGGAGCAGGGCGGCCACCGCCTCGCCGCAGGCGGCAGCCGCCCCGAAGGTGGTGATGCGGGTCGCGGCCGGCAGGAGCGCGTCGCCGGCGGGCCAGCCCATGTCGACGAGCACGGCGTCGGGCCGGGCGGTCAGCAGGGTGGCGAGGGCCGCGGCCTGGGCGGGACGGCGGTGGGCGTCGCGGGCGGCGATGATCAGGGGACGGCCCCGGGCGGCGACGAGCGCCGAGGCGACGGCGCGGTCGTCGCC
>JBKPHT010000023.1:0-11742 GCA_046730015.1 Actinomycetota bacterium
GACCTGGAGCGGGCGGGCGTCGCCGGCGCCGCCGCCGACCTCGCGGCGACCTGGCGGGCGGCGGAGGCCGCCCGGCCCGGTGCGCTGGACCGCCTGCTGGCCCCCGACCACGGCCACACCCGGCTCGCCGGGTTCGCGCCCGACCGGGGCGGCCGATGGGTGGTGGCGCTGCGCGACAGGGTTGAGGCGACGGGCGCCCGCCTGTTCGCGGGCACCGGGGTCGAGGTCCGGGTGACCGGCGAGGCCCCGGTCGCCTACGACGGGATGAACACCCTCACCCGCGAGCTGGTGGTCAGCACGATCGTCGCGCTGGTCTTCATCGTGGTGGCCGTCGGCCTGGTGTTCCGCAGCCCCGGCCTCGCCCTGGTGGCGGCGCTGCCCAACGTCGTGCCGGTGGTCGCCGGGATGGGGCTCTACGCGCTGAGCAGCGACACGCTCGACCCCCTGCCGGGGCTGGTGTTCTGCATCGCGGCCGGGCTGGCCGCCGACGACACGGTCAACCTGATCAACCGCTGGCGGGAGCTGCGGTCGGTCGAGCCCGGCCTCGACGGGCCCTCGGCCGTGGTGACCGCCCTGGTCACGGCCCGGACGGCGATGGTGTCGTCCACGCTGGTGCTGGTCGCCGGGTTCGGGTGCCTGGCCCTGTCCGGCTTCGGCTGGAACCGGGAGCTGGGCCTGCTCGGTGGGTTGGTGCTGCTGCTGGCCCTCGTGTCCGACCTGGTGCTGGGCAGCGCGGGGCTGTCGCTGTACGGGCGGTGGGACGACCGCCGCCGGGCCGCCCGCGCCGCCCGGGCCCGTCGTCGGGCAGACTGCGGGGCGTGGCCGGCACCCTCGACTGGACCCCCGCGCTCGACCGTCCCGACCTGACGGCACCTCCGGTGGCGGCGGCGCTGGCTGCCCTGCCGGCGGCCGACGCCGCCGGCGTCCGGGTCGCCGCCATCGACCCCGGCCTGGCCGACACGGCCGAGTTCTGCGCCGCCTACGGCGTCGGGCTCGACGTCTCCGCCAACTGCGTCGTGCTCGCCGTCAAGCGGGAGGGCGCCCGCCACCTGGCCGTGTGCGTCGTCCTGGCCACCACCCGGGCCGACGTGAACGGCCGGGCGCGGCGGGCCCTCGACGCCCGCAAGGCGTCGTTCGCCCCCATGGACGTCGCCGTCGCCGAGTCGGGCATGGAGCAGGGCGGCATCACCCCCGTCGGCCTGCCGCCCGGCTGGCCGCTGCTGGTCGACGCGGCCGTGGCCGCCACCGCCGAGGTGGTGGTCGGCAGCGGGCTCCGCCGATCGAAGCTCCTGCTCCCCGGCCCGCTGGTGGCCGCCCTGCCGGGCGCCGCCGTCCTCGACGACCTGGCCGTCCCGGTGGGCTGACCCGGAGTCGCGGCCGCTATGTTCGCCGGCCATGGAGTTCGCGCTGTCCCCGGACCTCGAGGCGCTGCGTGACGAGGCGCTGAAGGTCGGCCTGGCCGCCGCCGAGCGTGCCGAGGTGCCCGAGGACACCTGGATCACGGGCCACGACCGGGAGTTCGCGGAGGAGCTGGGGTCGCGAGGCTGGCTGGGCATGACCTGGCCCCGCGAGCACGGCGGTGGCGGGCGGTCGATCCTCGAGCGGTTCGTCGTGTTCGAGGCCCTCATCAGCGTCGGGGCACCGATCGCGGCCGCCTGGTTCGCCGACCGGCAGATGGGGCCCAGCCTGCTGCATTTCGGCACCGACCAGCAGCGGGCCCGCTGGCTGCCGGGCATCGTGGCGGGCACCTCGATGTGGTGCATCGGCATGAGCGAGCCCGACGCCGGCTCCGATGTGGCCGGCATCCGCACCCGCATCGACCGCGACGGCGACGAGTGGGTGGTGAACGGGCAGAAGATCTGGACGTCGGGCGCCGCCTCGGCCGACTGGATCTACCTCATCGGCCGCACCGACCCCGACGCCCGCCCCCACGAGGGCCTGTCCGAGCTGGTCGTCGACATGCGCTCGCCGGGGGTCAGCGTCCGGCCGATCCTCGACATGACCGGCAGCCGCCACTTCTGCGAGGTCTTCTTCGAGGACGTCCGGGTGCCGGCGGGCCACCTGGTGGGCGAGCTCAACGGGTCGTTCCGCCAGGTCATGCGGCAGATGGAGCACGAGCGCGGCGGCATCGACCGGCTCGTCTCCAACCGCCGGCTCTACGACGACGTCCGGCCCCTGGCCGACACGGCCGACCCGCTTGTCCGCCAGGAGATCGCCGCGATCGAGACCGGCTACCGCATCGGGCGGTTGCTCGTCCTGCGCGAGACGCTGGGCCAGGCGCCGAAGCAGTTCTCCGCCGCCACCAAGACGTTCTGCACCGAGCTGGAGCAGCGGATCGCCGGGTTCTGCGGTCGCGTGCTCGGCCCCGAGGCTTTCCTGGCCGAGCCGGGCCTGGCCCACCGGGTTAGCCGCAACATCTGCTACGCGCCCGGCTACACGATCATGGGCGGCACCACCCAGATCCTCCGCAACATCCTCGGCGAGCGGACCCTCGGCCTGCCCCGCGAGCCCCGCTGAGGCTCACAGCCGGCGGACCGGCGGCAGCGGGTCGCGGTCGACCGGGGCCACCCGCACCCGGGCGTCGACCACCGCCACTCCGCCGGGCGCCACGATCGCCGGGTTGAGCTCCAGCCCGACCAGCTCGGGCACGCCCTCCACCAGCGCGCTCACCCGCAGCAGCAGGTCCTCCAGCCGGGACCGCGCCGCCCGCTCGAACAGCGGCGAGGCCGGCACGCCATCGACGAACCGGGCCGCCTCCAGGTCGGTCAGCGGCGCGACGTGGTGCCGGGCGGCCGCGTGGTCGGTGGCGGCTCCGCCGGGGCCGAGGCGGATCACCGGGCCGACCACCGGGGAGTCGGCCACCACGACGGCGAGGTCGAGGCCGGGCTCGGCCATCGGCTGGACGACCACCGGCCAGGCGCCGTCGCCCAGCGCCGCCGCCATCCGCTCGACGGAGGTCCGGAGCTCGGCCTCGCTGTGGACGTCGACCGCCAGGCCGGCCGCCTCGGTCTTGGCCTGCCGCGACCTGCTCACCGCCTTGACCGCCACCGGGTAGCCCCCCTCGGCCGCGGCCCGGGCCGCGGCCTCGGGGTCGCCGGCCACCCGCGACGGCACCACGGGGATGCCGCCCGCGACCAGGACGTCGAGCGCCGCCGCGGTCGGCAGCCAGCCCTCGTGGCCGGCAGCGAGCAGCTCGGTCACGCGGGCCCGGGCCGCCGCCGGCGCCGACCCCTCGGGCACGACCAGCGCGCCCTCGGGCGCCGCCCGCCAGGCGGCGTAGCGGGTGACCCGGCCGAGGGCGTAGGCGGCGTCATCGGGGAAGTCGAACACCGGCACGTCCGCCGCCCCGTCCGGGGAGATCACCGTCGGGTGGTCCCCGAACACGCAGGCGAGCAGCGTCTTGTCCGGCGCCTTCGTCCGGGTCCGCTCGATCGCGGCCACCAGCGCGGCGGTCGACTGGCGGGGCGCCGGCGCGCAGACCACCAGCACGCTGTCCACCCCCTCGTCGGTGAGCAGGGCCCCGAGGGTGCGCTCCAGGTCGTCGGGCCCGGCCTCGAAGCCGAGGTCGACGGTGCTGGCCCGCAGCCGGGCGGCGCTGCCGGGCTCGTCGCCGACGACCTCGCTCACGCCGGGGCCGAGGGTGGCGAGGGTCAGGCCGGCGTCGACGCAGGCGTCAGCGGCCAGCGCCAGCGACCCGCCGCCGTTGCCGACGAGCGCGACCCGGTCGCCGGCGGGCAGCGGCTGGCAGGCCAGCACCCGGGCCACGTGGAGCTGCTCGGCCAGGGTGTCGACCCGGACGATGCCCGTCTGTTCCAGCAGGGCCTCCTGCCCCTCGGCGGTCGCGTCGACGCCGTCCTCCGGGTAGGCCCGGGCCGTGCCCACGCTCCGCACCGCCACGATCGGCTTGGACCGGGACAGCTCCCGCGCGATCCGCCCGAACTTGCGGGTGTTGCCGAACGACTCGAGGTAGAGCAGCACCAGCCGGGTGCGGTCGTCGTCGGCCCAGTACTGCAGAAGGTCGTTGGTCGACACGTCGGCCCGGTTGCCGATGGCGGCGAATGACGACGCCCCCAGCCCGGCCTCCCCGATGCGGTCGAGCAGCGCCCCGCCGATCGTGCCCGACTCCGACAGCAGGGCGACCGGGCCGGGGCGGGCCCGGGGCGTCGCGAAGGTGGCGTGGAGGCGGACCCCTGGGTCGGTGTTGATCACCCCCAGGCAGTTGGGCCCGAGCAGCCGGATGCCGAAGCGGCGGGCCATCCGCAGCGCGGCGGCCGACAGCGCGGCGCCCTCGGGGCCCGACTCGGCGAAGCCGGCGGAGATCACGATGACCGCCCGGACGCCCTTGCGGCCGCACTCGCGGACCACGTCAGGCACCTCGGCGGCCGGGACGACCACCACGGCCAGGTCGACCGGCCCCTCGATGGCGTCGAGGGACGGGTGGGCCCGGACGCCGGCGACGTGGTCGGCCTCCCGGTTGACGGGGTAGACGGGCCCGGCGAACTCGTGGGCCAGCAGGTTCCGCAGCACCGCGTGCCCGACGCTGCCGCGGTCGCGGCCGGCACCCACCACCGCGACCGAGCGGGGGGCCAGCAGCAGCCGGACGGCCTCGGCCTCGGCCCGCTGGGCCCGGGCCGCGACCGCGGCCTCGGCCTCCGGGGTCGGCTGGAGCTCGAACGTCACCTCGATGACGCCGTCCTCGAACGTGCTGTGGAGCGCGAACCCTGCCTTGCGGAACACCCGCACCATCCGCTGGTTCGACGGCAGCACCGTGGCCGTGAACGCGCTGATGCCGGCCCGCCGCGCGGCGGCCACGAGGTACTCCAGCAGCACGGTGGCGATGCCCCGCCCCCGGTGCCGGTCGTCCACGAAGAACGCCACCTCGGCCGTCGACCGCAGCGGGTAGCGGTCGTAGCGGGCCACGCCGATCATCACGTCGTCGCGCAGCGCCACGAACGCCATCCGGTCGACGTAGTCGACGTGGGTGAGGTGCTCGACCTCCCGATCGGTCAGGTGGGGGTGGGGCGAGAAGTAGCGGAAGTAGATGCTCTCCGGGGATTGGAGGGCGTGGAAGTCGACGATCCGGGGCCCGTCGTCGGGGCGGATCGGCCGGATGCGGACGGTGCCGCCGTCGGCCAGCACGACGTCCGCGTCCCATTCGGCCGGGTAGGCGGCCGGCAGCGGAATCTCACCGGTGGTCGCGAGGTCGTCCACCGCGGCCGAGGCTACCGGTGCCGGTGAAGGCCCCCCGCGAGGCCGGGGGTGAAATCGGTCGCCCGCGGGGCCGCGCTACGGTGCGTCCCTTCCCCGGGGACCGAAGGAGCTCATAGGTGAAGCGCTGGTGGACAACCCTGGTTGCGCTCGGGCTGGTGCCGGCGCTGCTCGCCGGGTGCGCCCAGGAGGGGAACGACGACCTGTTCGCCGGCCCGGCGCCGACCGGCGAGCCCGGCGAGCCCCCCGATCCGGGCGACCCGCCCGAGGAGCCGACCGAGCCCCGGACGACTGACGACCCGGGCGCCGTCGCCGACCAGGCGGTCCAGGACGTCACCGAGTACTGGCGGACCACGTACCCCGAGCTGTACGGCAACGAGTTCGAGGACCTGGCCGGCTTCTACGCGTACGGCCCCGACACCGAGCCCCCGCCCTGCGGCTCGCCGCCGCCCAGCTACGACCTCATCGCCGAGAACGCCTTCTACTGCCCCGAGGACGACATCATCGCGTGGGACGAGGTCGGTCTCCTCCCCCCGCTCAACGAGCAGTTCGGGGCGTTCACGGTCGCCATCGTCATCGCGCACGAGTTCGGCCACGCCATCCAGGCCCGGGCCGGGGCGTTCGACCGCACCGTCGACCTCGAGATGCAGGCCGACTGCTTCGCCGGGGCGTGGACCGGGCACGTGGCCGACGGCGGCGCCGAGGGCTTCACCGAGAGCGACATCGACCTCGACCAGACCGTGGCCGGCATGATCGCCATCCGCGACCTGCCGGGCACCGACCCGAACAACCCGGCCGCGCACGGAAGCGGGTTCGACCGGGTCGGCGCGTTCCAGGAGGGCTACGAGAACGGCGCCGTCACCTGCGTGGACTACGCCGACCCCGACGCCGACCGGGCGACCGCCGAGATCGAGTTCACGACCGCGGACGAGTTCGAGACCGAGGGCAACCTCCACCTGGAGGACATCCCCGGAGAGGAGGGGCTGCTCACGCTGGTCGAGCGGGACCTCAACCAGTTCTACGAGGACCTGTTCGCCGAGCTGGGCCGGTCGTTCACCCCCGTTGACGACCTCGTGATCGCCGACCCAGACGAGGGCGTGACCTGCGGGGGCGAGGACCTGTCGGGCGACGACCTGACCTTCGCCGCCGTCTACTGCGTGGACGAGAACATCGTGGTGCTCGACGGCGAGCAGCTCGTGCCCAGCCTCAACGAGATCGGCGACTTCGCCGTCGCCGCGGAGATCGCCCGCCTGTGGGCCCGGGCCGGGCAGTCCCAGCTCGGCGTGGCCGACGGCGACCAGGCCGGGCTGCAGGCCGATTGCCTGACCGGCGTGTGGTCGTTCTCGGTGTTCCCCGACTCCGGCATCAACCGGGGGAACCTCACGATGTCGGCCGGCGACCTCGACGAAGGCATCATGGGCTTCGTCGCGTTCGCCGAGGACGACGGGAGCGGAGGCGGCGACGTCTTCTCCCGGGCCGACGCCCTCCGCACCGGGTTCTTCGAGGGCTACGACGCCTGCGAGGAGTACGGCGAGCTGGGCTAGGGGGAACGTCGGCGCGCGTCTTCAGGCACGCCGCGCCGGTCGCGGTCACGGTCCCTACGGGCCCGTCGCATGTCCCGCCGGGCCAGGAGGACGACCGCGGTGACGCCGGCGACGATCAGCACGAGCACGAGGACCTGGAGGCCGCTGCCGCGATCGCCGGCCTCGGTGGGCTCGGCGCCCGAGTTGGGGCGGGGGATGATGCCGTCCTCGGGGAGGGGGACGTCCACGGTGGTCTCGGTGCCGCCCCGGCCGTCGGTGCCGTCGTCGGCGGGGGCGTCTGGGCCGGGGTCCTGGGCGGCGGCCGGCGGAGCCGGCGTGCCCGCCAGCGTCAGCGCGAGGGCGAGGACGGCGGCCAGCAGCGCGGCGAGGGCGGCGGCCCGGCGGGGCCTGGTGCCATCGTCGGACCGCCGCCCTCCTCCCGTCAAAGTCAGGCCGGCGGGGTGTAGTCGCCGGGCAGCACGATCGACTTGATCTCGAGATAGGCCGACAGGCCCTCGGGCCCCAGCTCGCGGCCGACCCCCGAGGCCTTGAACCCCCCGAACGGGTTGCGCATGTCGAGGGTGCCGTACTGGTTGACGCCGTAGGTCCCGGTGCGGACCTTGCGGGCCACGTCGATGCCCGCCTCGACGTCCCGGGTCCACACCGAGCCGGACAGGCCGTAGTCGCTGTCGTTGGCGATGGCAACGGCCTGGTCGGGATCGTCGTAGGACAGCACCGAGATCACCGGCCCGAAGATCTCTTCCTGGGCGATCGTCATCCTGTTGTCGACGTCGGTGAACAGGGTCGGCTCGACGAACCAGCCCTTCTCCAGGTGGGCGGGGCGTCCGCCGCCGACGGCCAGCGTGGCCCCCTCGGCTTTGCCCTTCTCGATGTATCCCAGCACCCGCTCCCGCTGCCGCTCGGCCACCAGCGGGCCGATGGCGACGGACGGGTCGGCGGGATCGCCCACGGTCTGGGCCCCGACCGCCTCGGCGATCGCCTCGACGACCTCGTCGTAGCGCGACCGGGGGGCGAGGATGCGGGTCTGGGCGACGCATGCCTCGCCGTTGTTCATGAACGAGTTGGGCATGAGCATCGGGATGGCGGCGGCCAGGTCGACGTCGTCGAGGATGATCGCCGCCGACTTGCCGCCCAGCTCCAGGGTGCAGCGCTTGAGCATCTCGCCGCAGATGGCGCCCACCTTGCGGCCGGCGGCCGTGGAGCCGGTGAAGCCGACCTTGTCGACGCCGGGATGGCGGACGATGTACTCGCCGACCTCGCGGCCGGCGGGGAGGATCGACACCATGCCCTTGGGCAGCTCGATCTCGTCGAGGATCTCGCCCAGCAGGTAGGCGTCGAGCGGGGTCTCGGGCGACGGCTTGAGGATCATCGGCGAGCCGGCCGCCAGCGCCGCCCCGAGCTTGAGGGCGACGATGAACAGCGGCACGTTCCACGGGATGATCCCGGCCGACACGCCGACCGGCTCCTTGCGGACGAGCACCGGGCCGAGGGCGCCGGCGCGGAGCTCCTCGAACGGGAACGTCTCGGCGAGGTCGGCCCAGCCGTCGAGGACCATCGAGGCGGAGTACACCTGGCCCATGAGCGCCCAGCTCGACGGCGAGCCCATCTCGGCCGTGATGGTGTCCGCCAGCTCCTGGCTGTGGGCCTGGATGGCGAGCGACAGCTTGCGGAGGTACCCGGCCCGCTCGGCCGGGGTGAGCAGCGGGTAGGGCCCGGCCAGCGCGGCCTTGGCCGCCTCGACGGCCCGGTCGACGTCGCCCTCGGCGGCCTCCGGCACCCGGGCGATGAGCTCCTCGGTCGTGGGGCTGATGACCTCGATGGTGTTGGTGCCCGCAGGCGCCACCCACTCGCCGCCGACGTACAAGGTGTCCTTCGTCTGCATGGGCCCTCCCGGCTGCGATCCCCGGCGGAGATCTGAGACAGTGTCAGATATCGTGCCACGGTCGGCGAGGGGAGGCACGTTGACCGACACGACCGAGACCGACCCGGATCTCATCGGCCCCGTCCTGGACGAGGGGTTTCTCGCCGGCGACCCGTTCCCCCACCTGGCCCGGCTGCGGGCCGAGGCGCCGGTGGCGTTCGACGCGGGCCACGGCGCCTGGGTGCTGTCCCGCCACGCGGACGTCACCGCCGCGTCCCGCGACCCGGCGACCTTCTGCTCGGGCAAGGGCATCCTGCTCATCGAGATCGGGGCCGAGTACGACTCGCCGCCGACGATGATGCACACCGACCCGCCCGCCCACACCCGCTACCGCAAGCTGGTGCAGCCCGCGTTCTCGCCGCCGGTCATGCGGGCCCTCGACGCCGTCATCCGGGAGCGGGCCCGCCGCGCCGTCGACGCGCTGCCCGTCGGGGAGCCGGTGGACGTCGTGGCCGAGCTGGCTGTGCCGTTCCCGCTGCGGGTCATCAGCGATCTGCTCGGCATCCCCGAGGACGACTGGCCCCGGTTCTACGAGTGGTCGGAGGCCGCCATCCCCGGCGCCACCGACTGGCCGGAGGAGCGGATCGCCGAGCTGATGGGCGAGATGGTCACCTATCTGCTGGCCACCGCCGCCGACCGCCGGGCTGCGCCCCGGGACGACGTCATCTCGCGGCTGGCGACCGTCGAGGTCGACGGCGACACGCTGGACGACACCGAGCTGGCGATGTTCCTGGTGCAGCTGCTGGTGGCCGGCAACGAGACGACCCGCAACGCGCTGTCCGGCGGGCTGGTCGCGTTCTCCCAGGCGCCCGACCAGTGGGCCCGGCTGCGGGCCGACCCGGGCCTGGTCGACACCACGGTGGACGAGGTCCTGCGGTGGACGACGCCGGTCGTCTACTTCATGCGGACCACCACCCGCGAAGTCGAGGTGGGTGGCCGGACGATCCCGGCCGGCGCCCCGGTCGTGCTGCACTACCTGGCGGCCAACCGGGACGAGGCCGAGTTCGGCCCGACGGCCGACCGGTTCGACGTCGGGCGGTCCCCCAACCACCACGTAGCGTTCGGGTCGGGGCCCCACTTCTGCCTCGGGGCCGCGCTGGCCCGGATCGAGCTGCGGGCGGTCCTGGAGGCGCTGGCGGCCCGGGTCGCCACCGTCGAGTCCGCCGGTGGGGTGGAGCGGTCGATGTCGCTGGTGATCGCCGGCGTCCGCCGGGCCCCTCTGGTGCTCGGCCCGGCCTGAGCCGGCTAGCCGGCGTCCCGGAACGCGGTGTAGGCGTCCAGCACCTCGGGGTTGGCCAGGCTGCCCCGGCTCGCCGCGGCGTCGGGGTCGGTGCCCCCGAGGATCCGCTTCACCGGGACCTCGAGCTTCTTGCCCGACAGCGTGCGGGGCACACCGGGCACGGCCACGATCTCGTCCGGGACGTGGCGGGGCGACAGGTCGGCCCGCAGCCGGGCGGCGATCCTGGACCGGAGGGCGTCGTCCACCTCGACCCCGGCGGCCGGCGTCACGAACAGCAGCAGCCGCCCGGGCCCGCCCGCCGGGTCCTCGAGGTGGACGACCAGGCTGTCGACCACCTCGTCGAGCCCCTCGACCACCGAGTACAGCTCCGCCGTCCCGATCCGCACCCCGCCCCGGTTCAGCGTGGCGTCCGAGCGGCCAGTGATCACGCAGGCCCCGTCCCCGAAGACCGTGATCCAGTCGCCGTGGGTCCACACCCCGGGGTGGTCGGCGAAGTACGCGGCCCGGTACCGCGACCCGTCTGCATCGCCCCAGAACCCGACCGGCATCGACGGCATCGGCGCGGTGAGCACCAGCTCGCCCTGCTCCCCCACCAGGGACCGGCCGCGGGCGTCGTACGCCTCGACCCTCGCGCCCAGGTAGCGGCACGAGATCTCCCCCGCCCGCACCGGCACCAGCGGGCAGCCGCCGACGAACGCCGTGCACACGTCGGTGCCGCCGCTCACCGAGCTCAGGTGCACGTCCGGGGCGACCGACTCGTACACCCACTCGAAGCCCTCGGCCGGCAGCGGCGCCCCCGTCGACCCCACCGCCCGCAGGGCCGACAGGTCGGCCTCCTCCCGGGGCACGACCCCGGCCTTGCGGCAGGCCAGCAGGAACGGCGCCGACGTCCCGAAGAACGTCACCCCCTCCTCGGCCACCGTCCGCCACAGCCCGCCCAGGTCGGGGTGGCCGGGGTCGCCGTCGAACAGCACCGGGGTCGCCCCGACCAGCAGTCCCGACACCAGGTAGTTCCACATCATCCAGCCGGTCGTCGAGAACCAGAGGAAGCGGTCGCCCGGCCCGAGGTCGTTGTGCAGGGCCAGCACCTTGTGGTGCTCGACCACGATCCCGCCGTGGCCGTGCACGATCGGCTTGGGCAGCCCCGTGGTCCCGGACGAGTAGAGGACGTACAGGGGGTGGTCGAACGGAACCGGCTCGACCGCCGGCCCGTCCGGCCCCGCCGGCTCGGACAGCAGGTCATCCCAGGTGAGATCGGCGCCGAGGCGCCCGGGGGCGGCCGGGTCGAGGTAGGGCACCGCCACCGTGGCCCGCAGCGACGGCAGCGCCTCGCGGATGGCGGCTACCTCGGCCGCCCGGTCGACCGCTTTGGCCCCGTAGCGGTAGCCGTCCACCGCCAGCAGCACCGCCGGCTCGATCTGGCGCAGGCGGTCGACCACGCTGCGGATGCCGAACTCCGGCGCGCACGAGGACCAGATCGCCCCCAGGCTGGCCGCCGCCAGGAACGCCACGACGGTCTCCGGGACGTTGGGCAGGTAGGCGGCCACCCGGTCGCCCCGTCCGACCCCGAGCCGGGCCAGGCCCGCCCGGCACCGGGCCACCTGGTCGCGCAGCTCGCCCATGCCGACCTCGACCCGCCCCCGGGTCTGCGAAAGGCCCACCAGCGCCGGCCCGTCGGGGTCCGCGCGGAGCGCGTGGGCCGCGTAGTTCAGCTCGACGCCCGGGAACCAGCGGGCTCCCGGCATCGCCGGGTCGGCCAGCGCCCGGCCCACCGGGGTGGCCGACGAGAGCTGGAAGTGGTCCCAGACGCTGCGCCAGAAGCCGTCGAG
>JBKPHT010000024.1:0-14019 GCA_046730015.1 Actinomycetota bacterium
ACCCCGCCCCCCTCGGGCCCGGCCCCCGGCGGCGCGCCGATTCCCCCCGGCGCGCCGCCCGCCGCTCCGCCGTCCCGCCCCACTCCCCCGGGGCGGGGCCGGCGCGGCGTCGCCGTGCTGGCCGCGGTCGGCCTGACGCTCGCGTCGGCCACCGGTGGAGCGCTGGTCGCGCTGGCGATCGACGACGACAACGGCGCCCCCGCCACCACCAGCCTCGACACCCGGCCGGCGGCGAACGCCGACACGTCGTCCCCCGACGAGCTGCTGTCCCAGGCGGCCGCCGAGGTGCTGCCCAGCGTGGTGTCGATCAGCTTCCAGTCCGACCAGCTCAGCGGCAGCGGTTCGGGCATCATCATCAGCGCCGACGGCCAGATCCTCACGAACAACCACGTCGTCGCACCGGCGGCCGACGGCGGCGACCTGACCGTGACCTTCTCCGACGGCACGACCGCCGACGCCTCCATCGTGGGTCGCGACCCGGCCACCGACCTGGCCGTCATCAAGGCCGACGGCGTCAGCGGCCTCACCCCCGCCACGCTCGGCAGCTCCGAAGACCTGCACGTCGGCGACGCCGTCCTCGCCATCGGCAGCCCGCTCGGACTCGACGGCTCCGTGACCTCCGGCATCGTCAGCGCCCTCAACCGGTCCATCACGCTGCAGGGCGGCCAGGAGCAGTCGCCGTTCGGCGGCTCCCAGCAGCCGGGCGCCGGCCAGACCGCGGTCATCGACGCCATCCAGACCGACGCCGCGATCAACCCCGGCAACTCCGGCGGGGCGCTGGTGAACGCGGACGGCGAGGTCGTCGGCGTCAACACCGCCATCGCCTCGCTGGCCCAGGGCACCACGTCCGAGGGCGGCAACATCGGCGTCGGCTTCGCCATCCCGATCGACTCCGCCCGCGACATCGCCCAACAGCTCGTGGAGGACGGCTCCGTGTCCCACGCCTTCCTCGGGGTGTCGATCGCCGACACCGAGAACGGCGAGCCCGGAGCGCTTGTCGGCCGCGTCCAGCAGGGCACGCCGGCGGACGCTGCCGGTCTGCAGGAGGGCGACGTCATCACCAAGGTGGGCGACGCCGATGTGACCGACGCCGCCGGCCTCACCTCCGCCATCCGCGACCACAAGCCCGGCGACTCGGTGACCGTCGAGTACACCCGGGACGGGCAGTCCGCGTCGGTCGACGTCACGCTGGGCGAGCTGCCCACCGACGGCGGCTGAGCCCCGTGTCGGGCGGGCGGCCGGCGCCGCACGGTCGCCCCCCGGCCCCTACTCCACCGCAAGGTCCGTGCCCGGGGCACCCGCCCCGGGCACGCCGGCGACGGGGGCGCGCCTGGGGCGTCGCCCTCGTCTTCCTTCGCCCACGGCCTCGTGATGCAGCTGCATCATGATGCACGTGCACCATGATGCGGTCACGTCGGTGGCTCGGGGGCGGTGGAGAACCCCCGCCCCAGGTGCCCGGTGTCGTTGTAGCAGCGGAGGATCCACCGGTCGTCGGTGACGACCAGGTGGGAGATCGCGCCGTTGTCCGAGCCGGTGAACGCGAACGACCGGGCGCCGGTCGCCAGGGCGAGGATCTGGCCGATCACGCCGCCGTGGGACACGACGACGACGGTCTGGTCGGGGTGGGCGGCGGCGATGCGGGCGATCGCGCCCTCGACCCGGGCGGCGAACTCGTCGGCCGGCTCGGCGTTGGGGATCACGTCCCAGCGCTGCTCGGTGAACATCTTCTGCGCCACGGGGTGGCCCTCGGCCACGTGGCGGCGGAAGCTGCCCTCCCAGTCGCCGAGGAACACCTCCCGGAGATCGGGCTCGACCCTCGGCTCGATCCCCAGCCGGGCGGCGAGGGGGGCGGCGGTCTGGGCGGTCCGCTGGAGCGTCGACACGTAGATGGCGCCGACGTCCTCGCGGGCCAGCCGGTCGGCCACCTGCTGGGCCTGGACGTGGCCGTTGGGGTCCAGCTGGGGGTCGCCGTGGCCGTCGACCAGGGGGAAGGGCTGGTCGTCGCGGGCGGGGATCGACTCGCCGTGGCGCACGAGCAGCAGCTCGCAGGCGCCGGGCGGGCGGGTGAAGCGGAGCTGGCGGTACTCGCGGACCTCGGTCACCGGACCAAACTATGCGGGCGGGGCGGACCACCCGACGAGGATGGGGACGATGCAGCAGTTGTGGATGGGAAGGGTGCACCCGTGAGGGCAGCCGAGGTCGAGTCGTGCGACGGGTGCGGCTTCGTGTGGGCGGACGTGCCCGCCGCCGCCGTCGGGGCGCGGGTCGTGGCGGGCGCCGGAGCGATCGCGGCGGTGCTGCGGGCGAGCGCGGAGGCGGCGGTCACCACCCGGCCCGAGCCCGGGCGGTGGTCGGCGCTGGAGTACGCCTGCCACCTGCGGGACGTGATGTACGCCCAGCGCGACCGGCTGGTGCTGGGCCTGGTCGAGGACCGCCCGGCGTTCCGGCCGATGTACCGCGACGAACGGGTCGACCTCGGGCTCTACGCCACCGACCAGCCGGCGATCGTGGCCGACGAGCTGGCGCTGGCCGGGGGGCTGTTCGCCCGGATGTTCGCCGCGCTCGACGACGCCCAGCTGGCCCGCTCGTGCATCTACGGCTATCCGGAACCGACCCCGCGCACCCTGCTGTGGATCGGCCAACAGACCGTGCACGAGGCGGAGCACCACCGGGCCGACGTCGAGGAGAACCTGGCGGCGGTCGGGTCGTGACCACCACGGGTCCGCTGGTGGCCCTGCTCATGGCCGTCGGCGCGGTCGGCACCGTGGTCCCCCTGGTGCCGGGGCTCGGCCTGGTGTGGGCGGCCGCGCTGCTGTACGGCCTCGACCGCGGCTGGGACACGGTCGGGGTCGGCTGCTTTGCCGTCATCACCGCGCTGGCCGTCGCCGGGACGCTGGCCGGCTGGGTGGTGCCGCACCGCCGGGCGTCGGCATCGGGGGCCGGCCGCTCGTCGGTGTGGCTCGGGGTGGTCGGCGCGGTGGTCGGGTTCTTCGCGGTGCCGATCATCGGGCTGCCGCTGGGTGGGGTGGTCGGGATCTACGTCGGGGAGCACCTGCGGACCCGCGACCCCGAGCGGGCCTGGGCCGCCACCCGGGCGACGGTGGTCGGGTTCGGCGTCGCGGCGATGGTCCAGCTCGGCGTCGCGCTGGCGATGATCGTCGTGTGGGTGGGCTGGGCGCTGACGGGGTGACCCCGCGGCCTGGGGCTCGGGGCTCAGCCGTGGCCGTCGGGCTGGTCGGGGGCGAAGGGCCACTCCTCGAACGCGGCGCAGCGGCCCGCGCCGTCGAACCGGAGGACCCACAGGTCGCGCCAGCGGCTGGTGACCGGGTCGCCGTAGTCGACGGCCAGGCGGACGACCGCCTGCTTCGCGTCGTCGTCGACCGCGACCACCTCGCTGGTCAGGGTGAACACCTCGTCCGGGCCGGCCCGCTCGGCCTTCCACAGCTCGGCGATGGCGTCGCGGCCGACGGCCGGCGTGGCCCAGGGCGACATCAGGTAGGTGGCGTCGGGGGCGAACAGGTCGGCGAGGGCGTCGGTGCCGGGCGCCCGCCAGGCCCGCTCGTAGCCGGCGACCCACTGCTCCACGGTGGCGCGGTCCATGGCGACATCGTCCCAGACCTGGCTCTCACGAGCGGCGGTAGCGGGCGACGGCCAGAGGGGCGAACACCGCGATCAGGCCGGCCGACCACAGCAGCGACAGCACCACCCAGTGGGCGGTCGAGCCCGTCAGCCCGGCCGCTGCCGGGTCGCCCAGCACCAGGGACCGGACGGCGTTGGTCATGATCGTGATCGGCTGGTGCTCGGCCACCGGCTGCATCCAGCCCGGCATCGAGTCGACCGGGACGTAGGCGCTGGACACGAACGTGAGGGGAAAGACCATCAGCGACAGGCCCTGGGCCGCCTGGGCGCTGCCGGCGGACAGGCCGATCCACACGAAGAGCCAGGTGAAGGCGAAGCCGTAGACCGCGCACAGGCCGAACGCCGCCACCGCCTCGGCGACCGAGCCGTGGATGCGGAAGCCGACGAGGAACCCGATGGCCGTGGTCACGACCAGGCCCCACGTGAGCAGGCCGGTGTCGGCGGCCGCCCGCCCGGCCAGCAGCGCGGGACGGGCGACGGGCAGCGACCGGAGGCGGTCGAAGAAGCCCTGCTCGACATCCTGGGCGACGCCGGCGGCCGCCCCGGTGCCGGAGAACAGCACGCCGGTGACCACGAAGCCGGGCACCAGGAAGTCGACGTAGGGCACGCCCGGGATGTCGATGGCGCCGCCGAACACGTAGCGGAAGATGAGCAGGAACATGGCGCCCTGGACGGTGCTGACGACCAGGAGCTGGGGGGTGCGGGCGAACTGACGGACGGTCCGACCGGCCACCTGGGCCACGGTGGTGAGGGGCCCGGCGGTGCGGGTGGCGGGCGCGATGCCCAGGGGCGGGGCGGCGTCGAGGAAGGTGGTCGCGGACATGCTGGTCTCCGGGGGGTGAGGGGAGTCGGGTGAAAGAGTCGCTGGGGTCGGTCAGGCGGCGTCGCCGGCGGCCGCCAGTGCGGGCTCGCCGGCGTGGTCGCCATCCGTGTCGCCGTCCGTGTCGTCGCTGGCGTCGTCGGCGGCCGGGCGGCCGGTCAGGGTGAGGAACACCTCGTCGAGGGTGGGCCGGCGGAGGCCGATGTCGTCGACCTCCACGCCGAGGCCCTCGACCACCCGGACGGCCGCGGTGACCGCCGCGGTGCCACACTCGACCGGCACGGTCAAGCGGCGGCCGGGCGCGTCGAGCCGGGGCTCGCCGCAGCCGACGGGGGCGAGGGCGGCGGCCAGCCGGTCGAGGTCGCCGGGCCGGCGGGCGTGGACCTCGACGACGTCGCGGCCGGCCCGGGCCTTGAGCTCGGCGGGGGAGCCCTGGGCGATGGCCCGGCCCTTGTCGACGATCACGATGCTCTGGGCGAGCTGATCGGCCTCGTCGAGGTACTGGGTGGTGAGCAGGACGTCGGTGCCGGCGGCCACCAGCGCCCGGATCGCGTCCCACAGGTCGGCGCGGCTGCGGGGGTCGAGGCCGGTGGTGGGCTCGTCGAGCAGCAGGAGCCGGGGGGCGCCGACCAGGCTGGCGCCGAGGTCGAGCCGGCGTCGCATGCCGCCCGAGTAGGTGCGGACGAGCCGGTCGCCGGCCTCGGCGAGGCCGAGCCGGTCGAGGACGGCGGCGGCGTTGGCCCGGGCGGTCCGGCGGTCGTCGCCGAACAGGCGGGCCACCATCATCAGGTTCTCGCGGCCGGTCATCGCCTCCTCGACCGCCGCGTACTGGCCGGCCAGGCCGATCACCCGGCGGACGAGCCGGGGCCGGCGGGCGACGTCGAGGCCGGCGACCCGCAGGGTGCCGCGGTCGGGGCGGACGAGGGTGGCGACGGCCCGGACGAAGGTGGTCTTGCCGGCGCCGTTGGGCCCGAGCACGGCGGTGACCTGGCCGGCGGGGGCGACGACGTCGAGGCCGTCGAGGGCCCGGACCTTGCCGAACCGCTTGGTCAGGCCGCAGGCCTCGACGGCCGGGGCGTCGGGGTCGGGGGTGCGCATGTCAGCTGTCTCCTGGGGTGTCGGTGGGTGACTCGGTGGGGGTGTCGGTGGGGGTCTCGTCGGCGGCCGCGTACCAACTCCGCCACTCGTCGAGGCCGCTGAGCTCGCCCGACGTGATGTCCGCGACGAGCAGCCGGGTGAACTCGAGCTCGCAGCGGGCCTGGGCGATCTGGTACTCGGTCTCGACCATGAACAGGCGGGGCAGGCCGCGCTTGAGGGCGCCCTCGTAGGCGGCCTCGAGCTGGTCGAGCTGCACCTCGAGGGCCTGGCAGCGGAGGTCGAGCAGCGGCACCGCCTCGTCGGGGGGCAGCCCGGGCAGGAACGACAGGGCCGCCTCGAACTGCGGGTACTCCTTGACCGGGACGGAGACCAGCTCGGCGAGCCACTCGTTCATCTCGACCTTGCCGGCCTCGGTGATGGCATAGACGGTCCGCTGGGGGCGACGGCCCTCCTGCCGGGTCTCGACGGCGGTGACCAGCCCCCGCCTCTCCAGGCCCTCGACCACGCCGTAGAGCGAGCCGTAGTTGAGCTTGATGCTCTCGTGCTTGGCCCGGGAGCGGAGGGTCTGGGCCATCTCGTAGGGGTGCATGGGCTGCTCGGAGAGCAGGCCGAGCACCGCCAGGGCGAGGGGGTTGGCGCGGGACCGGGAGGCCATGCCCCGGACCATATATTCGGTACCAAGTATTTGTCAACGAATCTTTCGTCACGAGTCGTGGTCCTGCCCGCGCTGGCTCCCCGGGCGCCAAGCTGGCGGGATGGACACCAACGCGGTCCGCCGCACCGGCATGCTCTTCGACCTCGACGGCACCCTCATCGACAGCGTCTACCAGCACGTCCTCGCCTGGCGCGAGGCGCTGGAGAAGGAGGACATCGACATCCCGGTGTGGAACATCCACCGGAAGATCGGCATGAGCGGCGGGCTGTTCACCCGGGCGCTGCTCCGGGAGACCGGCAAGCCGATCAGCGCCGAGACCACCGAGCGTCTGCAGGCCGGCCACCGCGACGCCTTCACCCGCTACGCCGCCGGGGTCCGCCCCCTGCCTGGCGCCGTCGCCCTGCTCGCCCGCCTGTCCGAGCTCGGCACCCCCTGGGCGATCGCCACCAGCGGCCGGCTCGAGACCGCCGGGCCGAGCCTCACCGCCCTCGCCGTCCCCGACGGCGTACCGGTCATCACCCGCGACCGGGTGCAGCGGGCCAAGCCCGACCCCGACCTGTTCCTCGCCGCCGCCGAGGCCCTCGGCCTGCCGGTCGAGGACTGCATCGTGGTCGGCGACAGCGTCTGGGACCTCCTCGCCGCGCAGCGGGCCCGCGCCCTCGGCGTCGGCCTGCTGTCCGGCGGCTACGGGTCCGACGAGCTCTTCCGGGCCGGCGCCTTCCGGGTCTACGAGGACCCCGCCTCCCTGCTCCGCCACCTCGACGAGGTCGGCATCCGCGACATGGGCTGAGCCAGGGGCTACCCCGCCCGGCGGAGGGGGGCGAGCAGCGACCGGGCCAGCGGCGCCCTGAGCTGCCGGCGGGTGTCGTCCACGGCCACGGCGACGATCTCGCGCACGCGGGCGTCGCTCATGAAGTCGGTCCCGACGCTGGCGATGACCTCGGGCCCGGGGTCGACGACCAGGGTCGGGACCCCGTCGGCGACCAGGCGCGCCCGCTCGCGCATCACCCGGGCCCGTGACATCCGGCGGACCACCGCCGTCGGGCCCGCCCGGCCGAGGACGCGACCCGACATCGGCGACACGACCACGGCGAGGTCGAGGCCCGGCGCCCGGCGGAGGACGTCCGCGTTGGTCGGCGACCGGACCCCGCCGTCCAGGTACCGCTCGCCGTCGATCGTCACCGGGGTGAAGTAGCCGGGGATGGCGCACGAGGCGGCCACCGCCGCGGCGAGGGGGGCCCGCACGTCCCGGCCCAGCACGACCCGGCGGAGGTCGCGGCGCCGGACCGCGCAGACCCACAGGTCGGCGGCCGGCCACCTCTGACCGAGGATCGCGTCGAGGGCACCCGCCCGCTCGGTCATGTCGAGGGTGCCGTCGGGGACCACGCTGGCCATCGCCGTCACCGGGTCGAGCCGCCACGGCCGGCGGATCCACGCCGCCACCAGGTCCGGGCTCGGCAGCCGTGGCGGCCGGCCGACCAGCGACCGCAGGCGGACCGGCGGGAAGTCCCGGCGCTCGCTCAGCGCCGCCACCACCTCCGGCGGCGCGGTGGCGGGCGTGCCGCCGGCCGCGATCGTGGCCAGGTCGGCGGCCGCGATCCCCCGACGCAGCAGGGCCGCGATCAGCGACCCGGCCGACGTCCCGACGACGACCTCGGCCGACCGCGGGTCCCAGCCCAGCTCGCGCTCGAGCGCCGCCAGCGCGGCGGCGTGGTAGGCGAGGCCCACGACCCCGCCGGCCCCGAGGACCAGCCCGACGCGCGCCGCGCTCAGGCCGGCGGGACCTCGTAGCAGCGGAACTCGACCAGTAGCCCGTCCGGGTCGCGGACGTAGATCGAGTGGGCGTCCCCCCGGGCGCCCGACCGCGTCCCGGAGTCGACGACCTCCAGCTCGGCGGCCAGGGTCGCCTGGTGGTCGGCCCCGACGACGAAGCAGATGTGGTCGAGGTGCCCCCGCCCGTCGTCCCGCCGGCCGGGGATCAGGTCGATGATCGTGCCCGGGTCGATCCTCAGCGACGGGAACGGCAGGTCGCCCCGCCGCCAGGCCTCCACCCGCTCGGCGGCGAGGCCCGCGTGGCGGCCGTACCAGTCGAGCGAGCGTTCGACGTCCTCCACGACGAGGACGATGTGGTCGAGGGCGGACGCGGCCGGCATCGGCCCCATCAGACCGCGCCGGGCGCCGTCCCGTCCACCGGGAGGCGGGCGAGCAGCTCGCCGTGGACGACGGTGAACACCGCGTCGGGGTCGGCGGCCCAGGCGTGCCAGCCCGCCGCGACCTCCGCCAGCTCGTCCCGGGTGGCGATGTCGTAGGCCACCGCCTGGTCGGCCAGCGTCGACCGCGCGATGCGGGCGGCCCACGTCCCGCTCCACCAGGCCCGGTCGTCGGGCCGGGCGAACGTCCACGTCGAGGTCGTGTAGGCCACGTCGGCCAGCCCGGCCAGCCGCGCCCAGCGGGGGAGGAGCCGGCCGGCATCGCAATCGGCGCCGTTGCGGGCCGTGACGGCGGCGTAGATCTCGGCCCAGCGGTCGAGCCGGGGCTCGGCCGGGAACCAAGTCATGGCGCCGTAGTCGCTGTCGCGGGCCGCCACCAGCCCGCCCGGGCCGGCCAGTCGTGCCATGGCCGCGAGGGCCCCGACGGGGTCGCGCAGGTGCTGCAGCACCTGGTGGGCGTGGACCACGTCGAAGCCGCCCCCGGGGCCAGGGTCGAGGGTGCGGAAGTCGCCAGCCACGAGCTCGACCCCGGCCACGCCCTCGGCCGCGGCGTGGGCCCGGGCCTCGGCCACGACGTCGTCCGCCACGTCGACGCCTACCACCCGGCCCGGCGCCACCCGGCGGGCCAGGTCGACCGTGAGCGTGCCCGGCCCGCAGCCCACGTCGAGCAGGGACATCCCGGGGCGCAGGTGGGGAAGGAGGAAGGCGGCCGAGTTGGCGGCGGTCCGCCAGCGGTGGGACCGGAGCACGGCCTCGTCGTGGCCGTGGGTGTAGACGTCGGGCTCGGCGTCGGGGGGCACGGGCCGAGCCTGCCACCGCTACCGTCGGGACGTGAGCGAGTTCGTTCAGCCTCCGGCCATCCGGCCCGACGTCCCGGTCGAGCGGAGCTGGCTCGACGACGGCTCGTGGGTCGACGTCGCCCGGGGCTGGCTGGCCGGCTCCGACGCCGTCTACGACGCGCTCGTCGCCCAGGACCGCTGGCGCCAGGGCCGCCTGTTCCGCTACGACCGCTGGATCGACGAGCCCCGTCTCACCTCGTCGTGGGCGCCCCCGGCCGAACCGCCCCACCCGGTCCTCGTCGAGGCCCAACGGGCGCTGCAACGTCGGTACCGGGCGCCGTTCGGCGGCTTCGCGCTCGCCTGGTACCAGCACGAGCGGCACGGCCAGGCGTTCCACCGCGACGACGACCTCCGCTGGCTCGACGACACGGTGATCGCGCTGCTCACCCTCGGGGCCCGGCGGCCGTGGCTGCTCCGGCCCCGCTCGGCCCGCCACGACCACGAGGCGCCGCTGCGGGGCGCGGTCCACGACCTGGCCCCGGCGGGCGGCGACCTGCTGGTGATGGGTGGGCGCTGCCAGGTCGGATGGGAGCATTCGGTCCCGGTGCAGCACCACCGGGTCGGCGGGCGGATCTCGGTGCAGTGGCGGTTCACCTCGCGCAAGGGCCGGCCGCTGCGGGGCGGCCGCTACGGCGACCCACTTCACTACTCGCGCGGGCAATCGCGCTGAGCGCGCGGACGATCTTGACGCGTCCTTAGCGCGCAGTCGGATCTGGTCACCCGTATGGTCGTCAGGCGGTGCCCTTGCACAGGACGGAGCGTGACCCGTGGCGATCGAGACCCTGCCCCCCGAGCCCGAGGCGCCGGCCGACGCCCCGAGCCCGGTGTCGGCCCCGGCCGACGTGCGGGTCCCGCTGCCGCCCGACTCCCTGTCGTACCGGCTCAAGCGGAAGGTCCTGGGCAAGCCGCTGCACAGCGACGAGCTGGAGCACCAGCGGCTCGGCAAGCCGACGGCCCTCGCGGTGTTCGCGTCCGACAACCTGTCGTCGTCGGCCTACGCCACCGAGGAGATCCTCCACGTCCTCATCCCGGTAGCAGGCCTCGTCGCCTTCTCGTTGGTGGTGCCCATCACCGTCGCGATGTGCGTGGTGCTCGGCTTCCTGATCCTGTCCTACCGGGAGACGATCAAGGAGTACCCGTCGTCCGGCGGCGCCTACCTGGTGACCAAGGACAACTTCGGCATCACCGCCGCGCAGGTGGCCGGCGCGTCGCTGCTCACCGACTACATCCTCACCGTCGCCGTGTCGGCCTCCGCCGGCACCGCCGCGCTCACGTCCGCCTTCGACGCCCTCGAGCCCTACCGCGTGCCCATCGCGCTGTTCTTCATCGGGCTCATCGCTCTCGGCAACCTCCGCGGGGTCAAGGAGTCGGGGAAGATCTTCGCGATCCCCACCTACTTCTTCATGCTCACCATGGCGGCGCTGCTGGGGCTGGGCCTGGTCAAGTACCTGTCCGGCGACCTGCCGACCTTCGACGGGCCCGTCGAGGGCCAGCTCCACTGGGGCGCCGCGTCGGGCGTCGGCCTGCTGCTCGGGGTCAAGCTTTTCGACGTCCTCCACGCGTTCGCCTCCGGCGGCGCCGCCGTCACCGGCGTCGAGGCCATCTCCAACGGCGTCCCCGCCTTCCGCAAGCCGGAGTGGCGCAACGCCCGCCAGACCCTGGTGGTGATGGGCACCGGGCTGGGCGTCATGTTCCTCGGCCTGTCGGCGCTGGCGGCCCACATTCACGTCACCCCGTTCGAGACCGGGTCGCCCACGGTCATCTCCCAGATCGGCGAGGCGGTGTTCGGCGGGGGCGCCCTCGGCGACGTGCTCTTCTACTCGCTGCAGGCCGGCACCATGCTCATCCTGGTCATGGCGGCCAACACCGGGTTCGCCGACTTCCCCCGGCTGGCCAGCTTCCAGGCCGGGGACAGCTTCCTGCCCCGTCAGCTCACCAAGCGCGGGCACCGGCTCGTCTACTCCAACGGCATCATCGCCCTGGCCCTGGCCGCCGCCCTGCTGGTCGTGATCACCGGGGCCGAGGTCACCCGGCTCATCCCGCTCTACGCCATCGGCGTGTTCACCGGGTTCACGCTGTCGCAGGCCGGCATGACCAAGCACCACATCCGCAAGCGGGAGCGGGGCTGGCGCAAGGGCGTGCTCATCAACGGCTTCGGCGCCCTGCTGTCGGCCGTGGTCGCCCTCGTCATCGCGGTCACCAAGTTCGCCGACGGCGCCTGGGCCATCCTCATCATCCTGCCGCTGCTGGTCGTGGTGTTCCTGCGGCTCAACCGCCAGTACGTCCGGGAGGCCGCCCACCTCGAGGCCGACGTGCCCGCCGCGGCCACGGCCAAGATCCTCCGCCGCCACGTCGTGCTGGTGTTCGTCGACCGGCTCGACCTGGCCAGCGCCCGGGCCATCCAGTACGCCCGGACCCTCACCCCCGACGAGCTGCGCTGTGTCCACTTCGTCATCGACGACGAGGCGGCCCGCCGCCTGGCCGACGAGTGGGGCCGCCTCGGCCTCCAGCGCGTGTCGCTCGAGCTGGTCGAATGCCCCGACCGGCGCCTCACCCGGACCGCGGTCGAGACCGTGGCCCGCGAGCTGTCCGACGGGGAGACCGAGGTCAGCGTGCTGCTGCCCGACCGCAAGTTCCGGGGCCTGTGGCACCGGATCCTCCACGACCGCACGGCCGAGTCGATCCAGGAGGAGATCTCCCGGCTGCCCCACGCCAACGTCACCACTGTGCCGTTCCAGTTCGACTCGATCGACGACGCCAAGGTGCCGCTGTCGGTCATCGTCGGCGCGGCCACTGCGGAGCCGGCCGGCCTGAGAGGCGCCGACGGCGACCCCGCGCCCGTGGCCACGACCCTCGCGTCCACGGACGGAGAGGTGCGGGCGAGCGCGCTGCCCGGCTGCCACCCGATCGCCGGGATCCGCTACCGCGACCGGGTGCGGGTCGGCGGCCGGGTCGTATCGATGCGGGTCGCCCCCCAGCACGACGCCCCGGTGCTCGAGCTGCTGCTCGACGACGGCACCGGCGGGCTGGCGGTGGTGTTCCTCGGGCGCCGCAGCCTGGGCGGCGTCGAGGTCGGCACCCACATGATCGTGGAGGGCACCATTGGCCTCCACCGCAACCGGCTGGCCGTCCTCAACCCGGCCTACGAACTCGTCCGGACGTAGCCCCTAGCCCGCGAGCAGGTCGCGGACGGGAACCGCAGCCGCGGCCGCCGTCGTCGTACCCGCCGAGCCCCCGCGGCGGGGGAGCGACGGAGGAGGGACGACATGAGACGGCTGATCGCAGCGGCGGCGGCGGCGCTGCCGGTCCTGGTGGTGGCGGCCGCGCCGGCCGACGCCTGCGGGGGCCTGGTCGGGGAGAACGGCACGATCGAGCTGGTCCGAACCACCACGCTGGCGGCGTACGCCGGTGGCGTCGAGCGGTACGTGACCGCGTTCGAGTTCACCGGCGAGGGCGAGGAGGTCGGCTCGATCGTCCCGCTGCCCGCCGTCCCGACCGAGGTGACCCGGGCGGGCGACTGGACCCTGCAGCGCCTGGCCCAGGAGGTGGCGCCGCCGGCGAACGACGACGAGGTGCTGGAGGCCGCCGGGGCGGACCGGTCCGCCGAGCTCGAGATCGTGCTGGAGACCGAGATCGACGCCCTCGACATCACCGTCCTCAAGGGCGGCGGCGACGAGGTGGGGCGGTGGGCGGCCGAGAACGGCTTCCTGCTCACCCCCGACGCCCCCGAGGTGCTCGACTTCTACGCCGAGCGGAGCCCGGTGTTCATGGCCGCCCGGTTCGACGCCCAGCGCGCCGCCGACCTGGGTCAGGGCGCGGGCGACAGCACGCCGATCATGGCCACGATCCCGACCGACGACCCATGGGTGCCGGTCCGCATCCTCGGCCTCGGCCTGGACGGCGACCGCGAGGTCGAGGCCGACGTGTTCCTGCTCACCGACGAGGAGCCGGAGCTGCTGGCCGGCGGCACCGGCCTGACCGTCGACCGCAGCGAGCAGGCGTCCAACCCCCTGCTCGACGACCTGCGGTCGGACGTCAACATGGGCTGGGTGCCGGAGGACATGTGGCTCACCCACATGGCCCTGTCGGCCCCCGCCGCCGAGCTCGACTACGACCTGGCGGTGTCGGCCACGCCCGGGGTGACGCCGTCGCTGGTCGACGCGGGGGTCGGGGAGCCGGACGCGGTGCCGGTGCTGCCGGAGCCCTCGGGCTCGGCGCTGTGGCCGGTGGCGGCCGGGGCGGCGGCCGGCGTGGCGGTGATCGTGGTCGGCTCGACCCGCCGGCGCCGGGAGGTGCCGGCGTGAGGCGGCCCGGCTGGTCGTGGGCGGCGGCCGCGGTCGCGACCGCCGCCGCGGTGGCGGCCGGCGGGTACGGGGTGGCGGCGGCGACGGCGGACGACGCCGTCACCACGACCCTCGGCCCCGGCCCGGTGACGGTGGAGCTCGACGTCGAGCACTCGCTGTTCGAGCCGGTCGACCTGCGGGTGGTCGAGGGGACCCGGGTCCGGTTCGTGGTGGTGAACGGCGACCCGATCGCCCACGAGCTGATCGTCGGAGACGAGGCGCTGCACGCCCGCCACAGGACCGGCACCCATGCGGCGCACCCGTCGGTCCCCGGCGAGGTGTCGGTCGCGGCGGGCGGCACGGCGGTCACGACCCAGACGTTCGACGAGCCCGGGACGGTCGAGTACGCCTGCCACCTGCCGGGCCACTACGAGTACGGCATGCACGGCGAGATCGAGGTCGTGCCCGCCGCCTG
>JBKPHT010000025.1:0-13808 GCA_046730015.1 Actinomycetota bacterium
GCTCGGGGCGGCGGGCCGGGTCGCGGGCGCCGCGGGGCGGCTCGTCAGGTCGCGCCTGTCACCCCGCCGGCTGCTCCGCCTCCGGCGCCGGGCCCGCCGCCGCGAGAAGCACCGGCGGAAGCGGAAAAAGGCGACGGTCAGCATCTCCATGCCGGTGATGCTGTGCGGCCTCGTGACCCTCATGCTGACCCTCGGCATGTTCGGCGGCAACGACGACTCGCCGGGCTGGAGCAACCAGGGCCTGACCGCCGGCGACGTCGCGGGCATCCCCCACGCCGACCTGTTCAACAAGACCAAGGAGCAGGGCATCGACCCCCGCCTTCTCGCCGCGGTGGCGTGGGTCGAGACCAACGGGTTCACCCCGGGCATCATCGACTGCACCCAGGCCACACCCACCGGCCGGCTCGGCATCATGCAGGTCCCGCCAGGAATCGCCCGGGACCTGGAGGCCGACCCGTGCGACCCGGCCGACGCCATCCCCCTGGGCGCCGACCTGCTCGTCAAGCTGTTCGAGCAGCACGGCAGCTGGCCCGCCGCCATCACCGCCTTCCACATGCTCCCCGACGCCGACGGGAACATCCCCGACGAGGACCCGACGGCCCCGGGCGGCTACCTCGAGAAGGTCAAGGCCACCTGGGACCAGTACAAGGCCACGTCGGCCCTCGACGCCGGCGTCGTGTCCGGCATCCCGTACGCCGACATCTTCAATGCGACCGCCGCGCTCGGCATCGACCCCCGGCTCGTCGCCGCCGTCGCCTGGCAGGAGTCCATCCACTTCGACCCCGACGTCATCGCCTGCCGCCGCGACTCCCCGAAGGGCGCCAAGGGGATCATGCAGTTCATGCCGGCCACGGCGGCGGAGCGGGGGGTCGACCCGTGCAAGCCGGAGTCGGCCATCCCAGGCGGCGCCAAGTACCTCCTCGACCTGTACGAGAAGTTCGGCTCGTGGCCGCTGGCGATCGCCGCCTACAACGCCGGTGCCGGGGCCGTCGAGCAGTACGGCGGCATCCCGCCGTTCGAGGAGACCCAGAAGTACGTCCCGATCGTGATGGCCAAGTGGGAGGAGTACAAGAAGCAGTTCCCGTCCGGCAGCGTCGAAGGCAGCGACGGACAGTGGGCGCTCCCTGGGCCTCGCGCCCTCCTCGACCGCAACCCCCGGGCGCTCCAGAACCCCCACCACGACTATCCGGCCTGGGACTGGGGGATCCCGGCCGGCACACCGATCTACGCCGTCCGCTCGGGCACCGTCGCGGCCGTCTACGACAACCCCTTCAATTGCTACCTGCAGGACCCGTGCCGCAGCTGTGGCATCGGGGTGACCATCACCGACGCCGACGGCAACCGCTGGACCTACTGCCACGGGAGCCGGCAGCTGTCCGCCGAGAGCGCCAAGGTGCAGGCCGGCAGCCAGATCCTCGTCAGCGGCAACAGCGGCAACAGCAGTGGGCCCCACCTCCACCTGGAGATCCGCGTCAACGGGCGGCAGGTCTGCCCCCAGTCGCTGCTCACCGCGATCTACAACCGCACGACCGTCCCCGACCCCCGGAACCTGCCTTCGAGCGGGTGCATAAGCTGAGCCGCGGCACCTGACCCGGGCCCGGACCCGTAGCCCCCACCGGCCCCCCGCCGGCCCGGCTGAGCGACCACCCTCCGGGGTACTCCCTGGTCGCGGGCCACCGCGCTTGTGCCACCGGTCACGAGCGTTCCGGCGGTCCCCCCAACAGTGCTAGGCAGATAAGGTGCCACGCCTCGACGAACCAGACCATCTGGCCGAGAAGCTGGCACCGCTGCTGGGCGACTTCCTCCCCCGGCAGCGGTGGTTCGCAGGCCATGAGCCTCCCGCCGCGGTCTCGCTGACCACCCTCGACCGGCGCGACGGCGACCCGGCCCTGGCCTGGTACCTCGTCGACGCGGTCGACGCCGCCGGCGATCGGGCCACCTACCAGGTGGTGCTGGGCGGCCGGCCGTCGCCGTCCGAGCGCGATTTCCTGCAGGGCAAGGAGCGGGTCACGGTCGGCGAGCTCGACGGCTGGATCTGGTACGACGCGCTGGTCGACCCCGAGCTCGCCCTCGACGTGCTCAACAAGGTCGCCCCCGACGAGTCGGCGACGGTGGCCCGCCCGCTGCCGGTGGAGCAGTCCAACACGTCCCTCGTCTACGACGAGCGCCTCATCCTCAAGCTGTTCCGCCGCGTCCACCCCGAGCCCAACCCCGACGTCGAGATCACCGACGTGCTGGGCGAGGCCGGCTTCCCCCACGTCGTGCCCCAGCTCGCCGAGCTCCGCTACGAGGGCGCCGACCTGGCCGTCGTCCGGCAGTACCTGCTCGGCTCGACGGACGCCTGGAACCTGGCCCACACGTCGCTCCGCGACCTCCTGGCCAGCGGCCTGCCGCCCGAGCAGGCCGGCGGCGACTTCGGGCCCGAGGCCGGCACGCTCGGCGAGGTCACCGGCCGCCTCCACCTCGCGCTGGCCGACGCCTTCGGCACCCGCGAGGCCGACCCGGCGGCCTGGCTCGACGGCTTCCGGGCCCAGCTCACCCGCCTCTCGGCCGCCGCAGCCGAGCCCGAGGGCGGCGAGGAGGGCGAGGAGAAGGCGGCCGCGCTGGTCGACGTGGCGGCGGTCGACGCGGTGCTCACCGACCTCGTCACCAGCGTCGACCCCGGGCCCGCCTTCCGGATCCACGGCGACCTCCACCTCGGCCAGTTCCTCCTGGCCGACGCCGGCTGGTTCGTCCTCGACTTCGAGGGCGAGCCCGTCCGGCCGGTCGCCGAGCGGCAGGTGGCGTCGTCGCCGCTGCGCGACGTCGCCGGCATGGTCCGGTCCTTCCACTACGCCGCCCGCACCGGCCTGGCCGAGTGGGGGCGCGACGTCGACCCCGAGCTGGTGGCGCTCAGCGAGGCCTGGGAGGCCCGGGCCGTCGACCAGTTCTGGCAGGCCTACCAGGCGGTGCCCGGCATCGACGTGCTGCTGCCCGCCGACGCCGACGACCGCCGCCGCATCCTCCGTGCGTTCGAGCTCGACAAAGCGGTCTACGAGGTCACCTACGAGATCGCCCATCGGCCCGACTGGGTCGACATCCCGGCGTCGGCGGTGCGGCGGACCCTGGCCCTCGCGTCCTGATGGGCCGCCCACGCCACGATCCCGGGCTCGACGCCATCGCGTCGGGGACCCGCCGCGATCCCCACCGGGTGCTCGGGGTGCACAAGGAGGGCGGCCAGATCGTCGTCCGCACCTGGCGCCCGGGCGCCGCCACCGCGACCCTCGAGGGCCGCGCCATGCGCCTGGTCCACGACGCCGGCGTGTTCGAGGTGCTGCTCGACGCCGCCCCCGCCCCGGGCTACGCCGTGACCTTCGGCTGGGACGGCGGCGGCGAGCACACCGTCGTCGACCCCTGGCCGTTCTGGCCCACGCTCGGCGACCTCGACGTCCACCTCATCGGCGAGGGCCGCCACGACAGGCTGTGGACCGTGCTCGGCGCCCACCCCCGGACCCACCAGGGCACCGAGGGCACCGCGTTCGCCGTGTGGGCGCCGTCCGCCCGGGCCGTCCGGGTGACCGGCGACTGGAACGGCTGGGACAGCCGGGTCCACCCGATGCGGGCCATCGGCGCGTCCGGGGTGTGGGAGTTGTTCGTCCCCGAGGCCCGGCCCGGTCAGCGCTACAAGTTCGAGGTCGTCGGGTCCGACGGCATCACCCGGCTCAAGGCCGACCCGTTCGCCCAGGCCACCGAGATGCCGCCGGCCAACGCCAGCGTGATCTTCCGGTCCTCGCACCCCTGGGGCGACGGCGAGTGGATGGCCCGCCGGGCCCGGTCGCGACCGTGGGACGAGCGGATGGCGGTCTACGAGGCCCACCTCGGCTCGTGGATGCGGCACCCCGACGGGCGCAGCCTCGGGTACCGCGAGCTGGCCGAGAGGCTGGCCGACCACGTCGCCGACCTCGGCTTCACCCACGTCGAGCTGCTGCCGCCCACCGAGCACCCCTACGTGCCCTCGTGGGGCTACCAGGTCACCAGCTACTTCGCCCCCACCGCCCGCCACGGCGACCCCGACGGGTTCCGCGACCTGGTCGACCACCTCCACCGGCGGGGCATCGGCGTCATCATCGACTGGGTGCCGGCCCACTTCCCCCGGGACGAGTGGGCTTTGGCCCGGTTCGACGGCACCGCCCTGTACGAGCACGCCGACCCCCGCCAGGGCGAGCACCCCGACTGGGGCACGCTGGTGTTCAACTTCGGGCGGCACGAGGTCCGCAACTTCCTCATCTCCAGCGCCCGCTACTGGCTGGAGGAGATGCACGTCGACGGCCTGCGGGTCGACGCCGTGGCATCGATGCTCTACCTCGACTACTCGCGGCGCGACGGCGAGTGGGTGCCCAACCGGCACGGCGGCCGGGAGAACCTGGAGGCGATCGGCTTCCTGCAGGAGATGAACACGGTCATCCACCGCGACATCCCCGGCGTGGTCACGGTGGCCGAGGAGTCGACCGCCTGGGGTGGCGTGTCCCGCCCCGTCGACGCCGGCGGCCTCGGGTTCAGCCAGAAGTGGAACATGGGCTGGATGCACGACACGCTGCAGTACTTCTCCACCGAGCCGGTGCACCGCCGCTGGCACCACGACCTCCTGACGTTCGGGCTCACCTACGCGTGGAGCGAGAACTTCGTGCTGCCGCTCAGCCACGACGAGGTCGTGCACCTCAAGGGCTCGCTGCTGGGGAAGATGCCGGGCGACCAGTGGCAGCGGTCCGCCAACCTGCGGGCCCTGTACGCGTGGATGTGGTGCCACCCGGGCAAGCAGCTCCTATTCATGGGGGCGGAGCTGGCGCAGGAGCGGGAGTGGAGCCACGACCGCGAGATCGACTGGTTCCTCCTCGACGACCCCCGTCACCGGGGCGTGCGCGACCTGCTGCGGGAGCTCAACCGGGTCGAGGCCGCCCACCCGGCGCTGTGGTCGGGCGACACGGTGCCGTCCGGCTTCGCCTGGCTCGACGCCGACGACCGGGAGAGCTCGATCTACGCCTTCCTCCGCCTCGCCGCCGGCCCGGCCGGCGCCGGGGCGGGTGCCGGCGCCCCGGTGGCCTGCGTCGCCAACCTGACGCCGGTGCCCCGGCACGGCTACCGCCTCGGCCTGCCGTCCGGCGGCCGGTGGGTCGACGTGCTCAACACCGACGACGAGCGGTGGGGCGGCAGCGGCGTGGTCCAGCCCGAGGTCGAGACCGACGGCACCCCGTGGCAGGGCCAACCCGACTCCGCCGTCCTCACCCTCCCCCCGCTCGCCGTCCGCTGGCTGGTCCCGGCCGAGGGTTGACCGGCGCCCCGGCGTCGCCCGGTCGTCGCTGCCTGCCCCGCCTCCCGGAACCGCTTGGTGATTCCCGGCCCGTGGGTGGTAGGCAGTCACCCGTCGTGATCGGTGACGTTCCCCCGCAGCCGCTGGACGCCGACGAGCGCAGCCTGCTCAGCCCCCAGTTCGCCGTCGTCATGCTGGCCTCCTTCGCCTACTTCGTGGCGATGGGCGCCCTGCTGCCCACGGTGCCCCGGTTCATCGAGAGCGAGCTCGACGGGGGCGGGTTCGAGGTCGGGGTCGGCGTCGCCGCGCTCTCCGTGTCGGCCGCGCTGCTGCGGCCGTGGGTGGGGCGCGTCGGCGACACCCGGGGCCGCCGCATCCTGGTCGTGGCCGGGTCGATCGTCGTCGCGCTGTCGATCGTCGCGTACGCCCTCGCCACCGAGCTGTGGATCCTCGTGATCGCCCGCCTGTTCACCGGGGCGGGGGAGGCCGCGGTGTTCGTCGGGGTGGCGACCGCGGCCCAGGACCTGGCGCCCGACCACCGCCGGGGCGAGGCCGCGTCCTATTTCTCCGTCTCGCTCTACGCCGGGCTGGCCATCGGCCCCGCGGTGGGCGAGGCGCTGGTCGACCACGGCTTCACCACCGTCTGGCTCGTGCTCGGCCTGCTGGGCCTGCTGGCGGCGCTGGCCGGCGCCTGGATCCCCCGGGGCAAGGTCGTGCCGCCCGACGCCGTGGGCGACCGGCCGTTCCTCCAGCCCGACGCCCTGTGGCCGGGCGTGATCCTGTTCCTCGGCCTCATCCCGTTCACCGCGTTCGCCGCCTTCGCCCCGCTCTACGCGGAGGACATCGGCCTCGACAGCGTCGGCGGCATCCTCGCCCTGTACGGCGGGCTGGTGCTGGTGATCCGCATCGTCGGCGCCCGCCTGCCCGACCGGCTGGGCTGGCGCCGGGGCTCGACGATGGCGCTGATCGGCGTCACGGCCGGCATCTGGCTGGTGGCCCTCTGGGGGTCGGTGCCGTCGCTGTGGCTGGCCGCGGTGGGCCTGGCGGCCGGCATGTCGCTGATGTACCCGTCGCTGTTCACCGCGGTGATGGCGGCCGCCCCCGAGGAGGAGCGGACCCATGCCGTCGGCACCTTCTCCGTGTTCTTCGACCTGTCCCAGGGCTTCGGGGCCACGCTGGTCGGCGTGGTGGTGTCGCTGACCAGCGGCAACGAGCGGGCCGGGTTCTTCACCGCGGGGATGCTGGCGTTCAGCGGGCTGATGGTCCAGTGGCTGCTGCGGAACCGGATCGGCCGGGCGACCCGCACGGCCGGCACGGCGGGCGACACGGGCGACGCCGGCGAGGCGACCGCGGCGACCTTTCCCGCGGGGTGAGGCCTCGGGCCCGGCGCTGTCACAGGGCGCCGGTAGTGTCGCCGGATGGCCGACGTCGCGTTCGTCCTCCACGGCCACTTCTACCAGCCGCCCCGGGAGAACCCCTGGACCGAGGTCGTGCCGCGCCAGCCGACCGCCGCGCCGTTCCACGACTGGAACGAGCGGATCACCGCCGAGTGCTACCGCCCCAACGGCTGGGCCCGCATCCTCGACGACCAGGGTCGCATCGTCGCCATCGTCGACAACTACGAGCGCCTGTCGTTCGACGTGGGCCCGACGCTGCTGTCCTGGCTCGACGAGCACGCCCCCGAGGTCTACGAGCGGATCGTGGCCGCCGACCGGACGTCCCGCCGGGCCATCGCCCAGGCGTACGGCCACGCCATCCTGCCGCTGTGCAACGATCGCGACCTGCGGACCCACATCCGCTGGGGCCTGGCCGACTTCCGCCACCGGTTCGGCCGCGAGGCCGAGGGCATGTGGCTGCCGGAGACCGCGGTCGACGAGCGGGTGCTGGCCGCGCTGGCCGAGGAGGGCGTGGGGTTCACGATCCTCGCCCCCGGCCAGATCGCCGGCACCCGCCCGCTCGCCGGGCACGGCCGCTGGAAGGCGGCCGTGGGTGCAGACCTGCCGGCCACCCTCCGGTGGCGCCACCCCGACGACCCTGCGCTCGGCGTCGACCTCGTCGTCTACGACGGGCCGATCTCCCACGACGTCGCGTTCGGCGGCTTCCCCAGTCAGGTCGTGGTCGGACGCATCGTGCGCAGCGGTTCGGACGGGCTGGTGTCGGTGGCCTGCGACGGCGAGACCTTCGGCCACCACCACCACTACGCCGACCGGGGCGTCGCCTACGCCCTCACCGTCGAGGCCGACCGCCGGGGCGTCGCCCTGCCGCGGCTGGCCGACTGGCTGACCGACCACCCGCCGACCCACGAGGCCCGGGTCCACCTGTCGGCCTGGTCGTGCGTCCACGGCGTCGGCCGGTGGATGGAGGACTGCGGCTGCCACACCGGCGGCGAGCCCGGCTGGAGCCAGGCCTGGCGGGGGCCGCTGCGGGCCGCGTTCGACCGGATGCGCGACGCCGCGGTCGAGGTGTTCGACCGGCGGGGGCCGGCGGTGCTGCACGACCCGTGGGCCGCCCGCGACGCGTACGTCGACCTGCTGCTCGGGGCCACGAGCGTCGAGCGGTTCGCCGACGCCCACGTGGTGGGCGGCGCGGCCGGGCCGCAGGCCGTGGTCGAGGCGCTGACGCTGCTGGAGAGCCAGCGACACGCGCTGCTGATGTACACATCGTGCGGCTGGTTCTTCAACGACCTGGCCGGCCTCGAGACCGTGCAGATCATGCGGTACGCGGCGCGCTGCGCCGACCTGTTGGCCGAGCTGGGCGAGTCGCCCCCGGTCGACGCGGTGCTCGACGCGCTGGCCGAGGCCGTGAGCAACGACCCCGACGAGGGCGACGGCCGCCGGGTGTGGCAGCGGCACGTCGACCCGAGCCGGGTCGAGCCGGGCCGGGTGGCGGCCCACCTGGCGCTGACCGACCTGCTCGCCGGCGACGCCGCCGCCGAGCGGATCGCCGGGTTCGAGATCGAGCGGCAGCTGCACGAGGCGGTCGACCGGGGCGGGGTCCGGGTGTCGGCCGGCCGGGTCGCGATCACCCACCGGCGGACCCGGGGGTGCACCACCTGGGCCTACGCCGCGCTGCACCTGGGCGGCCTGGAGGTGTTCGGCGCGGTCCGCCCGGCGGCCGGCGCCCGCGACGGCGACGACGTGGCCGAGCTCGTCCGGGCCACCCGGCGGGGCGAGCGGGTGACGGGGCTGCTGCGGATGGTCGTCGACCGGTTCGGGCCCCGGGAGTTCGGGTTGGAGAGCGCGCTGCCGGGGGTGGGGGAGGACCTGCTCCGGGCCACCGCCCAGGCGCTGGCCGACCGATTCGTGGCGGCCTACGACCAGCTCCGGTCCGACCACCACGACACGCTGGCCGCCCTGGCCGTGGCGGACACCCCGCTGGCGCCGGAGCTGCGGGGCCCGATCGAGCTGGCGCTGGCCCGCCGGCTCGAGGTCGCGGTGGCGGCCGCGGGCGGGTCGACCGACCCCGGCGACTACCGGACCGTCCGTGCGCTGGCCCGGGAGGCCCGCCAGGAGGGCGTCCGGCTGGCGTCGCCCCGGGCGGCTGCGCTCCTGGCCCGTGCCGTGACCCGGGCGGTCGAGGAGGCCGCCGCCGATCTCGACGACCCCCGGGTGGCAGCCGCGGCCGGCATGGTCCGCCTGGCCCGCGAGCTGGCCGTCGACGTCGGCCTCGACGCCGCCCAGGAGCGGGTCTACGACGCGGTCAGGCGGGACGGCCTCGACCCCGAGGCCCGGTCGCGCCTAGCCCCTCTCGCCCGCCGGCTCGGCGTGGCGCCCGATCCGGCCCCGGTCCCGGGCTGAGCCGTTCGGTCGTTCGGTCGTCGTCCCGGTGAGGCGATACCGGTCGTTCGGTCGTTCCCGAGGCGATAGCGGTCGGCCCCCGACCTCTATGACCTCGGGTTCGCCCGACCGACCGGTATCGCCTCGGGCTCTGGGTGACGTCCGTGCAGGAAAATGCTCGAACAGCTGCCGCTTTCCCTCAAAGACCCCGCCTGACGGGGAGGGAGGGGCCGGTCCCGGTAGCCTGGTGGCCTTGGCCACCGACCTCCAGACCTGCTACCGCCACGAGGACCGGCGGGCCGGCGTCCGCTGCCAGCGGTGCGACCGGCCCATCTGCCCCGCGTGCATGCACCAGGCCTCGGTCGGGTTCCACTGCCCCGAGTGCGCCAAGGGCGGCCGGCAGAAGGTCGTGCGGGCCGGCGCGCTGGCCACGCGGCCCGTCGTCACGATGACCCTGGTGGCGGCCAACCTCGCCATCTTCGTGGCCGAGATGCTGTCGCCCGGGCAGACCGCGGGCGGCGCCGACGAGTGGTTCCGCCAGGGCGCGCTGTACGGCCCGGCGGTCGCCGCCGGGGACTGGTGGCGGCCGATCACGTCGGGCTTCCTCCACGTCAACCTGCTGCACGTCGGGTTCAACATGTTCCTGCTGTGGCAGCTCGGCATGCTGCTCGAGCCGGCGGTGAAGAAGTGGGCGTTCGCGTCCCTCTACGCCCTGTCGCTGCTGGGCGGCTCGTTCCTGGTGCTGGTCCTCGACCCCGATCGGCCCACGGTCGGGGCCTCGGGCGCAGTGTTCGGGCTGATGGCGGCGACGTTCGTGGCCATGCGGTCCCGGGGCATCGACCCGTTCGCCACCGGCATCGGACCGCTCATCGTGATCAACCTGATCTTCACGTTCGTCGCGCCCCGCATCTCGATCGGCGGGCACATCGGCGGCCTGGTGGCGGGCGCGGTCGGCGGCTGGATCCTGTGGTACTGGAGCCCCCGCCTGGGCCGGAGCTCGCCGCTCCCGGTGCTCGCCTGCCTGGCCCTCGCCGGGCTGCTCTACGCCGGCTGCCTGCTGGTCGTCTAGCCGCGGTCGCCGTCGTCGGCTCCGGGCGGGAACGTCCAGCGGGTCGGGGAGCCCGGGAAGTCGCTCTCCAGTAGGCCGAACGCCCGGGCGGGCGCCACCCGCCACACCACGTTGACCGCCGGGTCGGCGAACTCGGCGCCGTAGGACGTCTCGTACTTGGCGTCGAGCGCGGCCATGAACCCGGCCAGCGCCTCCCGGTCGAGCACCCGCACTGCCTCGCCCTCGACCACCACCGGTTCGAGCGCGTCGTCGGTGGTGACCGCGCAGCGGCCGTCGGCGTCGAGGTTGCGGGTCTTGCGGGACCGGATGCTGCAGCTGAACCACACCGCCCCGTCGAGCCACACGCCCCAGACCGGCATGGCGTGAGGGTGGCCGTCGGGTCGGCGGGTGGCCAGCCAGTAGTCGTGGGACCGGGTCAGCCGCTCATCGGCCCACGACCAGGGCAGCAGCCCGGTCCCGACGTCGGCGGGCGCGATGCCGTACCCCGGCATGTGGGGCCGGTCGGCCCGGGGCTCGGGGTGCCCGCTCACACCGCTTCCTGCTCCGCCACCCGGCCGGCCAGGCGGCGGAGGTTGCCGCGCCACACCGCCCGCAGCACGGGCCGGGCGGCCAGGCCGCCGAGGGCGCCGCCGAGCCACCAAGGGAACGCCAGCTCCTCGTCCCACACCACGCGGGTGCGGTCGGCGCCTGCGGGCCCCAGGGTGAACCGCCCGGTGCCGGTGACCAGGCCCCGGTGGCGGACCCCGAGGGCCCGCTCGTCGTCCCACTCGGTCACCTCCATGACGTCGAGGGTCCGCAGGGGGCCGATCCGGGTCTCGCACTCGAACGTCGTGCCGACCCCGGTCCTTCGGTCGCCGGTGAACCGGATCGACGCCGCGTCGGCCATCCACGACACGTGGTCGGCGATGTCGGCCAGCCGCCGCCACACCACCGGCGGCGGGGCGTCGATGGTCTGCTCGACGACGATCCGGGGCACCGGCCCAGCATGGCACCCCGGCGGCGGTCAGCCGGGGCCAGTTCGTTGAGCCGCGCCCGGATCGTAGAAGGTCAGCGAGTACCGGAAGAACAGGTGCCGGCCATACCTCACGCCGGGGAGGGCCGCCCTGGCCGTTCGCCGGGTCTGCCCGTACGTGAGCGGCGGCGGCCACACGGTGGGGGCGGTCACCGGCTCGTGGGCCCGGGTCCGCCGGTAGACGCGGGAGACCGCGTAGCCGGCGACGTCGTAGGGGACGTCGGCCAGGGAGCGGGACCTCGCCAGGCCGACGACGACCAGCCGCCCGCCCGGGCGGACGAGGTCGCGCAGCCTCCCGAGCCCGGTCCCGGTGTCCCCGTGGTGGAGGGTGGCGATCGAGGCCACCAGGTCGAACGAGCCGGGTGGGAACGGGGCGTCGAGCAGGTCGCCGAGCACGTAGGCGAGGCCGCCGGGGCCGCCTGCCCGGCGGGCCCGATCGAGGGTCGGCGCGTCGCGGTCGAGCTCGACCACCGCCGGCACCCGGTCCGCCAGCGCCCGGGCCAGCTGCCCCTCGCCACAGCCGACGTCGAGAGCGCGCCGGCACCCGGCGGGCACCTGCCCGAGGACGAGGCGGTGGTAGTGGAGGTTGTGGCTCCAGGGCTCGCCGCCGGGCACGGGCTCAGTCGCCGTCGTCGCCGCTCTCGCCGCCGGTCAGGTCGGCCAGCTCGGGCACGAGCCAGGCGGCGGCCTGCGTCGCCCCGACCTCGGTGAGGGCTTGGCCGCCGGCCCGGTGCTCGGCGCCGAACTCGCCGCCGCGTGGCAGCCGGTGGGCCCACGCGTCGAGGTCGACGACGGCGGCGCCGTGCTCGCCGGCCACGGCGCGGACGACCTCGTTGAGCCGGTCGACGCGGGCAGGGTCGTTGTCGGCCACGTCGGTCCAGTCTCCCTCGCCGGCGGGCTCGAGGCGGACATGGAGCGTGGTGGCCCACACGACCGTCTTCCCGTGGGACTCGAGTGTGTCGGCCAGGTCGGACAGCCGCTCGCGCAGCCAGGCGTCGTACTCCGGCTGGCCCAGGTGCCGCCACTGGCGGTCGATGCGGCGGGAGCCGAGGTCGCCCACGTCGGGCACGACCAGCGTCACGTCGGCGGCGGCTGCGTCGAGCAGCTCCGGCAGCCGGGGGGCGAAGCCGACGCAGTCGAGGTCGTCGCCCACGGTGGCCCCGGCCAGGCGGACCTCCCCGGCGCCGCCCAGCGGGCAGCCGTCGGCGACGTGGGTCGCGACCCGGACCTGCTCGTCGGGGTGCTCGCCGTTCCAGGCCTCGAAGCCCGGGGTCAGGCTCCCGGCCAGCGGCCCGCCGACGATGGCCAGCGACAGCTCCTCCTCGCCCCCGCTCGGCACGACGACGTCGAGGTCGCCGGGGCCCGAGCCGTCGTCCACCGTGAGGCTCACGTTGGCGGGCGGCTGCTCGGGCAGCACGAATGCGGCCAGGGCGACGATCGCCATGGCCGTCCCCAGGGCGAAGCCGAGCTGCCCGCGCGACACCCTGAGGCGCCGCCGGAACGGCTGCTCGATCGCGTAGGTCAGCACCACGGCGGCGGCCAGCGTCGCCCCCAGCCGGGCGGCGAACAGCACGAGCTCCGGCAGGTCGATCCGGGGCGGGCCGATGAGCAGGAACAGCGGCCAGTGCAGCAGGTAGGCGGCGAAGGCGAAGCGGCCGATCGTCCGCAGCGGCAGGCTGCCGAGGCCGGTGGCGACCGGCCCGGGCGCGGTCACGGCGAGGATCACCCAGGCCGTGAGCACCGCGTTGACGGCGGTCACGCCGCCGAACAGGTTGGTGCTGTAGAGGCTCGTCGAGTGCCACAGCCACAGCAGGACGACGAGCGCGCCGGGGGCGCCGAGCCGGACGGCCTTGACGCCGGCCGGCGTCTCCAGCACCCGGCGGATCCTCGGGCTGAGCACCGCGTAGGCGAGCACGACGCCGACAAGCAGCTCGCCGACCCGGGTGTAGGTGGCGTAGTACGCGAGCCCGTCGTTGCCCGACCGCTCGGCGGCCTGCGACGCCAGCAGGAACGACGCCACCGCGGCCAGGCCGAAGGCGGCCCCGGCGGTGCGCCAGCGGCGGCCCGTGAGCCGCATGAGGCCCACGAACGCCAGCGGGAACAGCAGCGTCATCTGGACCAGGGCCGACAGCGGCCACAGGTGCTGGACGGGCGACGGGTCGGTGAGGACGCTGGCGAAGCCGTCGCCGCTGAACGCGAACCGCCAGTTGAGGACCTGTCCGAGCGCGGCGAGGACGTCCCCGGCGAAGCCGGGGCCGGACCCGACCCGCAGCGTGGTCTGGAGGGCGACCACCAGCGCCACGGTGAAGATCAGCAGGGGCAGGATCCGGCGAGCCCGGTGCTCCCAGAACCGGCCGAGGGCCAGCCGGCCGTCCTGGGACCACTCGGCCAGGACGAGGGTGGCGACCAGGAAGCCCGACAGGGTGAAGAAGCTCGACAGCCCGAGGAAGCCGCCCTTCAGCACCTCGAAGCCCTGGTGGAAGGCGAGCACTGCCAGCAGGGCGATCGCCCGGAGGCCGTCGAAGCCGGGCACGTGGGGCAGGCTCGGGCGGGGCCCGGGCGCGGTCCGCTCGGCCGGGGGCCGGCGGAGCGCGGGCTCGCCGCCGGGGGCGGCGGTCGGGTCGCCGTCGACCGGCTCGGCCGGTGCCCGCCGGGGCCGGCGGT
>JBKPHT010000026.1:0-14201 GCA_046730015.1 Actinomycetota bacterium
GCTGGTGGACCGGTTCTGGCAGAACCTGCGCCGCTGCGCCGGCTACCGGGTCCAGTACTTCGCCACCATCGAGGCCCAACGCCGCCTCGCCCCCCACCTCCACGCCGCCATGCGGGGCACCATCCCCCGTCGGGTCGTGCGCGAGGTCCGGGCCGCCACCTACCACCAAGTCTGGTGGCCCGCCCACGACACGCCGGTCTATGTCGAGCGGCTGCCGCAATGGTCCGCCGAGATCGGCGGCTACCTCGACCCCACCACCGGGGCGGTGCTCCCGACCTGGGACCAGGCCCTCGACACCCTCGACACCAACGACGACGCCCAGCCGGGCCACGTGGTGCGGTTCGGCGCCCAAGACGACCTCCAGGGCCTGCTCGCCGGGTCCCCGGGCGCCGACCGCGCGATCGGCTACCAGTGCAAGTACCTACCCAAAGACAACGCCACCACCAACGACGACACCGAAACGTCGCCGGCCCGGACCGCCCACGTCGACCGGCTGGCCGAAGAAGTCCGCTGGCTCCCGTGCGCGCCGACCTGCGCCAACTGGCTGCGGTTCGGGATCCAACCGAAAGACGCGGGCCCCGGGATGGTCCCCGGCCACTGCAAACACAAGGCCCACGACCGAGCCAACCTCGGGCTCGGCGGCCGCCGCGTGCTCGTGTCCCGGCAATGGACAGGCAAGACCCTCGCCGGCCACAAGGCCGACCGCGCCGCGGTCGTGCGCGCCGCCCTCGAGGAAGCCGGCATCGACCCCGACGACCACGACGAGCTCTCCATCACCGGCACCGACGGCCGCTGGACCTGGGAACTACTCGGCCGCTCCCGGGTCGACGAACACACCTACGCCGCCGCCATCGCCCAGCAGATCACCACCCGTCAGCGGTGGCGGACCCAGTACGAGACGGCGAAGACCCGGGCCCCGACCGGACGGAGCGGTTCATGGCAGGCGGTCGGATGCGGGGGTAGCAGACGATGAGTCGCGTCGGTGATCAAAGCCAAGCGCTGGCGGGTGATGCGATCGCTCATCTCGTGCGGCGCACTCGTGCTGCACAGGGCCTTCCGGAGCGGATCACAGATGCTGGCGTGATCGATCTGATCGCGACCTTGCTCACGACTGCTGATCCATTGGCCGTCGAGGCTGGTCGCAGTGTGGCCTGAGGCTTGGCGTCCGAAGCGGGCTTTCGGCAACTGCCTCGGTCGCACGGCGATGAAGGCGGCGCGATGGCACATCCACCGCGATCGATCCGTTGCCCTAGGCCGTCCGCCCTAACGATGGGTTTAGAGGTTCTGACGGGGGTCCGGTTCGCGCGACGCTTCGTGCTGCTCGTGCCGCTGGGCATGGCCCTCGTCGGCATGAGCATCGGCAACGGCCGTGCGGCCTATGCGACGCCGTGGGGCCAGGTGATGGTGGCCGTCGGGCTGCTCGTCATCGTCGCCTGCTGGGCGTGGGCGGGGCGGCTGCTGCGGCTGCCGGAGGAGGAGCGGGTGTTCGACCGATGAGCGAGCGAAGCGAGCGAATCTTGAGCACAGTGCGTTGCTCGGCCCGGAGGACCGAGCGAAGCGAGCGAATCGTGAGCACAGTGCGTTGCTCGGCCCGGAGGGCCGATCGCTCACTGCGTGCATCCCGAAGGGGTGCACCAGTGAGCGGATGCAGCGCGCCCACGTCCCGGCGGCCGGGGTCATGAGCGCCCGGCTGCTGGCGCTGGTCGGCCTGTCGCTGTTCGCCGGGTCGACGCTGTTGCTCAGCGAGTTGCGGTGGTTCCGGCGGCGGCCGCTGGTCGACCGGCTGGCGCCCTACGTCCCCGGCGGGTCGGCCGCCCGGCGGACCGGGGCGATCATGTCGGCCGAGTCGTTCGCCCACGTCATCGGCCCGCTCGCGCGATCGCTCGGCGGATGGGCGGCCCGGACCTTCGGGGTGAGCGAGCCGCTGGGGGTGCGGCTGGAACGGGTCCACTCGCCGCTCGACGTCACCGCGTTCCGGGTGCGGCAGTTGGCGTGGGCCGTCGCCGGGCTGATCGCTGCTGCCGCGGTGTGCGTCGCCGCCGGGCTGGCCGGCCCGCTGGCCGTGGTCGCGACCGGCGGTGGGGCGGTGCTGGCCTTCCTGGTCGTCGAGCAGCGGCTGGCCACCGAGTCGGAGCGGTGGCAGCGCCGGATCTTCCTGGAGCTTCCCGTGGTCTCCGAGCAGCTCGGCATGCTGATGGGCGCGGGCTACTCGTTGGGTGCCGCCCTCTCGCGGCTCGCGGCCCGGGGGACGGGTGCCTGCGGCCGCGACCTGGAGCGGGTGGTCGGGCGCATCCGCCAGGGACTGACCGAGGTCGAGGCCCTCCGGGAGTGGGCCGCGGTGGCCGACGTGGCCGCGCTGGACAGGCTGGTGAGCATCCTGGCCCTCAACCGGCAGGCCGGCGACCTGGGGCGGCTGATCGCAGACGAGGCCCGGTCGATCCGCAAGGACGTCCACCGCGAGCTGGTGGAGACGCTGGAGCGTCGCGCCCAGCAGGTCTGGATCCCCGTGACCGTGGCGACGCTCGTGCCCGGGGTGATCTTCCTCGCCGTGCCGTTCATCGAGGCGCTGCGCCTCTTCGCCAACACGTGAAAGGACCGTCCATGCCCAGCCTCCCCATCTCCGTGACGTCCGCCCGGCGGGCGGCCGCCGCCGACGACCGGGGCGAAGGCGTCATCTCCGCGGGGATCGTCGTGTTGATCATGGCGGCGATCGGCCTGGCCATGTGGGTCGCGTTCAACGCCATGTGGCAGGACGTGGAGACGAAGACCAAGGCCAACGTCGACCAGATCGGCACGCCGACCGGGTCGTGACCCCGGCCCGCCGCGAGGCCCTCGCCGGCCGGGGCGACCAGGGCGACGGAGGCACCGGCGTGTACTCCTCCGCGTTCGGCTTCCTGGTGTTCCTGCTGTTCCTGTTCTTCGCCATGCAGGTGATGTTCGGCCTCTACGCGTCGTCGGCCCTGCGCGCGACGCTCAATGACGCCGCGTCCCGGGCGGCGTCGGGCCCGGCCGCGCCGGACGACCTGGCCCGCCTGGCGGCGGAGGCCGAGGCGTCGCTGGGGGAGATGGGACGGCGGCCGTCGACGGTGATCAGCCTCGAGGTCGTGGACGACGACGGCGACGGCGTGGGCGACGTCGTGGTGGGCCACGCGGTCGCCGAACCGCCGCGGTTCGTCCCGCCTGCCGTGGGCGGGATGGTGGGCTTCGAGGAGATCGATGCCTCGGTGCGGGTACGGGTCGAGGCCGACCGCTGAGATTCGGAGGGACTGGCGGGATCCGGCCAGGAACGGGGTTACCTGATGTGATTACCGCGAGTAACATCCTCGATGAGCCGCCCGTCACACCACGATCCGGGCCGCCGCGAGAGGGGAGGACGTCGCCGTGCCGACGACGACCGACGAGGTCAACGAGCCGAGACCGCATCCGCCGGCCGCCGGACCGGGGGACACCTACAGCATCCGTGACGTCGCCCGTTACCTGGCCACCCTGGCCATGCTGGGCGCCGCCGTCATCCACTTCGCCTTCGCCCCGGACCACCTGAGCGAGCAGACGTCCCACGGCGTCTTCTTCCTGGTCGTCGGCTGGGCGCAGCTCGTGGGGGCGGCCGCTCTCGGCTTCGGCTGGCGGCCCCGACGCCCGTGGCTGCTCGGTACCGCGGCGATGAACCTCGGCGTGGCCGCCCTGTGGCTGCTGACCCGCACCGCCGGGCTGCCGGGGGAGGAGCCCGAGTCGGTCGGCTTCCCGGACGCGCTGGCCACCTCGCTCGAGGTGGTGGCCGCCGTCGCCGCCCTCGCGATCGCGTTCGGCTGGCTCGTCGAGCGGGCGGTCCGCCGCCCAGGCCTGGCCACCGCCGGCGTCCCAGCGGTCGCGCTCATGGCCGTGGTGAGCGCCTCGGTCGTGCCGTCGCTCGGCGGCGGCCACGGCCACGCCGACGGCGGCCACGACGACCACGACATGGCGGCGATGCCCGGGATGGACCACGGCCACACCGACGGCGGCGGCGACGACTGGAACGCCACCCGCCTCGCGGCCCTGACCGGCTACCTGCCCGACGCGGAGGTCACCCGGCTGCGGGACATGAACAAGGAGTACCTGGCCGACCAGATCCGGCGCCGCTCCGAGACCCTCGCGTCCCTGCCCGAGGCCGAGCGCGAGGAGCGCATCGCCACCTTCGTCGAGTGGAGCGTCGCCAACGCCCTCGAGGGCGAGAACGGCGCCGCAACCGAGAGCGACCAGCCGACCATGCACTCCCACGGGCCCGACGTCTGGCAGGACATCACCGACCCGGCGGATGCACTGAAGCTCCAGAGCGAGCTGCAGACGGCCGGCGCCGTCATCCCCCAGTACCTGACCGCGGCCGACGCGATGGCCGCCGGCTACTTCCAGGTCACGCCGTACGTGCCGGGCATCGGCGCCCACTACCTCAACCCCCGGTTGCTGATCCGTAACGGCTTCGACCCGGCCGCGCCCGAGATGCTGCTCTACAACGGCAACAGCCCGGAGGCACCGCTGATCGGCCTGAGCTACGCGGTGCTGGGCGAGGACCCCCCCGAGGGGTTCACCGGGCCCAACGACACCTGGCACGTCCACCCGTCGCTGTGCATCGTCGGCAGCTTCGTCGTCGGGCCGGACACCACCCCCGAGGAGCTGTGCGACTCGATCGGCGGGCACAAGGGCATGCCGTTCGACAACCCGATGTGGATGGGCCACCTGTGGCAGGTCCCGGGGTGGGACTCGCCGTGGGGTCTGTTCAGCGGCGAGAACCCGCGGGTCAACTTCGTCACCAGCGACCAGGCGAAGGGCTGACGCCCCCAGGGCCGTGCCGGCCCGGTTCCGAGGCCGGGCCGGCATTCCTCCCTGAGGGCCACCCTGCGATGATCGGGTGATGGCGTCCGACGGGCTCGCATCCGGGCTTCCGTACGACTACGCCGCGGTCGCGCCGGCGGGGGCCACCCTCTTCACCGCCGGGGCCTGCCCGCTCGACGGCGCCGGCGCCGTGGTCGCGCCCGGCGACCACCGCGGCCAGACCGACCGGGCGGTCGACAACCTGCTCGCCGTCCTGGCTCGGCACGGCGCCGGGCCGGAGCACCTCGTGCGGACCACGGTGTACGTCGTGGGCACGCGGGCCGACCTCGTCGCCGCGTGGGAGGTCGTCGCCGAGCGGCTGGCCCCCCACCGCCCGCCCAGCACGCTGCTCGGGGTGGCCCTCCTCGGCTACGAGGGCCAGCTGGTCGAGGTCGACGGCATCGCCGCGCTGCCCCCACCCGGACCCGGCCCAGGTCCCGGCGCCCGCCCGGGTAGGTTGCCGAGGTGGACGCAGCCGACCAGCCCGACCCGACGGGCGGGTTCCGGTCGGGGTTCGTGAGCCTGGTCGGCCGTCCCAACGTCGGGAAGTCGACGCTGCTCAACCGGATCCTCGGCGAGAAGGTGGCCATCACCTCCGACAAGCCGCAGACCACCCGGCACCGCATCCAGGGCGTGCTCGACCGCCCGGACGCCCAGGTCGTGTTCGTCGACACCCCCGGCATCCACAAGCCCCGGACCGCGCTGGGCGAGCGGCTCAACACGGCCGCCGAGTCGACCCTGGGCGACGTCGACGTCGTCGCCTTCGTCATCGACGCCACCCAGCCCCTCGGCCGCGGCGACCGGTGGGTGGCCGAGCGGGTGCCCCGGGACGCCGTGGTGGTGGTCAACAAGGTCGACATCGCCCGACCCGACCAGGTGCTCGCCCAGCTGGCGGCGGCGGCCGAGCTCGACCTGTCCGAGTACTTCCCCGTGTCGGCCCGCACGGGCGACGGCGTCGGGCCGCTGGTGGACCACGTGGTGGGCCGGCTGCCCGAGGGCCCCCGCTACTACCCGGAGGGCATGGTCACCGACGTGCCCGAGGCGTTCCGGGTGGCCGAGCTCGTGCGGGAGCAGCTGCTGGCCGTGGCCCGGGAGGAGCTGCCCCACTCGATCGCCACCCGGGTCACGGAGTGGGACTGGCCGGTGATCCGGGTCGAGATCCTGGTCGAGCGGGAGTCGCAGAAGGGCATCGTCATCGGCCACAAGGGGGCCGTGTTGAAGGCCGTCGGGACGGCGGTTCGGGAGCAGCTGCCCGAGGGCGCCTACCTGGAGCTCCACGTCAAGGTCGACAAGGACTGGCAGCGCCGGCCCGGGTCCCTCGACCGGCTCGGGTTCTGACGGCCGGGTTGGCAGCGAGCAGCCGGTCTACCCCGAGCTCTCGATCTTCTTCGCCGCCCGGGCCCGTCGGACCGGTCAGCCTTCGCCCCGGAGGTCGTGGAGGAAGGCCACGATCTCGGCGCGGTCGCGGGTGCGGCGCATCCTGGGCAGGGTGGCGACGATCTTGGGGCCGTAGCGGGCGGTCGCGAGGCGGGGGTCGAGGACGGCGACCGCCCCTCGGTCGGTCGCGGTGCGGATGAGGCGGCCGGCGCCCTGGGCGAGCAGGGTGGCGGCTCGGGGGACGTCGATGGTGGCGAACGCGCCGGGTCCCTCGTGCTCCCGGCGGGCCTGGAGCAGCGGGTCGTCTGGGCGGGGGAACGGCAGGCGGTCGATCGTGACCAGGCTGAGCGACGGGCCGGGGACGTCGATGCCCTGCCAGAAGCTCATCGTGGCGAACAGGCACGTCTCCGGCTCGGCGGCGAACCGGGCCACGAGCGCGGGCTTGGACAGCTGGCCCTGAGATAGCAGCGGATACGGGAGCCGGGGCCGCAGGGCGTCTACCGCCCGGTGCATCGCCTTGTAGCTGGTGAACAGCGCCAGCGTCCGGCCACCGGCCGCGTCGATGAGCACGGCCAGCTCGTCGAGGGACGCGTCCGCCCACCGGGCGTCGGTGGGGCGGGGCAGGCGGGCTGCGCAGTAGATGAGGCCGTTGGCCGGGTAGTCGAACGGGCTGCCGACATCGAGCAGGTCGTCGGCCCGCTGGGGCAGCCCGAGGCGGGGCCCGAACCCCGGGGCGAGCGTCGCGCTGGTGAGCACGGCGGTGCGGCGCGACCACAGCCGCTCCTGCAGCAGGCCGGCGACGTCGAGCGGCGCGAGGCACAGCGCGGGCGCGGTCTCGGGACCCGTGACGAACAGGACGTGGGCGTCGTCGGGGACGGCCACGGCGTCGATGTCCTCGAGCAGCGCGGTGGCGGCCTGGCGGGCCCGCAGCGCCCGGGCGGCGACGTCGTCGCTCACTTCGTCGGGGATGCCCCGCAGCGCCGCCTGGGCCTGCTCGACCCGGCGGCGGACGGCCGCCAGGGCGCCGGCCAGCGCGTCGGGCAGCGGGGCGGTGAGCCGCCGGTCGCGGTGGCCGGCGAGCGCGCCGGCCAGGACGCCGCCCGAGTCGGTCACGCCGGTGACCGTGTCGCCGGCGTCGGCCAGGATGCCCCGGAGCACCCGGCCCAGCTGGACGAACCGGCCCGGACCGAGCTCGACCCCGGTGGTGGCCGAGATGACGTCGTCGGCCACGTGGGCCTCGTCGATGACGGCGACGTCGTGGTCGGGGAGGATGGCGCCGTCCGCGGCGAGGTCGAGCCCGTAGAGGTGGAGGTTGACCACCACGACGTCGGCCTGCCCGGCCCGGGCGCGGGCCGCCTCGGCGAAGCAGCGGTCGCCGCGGGGGCAGCGCTGGGCGCCGGGGCAGTCGCGCGAGCCGGTGCTGACCGCGGCCCAGGTGGCGTCGTCGACCTCCACGTCGAGCTCGGCCCGGTCGCCCGTCGCCGTGACGGCCGCCCATCCGGCCACCGTGGCCAGCTCGGCCGGGTCGGCCCGCTCCGCCAGGCCGTCGAGCCCGAGCTGGCCGGCAGCCGGGCCGGCCTGCGGGGCCAGCTCGGCCAGGCGCTGGACGCAGACGTAGTTGGACCGGCCCTTCAGCACCGCCCACGAGAAGTCGTGGTCGAGGTGGCGGTCGAGGAAAGGCAGGTCCTTGGCTGCGAGCTGGTCCTGGAGCGCCCTGGTGGCGGTGGCGACGACCACCCGCCTCCCCGAGAGGATGGCCGGGACCAGGTAGGCCAGCGTCTTGCCGGTCCCGGTGCCGGCCCGGACCACCAGGTGACGCCCGGTGGCGATGGCGTCGGCCACCGCCCCGGCCATCCGGGCCTGCCCGGGCCTGGCCTCGCCGCCGCCAGGCAGCTCGCGCACGACCCCGGCGAGGGCGCTGTCGACGGGGCCGGGGGCGGGCGCGGGCACAGGAGGCGACGGTAGCGCCGCACCCCCGGACGACCCGGGGATGGGCGCCGGCCGTGCGCCCGCCACGGCCGGGCTCGGATCGACGACCGTCACGCGACCACCAGGCCCTCGTCGCCGGCTGCGGCCCGCCGGCGGACGTCGGCCACCGCGGCGGCCACGTCGGGCAGCGAGCGCTCGACCGCGCCGCCCGGGGTGAGGAACACGAACACGACGTCGACCACCGGCTCGCCGGTGGCGTCGCCCACCGCCAGCGCGTAGGACGCCCCCTGGGCCCGGTAGCGCTCGACGAGCGGGTTGAGGTCGTCGTCGACGCCGGTGGGCCCGGTCTTGTAGTCGACGACCACGAGCCCGTCGTCCCGCCGGTAGAGCAGGTCGACGTAGCCCTCCAGGCTGCGGCCGCCGTCGAGCGGGACGCCGACGTACAGCTCCCGCCAGTGGGGCCGCGACGCGGCAGCCACCACCGACGGCGCCGCCAGCGCGGCGTCGACCAGGGCCCGGATCCGCGCCTCGTGGCCGATCACCCCCTCGGCCGCCGCCTGGGCCGCCACTGCCTCGGCCACGCCGGCGCCGGTGGCCAGGTCGACGGTCTGCATGACGCCGTGGACCGCCCGGCCGATGGCCGTGCCGTAGCGGCCCTTCTGCCACGGCGGCAGGTCGAGGTCGCGGGGCCGCTTGTGGAGCCCCGGGTCCGCGACCGCGTCGGGCCGGCCGTCGTCGGTGAGGGCGGTGGCCGCCACCGTCCGGGCCACCCCGCTGGCGGCCAGGGCGCCGTCCCGCTCGCGGCGCCAGGTGGCCAGGTCGGGCACGCCGGGGAGGCCGTCGCCGGCGGGCGCAGCCGCGCCGGGCGGAGCCGGGCCCGGAGCGGCGACCGGAGGCTCGGCGCCGGTGGCCCGGGCCTCGGCGGGGGCGGCGATGACCGGCAGGTCGGCCAGCCGGTCGCCGAGGGCCTCGGCCAGCAGCTCCGCGCTGGTCAGCCGGGTGGCGGAGTCGGCGGGCTTGGCCCGGGCGGACCGGTGGAGCGACACCACCAGGTGGTCCTGGGCCCGGGTGCAGGCCACATACAGCAGGCGGATCCGCTCGTCGTGCGACATCTGCTCGTCGATCGGCAGGTGGGCCTCGAACGCCTCGGACACCACCGTCCGGCCGACGCGGATGAGGCACGGCTGGCCCGGCGGCCACACCACCTCGGCCCCCGCGCGCCGGCTGAGCGGCCGCGTCGACAGGCCCGACACGATCGTCACCGGGAACTCGAGGCCCTTGGCCGCGTGGACGGTCATGATCCGGACGGCGTCGTCGTCGGTCTCGGGGAGCACCGCCTCGGCCACCCGGCTGCCCTCCGCCGTCTGCTGGCGGATCCAGGCCAGGTACTGGCGGAGCGTGCCGTTGGTCGTGTCGGTCCAGGCGCGGGCCTGGTCGAGCACGAACCGGACCCGGCGCCACAGGTCGCGGGCCCGGCCGTCGGCCTCGCCCAGCTCCATGACCCGCCGGTCGCGCACCACCTGGTCGGCCAGCTCGCTCGGCGACAGCCAGCGCCGGGCCTCGTGGCGCTCGCGCAGGTAGGCGAGCCCGGCGACGACCGGGTCGGCGGCCGGCAGCGTCGGGGGCAGGGGACGGGCGTGGTCGAAGTGGCCGCCGTGGTCGTGCCGGAAGCGGAACAGGTCGTCGTCGCCGCAGGCGAACAGCGGCGACCGCAGCGCGGCGACCGTGGCCAGCTCGTCGCTGGGGTCGTCGATGGCCCGCAACGTGAGCAGCACGTCGCGCACGATGCGGCTGGAGTAGACGAGCGACGCCGACTCGGCCCGGTAGGAGATGCCGGCGGCGGTCAGTGCGTCCTCCAGGGCCGGCAGTGACGTCCGGGTCGGGACCAGAACCGTGATGTCGCCCAGGCGGGCCGGCTGCCAGTCGGGCGCCGGACCGTGGGGGTGGCGATCGACATGCCAACCCTCGGCGACGATGCGGCGGACGGCCTCGGCGACGTCCGCGGCCTCCCGGCTGCGCACCTCGGCCGCCCGGGGCCGGTCCTCGTGGATCTCGGCGCCCAGCACCGCCACCGGCGGCCCGACCGGCGCGTCGCCCCGGACCGCGACCAACGGCTCGTAGCCCGGCTGGGAGGGCACGCCGTCGATCCGCTGCTCGACGACGAGCAGCGAGAACACCGCGTTCACCACGTCGATGACCGCGGCGCCGGTGCGGAAGTTGGTGGTGAGCGACAGCCGGCCGCCGCCGGCGCCGAACCGCTCGGCTGCCCGCAGGAACATGGAGATGTCGGCCCGCCGGAACCGGTAGATCGACTGCTTCGGGTCGCCCACGAAGAACAGGTGCCCGTGGCGGGTGGCGACCTCGTCCCACGCGGTGCCCGGGAGGACCGGCCCGGGGCTGGCGATGAGCACGGCCAGGTCGATCTGGATGGGGTCGGTGTCCTGGAACTCGTCGATGAGCAGGTGGCGGTAGCGACCGTGGAGGGCGGCACGAACGGTGTCGCCGTGGCGGGGGTCGCGCAGCGAGTCGCGGGCCAGCACGAGCAGGTCGTGGAACTCGAGCTCGCCCGCCCGGCGGCGCTCGGCCGCGGCGTCGAGGGTGAAGCGGCGGAGGTCGACGGCGAGGCGGGTGACCGCCGCGTGGGCCACCTCGTTCCGCAGCGCCATGCACCGCTCGCGGACGTCGTTGTAGCGGTCCTTCAGCGCGGCCAGGTCGTAGCCGGGCCAGTTGGGCTTCCTCCCGTTGGCCTTGGTGCCCGGCACCCAGGACAGGAAGCTCAGCTTCGTGTACTCGTCGCTGGCCGCCGCCACCCGTCGGGCCCAGTCGCCGAGCTCGGCCAGCTGGGCGAGGAACCGGTCGTCGTCCTCGCAGCAGTGGTCGCGCTCGGCCTCCACCGCCACGATCTCGTCCAGCAGCGCGGCCAGGGTCTCAGTCCACTGCCGGACCTCGGCCGCCTCCGACGGGGCGAAGGCGGTGGCCAGGTCCCAGTTCTGGTCGAAGGCCAGCGCGATGAGCCGGAGGTGGTCGACCCGGACGCCGGCCGCGGTGGCCAGCAGCAGCGGCCGCTCGACCGCCGGGTCGGCCAGCAGCTGGTCGAGGAAGCGGGCCCACCGGTCGTCGAAGGCGACCGCCGAGCCGACCTCGTCGAGCACCTCGATGCGCGGCGGGAGGCCGGCCTCGATGGGGTGCTCGGTCAGCACCCGGCGAGCGAAGCCGTGGAGCGTGCCGATGGCGGCGCTGTCGAGGTCGTGGAGCGCGGTGTGGCAGCGGTCGACCCGCACCCCGTCGGCGACGGCGAGTGCCGCCTCGTGCTCGTCCTCCAGCCGGCGCCGGACGCGGTCGCGCAGCTCGGCCGCCGCCTTCTCGGTGAAGGTGATCGCGGCGACGGCGTCGAGCCCGGCGGTGCCGGAGGTGACCAGGTGGACGATGCGGTCGACCAGCGCCTTGGTCTTGCCCGAGCCGGCGCCCGCCTCGACGAACAGCGTGGCGTCGAGCCGCTCGTTCACCTGGTCGCGGGCGGCCTGGTCGGCGGCGGCGCCGGACGGGGCGGGGGAGGCGGTCACGGCTCCATCCCCGGAAACGGCAGGACGAGCGCGACCGCGGTGCCCGCGGGCGGGAGGACCGGCGGCGGCTCGGGGACCGGCTCCGGCGGAGGCTCCGGCTCGCCCTCGGCCAGCTCGGCGTAGGCGGCCACCGCGGGGTCGTGGCGCTTGCGCTCCCAGTCGCGGCGGAGGTCGGCGACGCCGAGCCCGTCGGGGTCGCAGTACGGGCACACGACCCATGGCCTGTACTCCTCGACCGGCCGGGCCGGGAACGCACCCCGCTCGATGCCGTCGACGATCGTGCCGAGCGTGCCCGCCACGTGGTCGAGCACCGCCTTGTCGACCGCGTAGCCGGTGCGCCCGAACCCGGCCCGGTCGGAGACGAACCAGTACTCGGACGTCACCGGCGCGTCGGGCCGCCCGACCGCCGCCCGGGCCGCCTGGGCGTAGACGACGAGCTGGAGCTTGGTGCCCCGCTCGTCGGGGTTGTCCGGGCCCAGCCGCTTGTAGTCGTCGGACCGGCCCGTCTTGTAGTCCAGGACCAGGAGGCTGCCGTCCGGCCCGTCGTCGATGCGGTCGGCCGAGCCCCGGAACAGCAGCTCCCGGCCGTCGGGCAGGCCGATGCTGACCGGCCCGGCGTCGCCGCCGAGCCCGAACCCGTACTCGGCCGCCCGCGGTCGGGTGCCGTCGGCCCGACGCCGGGCCGCGTCGTCGTCGAGGAACCGGTCGACCTGGGCCAGGATCTGGGCGCGGTCGCGCCGCCAGAACACAGGCCGGCCGGTCACCCCCCGGGCCTCGTGCTCGTCGCAGACCTGCTCGGCGATGCGGCGGATGAGCGCGTGGTCGGCCGCCGTCCAGTCGTCGCCGGGGCCCAGCTGGGCCGCGGGCGGCCGGGCCAGGACGTCGCGGATGAACTGCTCCAGCACCTCGTGCACCAGCAGGCCCCGGGACAGCGCGTTCATCTGGAGCTCGCGCTCGGGGTCCTCGACCGGCTCGACGCCCAGGAGGCGGGCCCCGAAGTAGGCGAAGGGGCAGGCCGCCCACGTCTCCAGCCGGGTGGCCGACACGACGTCGTCGACGGGGGAGGGGACCCCGACCCCGGCCAGGTTGCCGTCGAACCGGGTGAACGACCGGCTGCGGCGGGCGCGGACGGTCTCCGCCCCCGCGGCGGTGGCCGGGTCGGCCGCCCGGGCCGCGCCGACCCGCAGGCGGTACTCCTGCTCGGTGGCGGGGAAGGACAACGTCCGCACCGCGTGGGCGAACGACGGCACCCCCTCCAGCCACGGCTCGGACCGGGCCAGCAGCCGGTCGGTCGGCACCCGCTCGCCGGCCAGGGCGCCGGCCACCTCGGCCAGCCAACGCGACGGGACCAGCTCGCTGCTGGCCCGGAGGTCGCCCCGGGGGAGGCAGAGCAGGTGGCGGTCGCCGGCGGCCAGCGCCGCCAGCACGCGGCGGTGGTCGCGCCCCACCCGCTCACGCCGCAGCGGGAGCTGGCCGCCGGTGCGGTCGCGCTCGGCGTCCGGCAGCAGGGAGTCGTCGCGCACCGGGGCCGGGAGCGTGCCCTCGGCCATGCCCAGCACCACCACCAGGTCGAGGTCGAGCCCGACGGCGAACGACAGCGGGCCGACCAGCACGCCCTCCCCGAACCGGCCCACCCGGCCGAGGTCGGCGTCGAGCTCGAGCTCGAGGGTGCGCCGGAACACATCGAGCGGGGGCGGGTCGTCGACCGAGTCGAGGGCCGCCAGGCGGTCGAGCGCGTCGTCGACCTTGTCGGCCGCCCGGGCCTCGTCGGCCGGCCAGCCCTCGCGCCCCGCGCCCGAGGCCGCCAGGCCGCCGGTCGTGGCCGACACCAGGCCCCGCAGCCACGCCACCCGGTCGGCCCAGGGGGCCGGGTGGGCACGTGCCGCGCCGATGCCGTCGATGAGCCCGAGAACCAGCCGCCGCAGCTCCCGGGCCCGGCCGGCTTGGCGGCGGGCGTGGTCGGCGGCGCCCGGGCGCCCGTCGTCGGCACCGGGGGCGACCACGGCGCCGTCCGGGTCCGGCGTGGCCGCCTCGGCCGCCTGGTCGTACTCGCGGGCCAGCCGGGCGAGGAGGTGGTCCCAGTCGGCCCGGCCCGCCACGACTCCGGCCCGCCGGGACATCCGCTCCCAGGCTGCGCTGCGGGCCGCGGTCGACCCGCCCGGCGCCCGCGCCAGCACCCCGAGCACGTCGGCCCGGCGGAAGTCGTGGTCGGCCAGGGCGAGCAGGTCGAGCACCGTGCGGCCCACGACGCTGGCGGCGAGCGGTCGGACGGCCGCGCCGTTGCGGGGGATGCCGGCCGCGGCCAGGTGCTCGTGGACCAGCCGGCCGTAGGGGCGGTCGGATCCGAACAGGATGCCGATCCGCTCCAGCGGGGTGCCGTCGCGGGCGGCCTCGACGACCCGGCGGACCGCCGCCCGCACCTCGTCGTCGGCGTCGGACGTGGTGAGGACGCGGCTGCGGCCGGCGGCCACGGGCGCGCCACCGAGC
>JBKPHT010000027.1:0-18334 GCA_046730015.1 Actinomycetota bacterium
GCTCGACACGCTCCTGCGGCTGTTCGTCGTGGGCGTCCCCGTGCCCCTCGCCGACGCCCGTGCCGCCCTGGCCCCGGTGCCGGTCGAGGAGCTGGCCGCGAGCGGTGTCGTCAGGGCCGCCGGCGACGAGGTCGAGGGCCGCGTCTCCCTGCGGCCCCTCGACGCCCCCGAGGGCTGGGTCGTCGCCCACGACCGACCACCGGCGGCGGGCGATCGGCTCGCCGCCGACCACGTCATCGGGGTCAGCGCCTCGACCATGGCGCTGGCCGGCGCCACCATCCGCCGGCCCGTCGGGTCCAGCCTCGACCTCGGGACCGGGTGCGGCGTCCAGGCGCTGTTCGCCTCGCAGCACAGCGACCGGGTGGTGGCGTCCGACGTGAATCCTCGGGCGGTGGCGCTTGCCACCCTGACGATGCAGCTCAACCGCGCCGGCAACGTCGAGGTGCGGGCCGGCGACCTGCTCGAGCCGGTGGCGGGCGAGACGTTCGGGCTGGTCGTCGCCAACCCGCCGTTCGTCATCTCCCCGTCCGAGCGCTACCTGTTCCGCGACGGCAGGTACCCGGTGGACGACCTGTGCCGCACGCTGGTCCGCTCGGTCCCCGGCCACCTGACCGACGGGGGCCACTTCCAGTGCCTGGCCTCGTGGGCGCAGGTGACGGGGGAGGACTGGCGGGACCGGCTGGCGGGCTGGTCCGCCGGGACCGGCTGCGACACCCTCGTGATGGTCCGGGAGGTGCTGGACCCGGCCGCCCACGCGGCCAACTGGCTGCGCCAGACCGAGCGGCCCGACGCGTGGGAGCCCGAGTACGACCGGTGGATGGCGTACTACGAGCGCCACCGGATCGAGGCCATCGGCCTGGGGCTCGTCACCATGCGCCGGCGGGCCGCGGCCCGCGACGGCTGGTTCCGGGCCGAGCAGGCGGGCCAGGACTTCGCGATGCCGTGCGGCGACCACCTCGGCGCGGCGTTCGAGCTCGCCGACTTCCTCGCCGCCCACCAGGGCGACAGGCTCGCCGCCGCCCACCTCCGCGTCGCACCCGACGTCGTCCTCGACGAGCGGGCCGGCCCGACCGAGGCCGGCTGGGCGGTGACCGACCGGCGGCTGCGCCAGACCGCGGGCCTGTGCCGCGAGGGCGAAGTCGACGGCGGGGTCGCCGCCATCGTCGCCGCCTGTGACGGGAGCCGCCCGCTCGGCGCCGTGCTCGCCGGGGCGGCCGGCGCGGCCGGCGCGGACGCCGAGGCCCTGGCGCGGGCCGCGCTGCCGGTCATCCGCCGGCTGGTCGAGCAGGGGTTCCTGCTCCCCGCGGTCGGCTGACGCCGGGGCTCAGATCTTCTTGTTCAGCTTGAGGTCGTAGCCGGCGGTCACGGGCGGCCCGGTCTCCGGCGTGAAGCTGATCTCGAAGCGGCTGTAGCTGAGCGAGAACTGCTCGGTGGGCGGGTCGGCGTCGCCGGCGCCGTGCTGCACGCTGGTTACCTGGACGTCGGTGAGCTTGTACTTCAGGAAGTCGTCCTGGGCCTTCCCGGTCGCCCGGCTCCCGCTCAGCGACGCCGCCTTGTGGTGGGTGCCGGTGGCGCAGGAGAGGAAGAGCTGGGGCGAGGCCTTGCTGATCCGCGCCACGAACGTGAAGTCCTGGAACGACGCCCTGCCCGCCCCGCCGCCACCGCCGCCCGGGCCGGACGGGCCGCCCGGGCCGGACCCGACGTTGGCGACCCCCCACGACCACGACAGCACGTCGATCTCGCCCTTGTGGGACACGTCGGCCGACTCGCCCTCGATGCCGTCGACCTTGAGGAACCAGTTCTCCGCCACCGGACGTCACAGTGCCCGACCCCGCGCACCGGCGCAAGGGTGGACCGAGGGGGCCCTCGTCCCGTCCGCGGGCCGTGACCTCGACAACCGGCCGGCGCAGCCCGCAAGGTGGTCGTCGGGAGGTGGTCGCATGGGCACTGACAGGTCGGGCCGGACGTCGTCCGCCCACCCGTTCCTGTACGAGATCGATACCTGGCCGTGGCTCCACCAGCTGAGCATCGACGCCGGCCGCCCCGTCGACCTGGCCAGCGTGCCCCAGGGCGAGTGGGACGCGGTCTCCGAGGCCGGGTTCGACGCGGTGTGGCTGATGGGCGTGTGGGAGCGGAGCCCGGCGGGTGTGTCGGTGGCCCTGGCGGACGCCGATCTCGTCGCCGGCTTCCGGGCGACGCTCGCCGATTACGCGCCCGAGGACGTGGTCGGGTCTCCCTACTGCGTCCGTGACTACGAGGTCGACGCGAACCTGGGCGGCCCGGCCGCCCTCACGTCGGCCCGGGCCGCGCTCGCCCAGCGGGGGCTCGGCCTGATCCTCGACTTCGTCCCGAACCACGTCGCCCCGGACCACGCCTGGACGACGGATCACCCGGAGCGCTTCGTGCGGGGGACGGCGCAGGATCTGGCTGACGATCCGGCGTCGTTCGTCGAGGTGGCCGGGCGGGTGCTCGCCAACGGGCGCGACCCGTACTTCCCGGCCTGGCCCGACGTGGTCCAGCTCGACGCCTTCTCGCCCGAGCTGCGCCGGGCCGTGGTGGACACCCTGCGGGAGATCGCCGACCAGTGCGACGGCGTCCGCTGCGACATGGCCATGCTGGTGATGAACGACGTGTTCGCCCGGACATGGCGGGGCCGGGCCGGCGATCCTCCCGCCGACGACTACTGGCCCACGGTCATCCCGGCGGTGCGGGAGACCCATCCCGGGTTCCGGTTCATCGCCGAGGCGTACTGGGACCTGGAGTGGGCGCTGCAACAGCAGGGCTTCGACTTCTGCTACGACAAGCGGCTCTACGACCGGCTGGTGCACGAGGGCGCCGAGCAGGTGCGGTCCCACCTGCTCGCCGACCGCGCCTACCAGGACGGGCTGGTGCGGTTCGTCGAGAACCACGACGAGCCGCGGGCCGCGTCGGTGTTCGAGCCCGCCCGGCAGAAAGCGGCGACGGTAGCCACCCTCACCCAGACCGGCGCCCGTCTCGTCCACCAGGGCCAGATGGAGGGACGGACGGTGCGCCTGCCGGTGTTCCTGGGGCGGTTCCCGCATGAGCCCGTCGACGCCGACCTGGCCGGGTTCCACCGATCGCTCCTGACCGCGCTCGACGACCCCACGTTCCGGACCGGGACGTGGCAGCTGTGCGACCGTGCCGGCTGGCCCGGCGACGCCAGCTTCCGCAACCTCGTGGCGTGGTGCTGGGACGGCGACACCCGATGGCTGGTCGTCGTGAACCTGAGCGGGGCCACGGCGGCCGGTCACGTGCGGGCACCGTGGGACGACCTGCGGGGTCGGCCCTGGCGGCTCGTCGACCCGACCGCGGACGCCGTTTACGAACGCCGGGGTGACGACCTCTGCGACGGCCTGTACGTCGAGCTCGGTCCGTGGCGCTGGCACCTGTTCCGGGTCGAGCCCATGGTGGACCGGTGACCGAGCGACTGCCGCCCCCCGCCACCGCCGAGCACGGCCGCATCGCCGCGGCGACCGGCCGCGCCGAGGACGACCTGTTCGCGGCGAACCCGTGGTACGAGTGGGGCCCGTACCTGTCCGAGCGGGCGTGGGGCACCGTGCGCGAGGACTACAGCGGCGACGGGGACGCCTGGAGCTACTTCCCCCACGACCACGCCCGCTCCCGCGCCTACCGGTGGAACGAGGACGGCATGGCCGGGCTGTCCGACGTCCACCACGACCTGTGCCTGGCGCTGTCGCTGTGGAACGGCGTCGACCCGATCCTCAAGGAGCGCATGTTCGGGCTGACCGGGCCGCAGGGCAACCACGGCGAGGACGCCAAGGAGTACTGGTGGTACCTCGACGGCCTCCCGAGCCACGCCCTGCTCCGCTGGCGATACCACTATCCCCAGGCCGAGTTCCCGTACCAGCGGCTGATCGACGAGAACGCCCGCCGGACCCGGGACGACCCCGAGTTCGAGCTGCTCGACACCGGCGTGTTCGACGACGGGGGCTTCTGGATCGTGGACGTCACCTACGCCAAGGCCGGGCCGACCGAGCTGCTGGCCCGGATCACATTGCACAACCACGGGCCCGACGAGTCGAGCATCGACGTCCTCCCCACGATGTGGCTCCGCAACACGTGGCGGTGGTCGGGGAGCGACGACGTCCCGGGCCTGTCCCTCGACGGCGACGCCGTGGTCGTCGACCATGCCCGCCTCGGCGGGTACCGCCTGGAGGCCGCACCGGCCCCCGGCCGGGCCCAGCCCGTCCCGCTGTTCTGCGACAACGAGACCAACACCCGGCGGCTGTTCGGCTCGGACCCGATCACGCCGTTCCCCAAGGACGGGATCAACGACCACGTCGTCTCCGGTGCCGGCACCGTCAACCCCGCCCGGCGGGGGACGAAGGCGGCGTGGTGGTACCACCTGACGGTCCCCGGCGGCGGGACGGCGGAGCTGCGGCTGCGGCTGTGGCGGCCCGACCCGACCTCGACCACCCCTCCCGGGAGCCAGTGGTCGGGGGCGTCGTTCGACGAGGTCGTGGCGCGCCGGCACGACGAGGCCGACGAGTTCTACGCCGCCATCGCTCCCGACGACATCGACCCGGAGCGCATGCGGATCCTCCGGCAGGCGTGCGCCGGGCTGATCTGGAGCAAGCAGATGTACCCCTACCGGGTGAGCGACTGGCTCGACGGCGACCCCGCGGAGCCGCCTCCCCCGCCCGCCCACCGGCAGGGCCGCAACGCCGGGTGGCGGCACCTCGACTCGTTCGACGTCCTCGCCATGCCCGACCCGTGGGAGTACCCCTGGTTCGCCGCCTGGGACCTGGCGTTCCACACCGTCCCCTGGGCCCACCTCGACCCTGCCTTCGCCAAGTACCAGCTGGTCGTGATGCTCCGCGAGTGGTTCCTCCACCCGAACGGCGCGCTCCCGGCCTACGAGTGGAACTTCGACGACGTGAACCCGCCGGTCCACGCCCTGGCCGCGCTCCGGGTGTTCGTGGTCGACGGCGGCCGGGATGTCGAGTTCCTCGAGCGCGTCTTCCAGAAGCTCCTGCTCAACTTCACGTGGTGGCTCAACCGCCAGGACCCGGACGGGAACAGCCTGTTCGGCGGTGGCTTCCTGGGCCTCGACAACATCAGCCCGGTCGACCGCTCCCACCTCCCGCCCGGTATGCGGCTGGAACAGGCGGACGGGACGGCGTGGATGGCCTGGTACTCCGCTGCGATGCTCGTGCTCGCGCTCACCCTCGCCGACCGCGACCCGGTGTACGAGGACATGGTCGTCAAGTTCCTGGAGCAGTTCGTCCTCATCACCGACGCGCTGGCCGACTCCGGCCTGTACGACCCGCAGGACGGCTTCTTCTACGACCGGCTCATCGGCCCCGACGACGCGGCGACCCCGATCCGGGTGCAGACGCTGGTCGGCGTGATCCCCGCCCTTCCGGCGGTGTCGATCCCCGAGCGGAACTCGGAACGGGCCCAGCGGCTCCGCAAGCGCTTCGCCCGGAGGGTGGACCGGCGCCCGGACGCCACGGACCAGTCCTGGCGCATCCGGGGCACCGGGACGTCCCGCCGGCTGCTCGTGTCGGTGCTCACCGAGGACCAGCTCAGGACGGTGCTCGCCACGCTCTTCGACGAGGACGCCTTCCTGTCGCGCCACGGGCTCCGCTCGCTGTCCAAGCGGTTCGAGGCGCCGTACACGCTGCCGGGGATGCCCGACGCGGTGATCGACTACGAGCCGGCGGAGTCCCGCACGTCGATGTACGGCGGCAACTCCAACTGGCGGGGACCCGTCTGGTTCCCCGTCAACTACCTCGCGATCCGGGCGCTGCTGCAGTACGCGGCGTTCTTCGAGGACGACTTCACCGTCGAGTACCCCACCGGGTCGGGCCGGCAGCGCACCCTCCGCGAGGTCGCCGGCGACCTCGCCGACCGCCTCGTCGGCATCTGGCTACCGGGCGCGGACGGCGGCCGTCCGGCGGCGGGCGGCGTCGAGCAGCTCCGGAACGACCCGGCGTGGAAGGACAACCTCCTCTTCCACGAGTACTTCCACGGCGACGACGGCGCCGGGCTCGGCGCCAGTCACCAGACGGGATGGACCGCCCTGGTCGCCGACCTCATCCTCGACCCGCCGAACCACCCACGGTGGGTGATGTGAGCCCTCGCACGTCGTCGAGCATCCGAACAGGCTGACATCACGTCGAACACCTCGTGGGAGCGGGTGGGACGACGCCCTGCCGGCGATCGCCGAGATCACCCGTGAGCTGATCTGCAGCGGCGAGCTGATCGACCTCGCGGTCGACGCCATGCCCCTCGCGACCGTCGCCGACGTGGTCTGGGACCGGCTCGGCGCCTGCCTGGTGGACGTGGAGCGCATCGCCTCGATGCAGCCCGGCGTCGACCGCCCTGACGCGGAACGATGCTGGTCGTCTCACGCCACGAGGCTCACCTCGCGGCCGCCCGAGGCGGCGGAGGCGGCGATGGCACAGCCCACGCGGTGCGTGCGCAGGGCCTCCTCGTAGAGCACCGTGTCGGGCGAGCGTTCGCCGTTGACGAGGGCGACGAAGCCGCGGTCGACCGCCACGCGGGGGTCGACCTGCGGGACGACGCAGTCGACGCCGTCGGCGTCGTGCACCATCAGCCGGTCCTCGGACAGCTCCAGGGCGAGCCCGGAGGCCACGACATCGAGGGACGTCGCCTGCTTGCGGGGTGCGAGGCAGCTGGCCGTCAGCGTGCCGACGGCACCGTTGGCGAGGCGCAGCGTGGCGACCGACGCCTCGTCGATGTCCGCGCCGCCGCCGCAGTGCCCGAGGCACGCCCCCTGCGCGACGACGCTGTCGACCTCGCCGGCGAGGTGTCGGATGAGGTCGATCAGGTGGGTGACCTGCTCGACCACCTGGCCCCCGGAGCCCGCCCGGGCGGGCCACCATGCGGGCGGGGGCACCTTGTCGAGCCAGCGGGCGGCGACGAGCCCCGGCACCCGTCCCGCGAGAAGCTCCCGCGCCCGATGGACCGTGTCGAGGTGCCGCCAGTGATAGCCGGTGCCCGTCACCAGGCCGGCGGCCGAGATGTCGGCCGCGAGGCGCTCGACCGTGTCGAGGTCGGCGGCGAGGGGCTTCTCGACGAACAGCGGGATGCCGTGCTCGACCGCCGCCATCTCGGGGTCGCCATGGGCAAAGGGGGGCACGCACACGTAGAGGGCGTCGGGGCCGACTGCGGCGATCAGGGACCGGGCGTCGGGGTAGGCGGGGACCTCGCACCAGGCGGCCAGGGCGCGGGCCCGGGCGGCGTCCGGATCGGCGACGCCGACCACCGTGGCGCCCGCCAGCTCCGATAGGACCCCGGCGTGCCGTTGGCCGACCCCTCCGGCCCCCACCAGGCCGACCCGGACGATCTCGCTCTGCGCCATGGCCGCCGGCTTCCCACCCACGCGCGTCGTCAAGCCGCATTTCACGCGTCTCCGTCGCCGCCGACGGGGTAGATGCCGGGTGACGCGCAGGGTGACGGGAGGAAGGTGCATGCTGAGAGAAGTCGCCCGCTGGTTCGACGCGCGGACGTTCCGCGCCGGGCAGTGGACGGCGGACCAGCTCGTCCGCCACCTGGAGGCCGACCCGGGGGCGGCGCGGGTGAGCGTCGTCCTTCCCGCCCGGAACGAGGAGGCGACGGTCGGGGCGATCGTCGAGACGTTGGTGGCCGACCTGGTGCAGCGGGTGCCCCTCGTCGACGAGATCGTGGTGATGGACTCCGGCTCCACCGACCGCACGGCCGCGGTCGCCACCGACGCCGGCGCCCGGGTGATCGCCGTCGACGCGGTGGCCCCCGCGCTGGGTGCCGTCCGGGGCAAGGGCGAGGCCCTCTGGAAGTCGCTGCTGGTCACCGAGGGTGACCTGCTGGTCTTCCTCGACGCCGATCTCCGCGACTTCACGAGTCGCTACGTGGTGGGCCTGCTCGGTCCCCTCGTGTTCCACCCCGAGGTCGCGTATGTCAAGGCCACGTACGACCGGCCGCTGACCACGACCGCCGGTGTCGCACCCGCGGGCGGGGGCCGGGTGACCGAGCTGCTGGCGCGTCCCCTGCTGAACGCCTGGTGGCCGCGCCTCAGCGGCATCGTCCAGCCGTTGTCGGGTGAGTACGCCGGGCGGCGGTCGGTGCTGGAGCGGGTTCCGTTCGTCACCGGCTACGGCGTCGAGGTCGGGCTGCTCATCGACGTGCTGGAGGTCGTGGGGTTGGACGGGCTGGCGCAGGTCGACCTCGAACGGAGGGTGCACCGCCACCAGGCCGACCAGTCGCTCGGCCGGATGAGCGGGGAGCTGCTGCAGGCCATCGTGCGTCGGCTGCCGGCGGGCACGCCGCCCGCCCGCTCGGAGCTGGACCAGTTCGTGCGCGGGTGGGACGGGCGGTACGAGATCGTCCCGTGGACGGTGACGGCCCTCGAGCGCCCGCCGATCGCCGAGGTCCTCCGTCTCGGGGTGGTCGAGCGGTCCCGACCCACGGGGCCCGCGGCGCCTCCGGGGCCGGGACCGGCGAGGGTGACCGGCCCGGCGTCGCCCCCCACCCCCGAGCCGGCCCGCCGCCGGGCTCGGACGGTCCTGCTCAACGCCGGGCCCTGGATCCCCGTGCCGCCCACGGACTACGGCGGCATCGAGAACGTGATCGCCACGCTGGTCGCGGAGCTGCGCCGGGCCGGCCACCGGGTGGTGCTCGCCACGGTCGGCACCAGCACCGCCGAGGTCGACGACACGGTGTGCGCCTTCGAGGACGGCCAGCTGCCCCGACTCGCGGGGCCGTACGGCGAGGTGGTGGGCATCGCGCATGCCCACATGGAGGCGGTCGTCGACCGCGTGCTGTCCGACCCGACGATCGACATCGTGCACGATCACCTCGAGGTGGTCGGCGCCGCGACCCTGGCCGCCCTCCCGGCCACGGCGCCACCGGTCCTGCAGACGCTCCACTGGGACGTCGCCAAGCACCGCCGCTTCTACGAGACCTTCGACGGCCGGGGGCGGGTGGTGTTCGCCGCGGTGTCCGACAGCCAGCTCGCCGAAGCTCCCGCCAACCTGCGCCGCCAGACGGTCGGCGTCGTGCCGCTGGCTGCGCCCGCCGACCCCCGGCCGCCGGACCGGCCCGGTGACCACCTCCTCACGCTGGGGCGGCTCACCGCCCTGAAGGGGTTCGACATCGCGGCCCGGATCTGCCGCCACGGTGGGCATCGCCTGGTGATGGCGGGGCCGCTGGGCGGCTTCCCCGACCGGGCGTCCCTGGACCTGGCGCTCTCCGATCCGGCCGGCCGCGTGCGGGCCTACCCGGACGTCCAGCACTTCTTCGCGGACATCGACCCACTGGTCGACGGCGACCGGGTGACGTGGGTCGGCGCGGTCGGCGGCGCCGAGAAGGAGCGCCTGCTCCGCACCGCCCGGGCCGTGCTGTTCCCGCTGCGGTGGAACGAACCGGGTGGGACGGCCATCGTGGAGGCGCTGCTGGCCGGCATCCCGGTGATCGGGTTCCGGCGGGGCGTGCTGCCGTCGCTCGTCGAGCACGGCGTCACCGGCTTCGTCGCGGACACCGAGGACGAGCTCGCCTCCTACCTCGGGCGGATCGACGAGATCGACCGGAAGGCCGTCTGGCGCCAGGCGTCCGCCCGGTTCGTGCCTGCGCGGATGGCCGCGAACTACGCCTGCCTGTATGAGGAGATCATCGATCGCTCGCGCGGCGCCGCAGGTCGGCTGACGACGGTCCCCGGTTGACCGCGTCGGCGGTGAACACCACCTGGACGGCGTGGCGCCGCCGGGCCGCCAGGTCGGCCACGACGGCCGGCGCGTCCTGGAAGGGCACGACGTCGGTCACGAGCGCCTCCCGGACCGCGTCGCCGTGCGCCACCAGCAGGTCGACCGTGGCCGCGGCGAGCCGCCGCCGGTCCCAGGCCGCTGCGGTCCCTCGGGGCACCCGGCCGATCTGCGCGCACCGGATGCCGAGCCCGTTGTGGTGGAACTCCTCTCCGAGGCGCACCTCGTCGGCCCCGCCCTGGTAGAAGGCGAGGTCGATCACCGTCCGCTGCGGGCGCAGGCTGCGGAGGCCGGTGGCCAGCGCGGCCCCCTGGCCTCGGCACTGGAACACGACGTCCGCGCCCCGGTCACCGGGGCCGTGGGCCCAGCGGTCCTTGGCCCATCGCCAGGTCGCGGTGGCCGACGCGTCGACCGGGATGAGGCCGAGGCGCTCGGCCGCACGCAGGCGCTCCGCGGTCGGGTCGGCCACCGCGACCTCGCGTGCGCCGTGGTGCCGGGCGAAGAGCCCCGTGAGCAGCCCGACGACCCCCGCGCCCATAACGAGCACCGCCCGGTCCCGCACGCCGGCCCCCAGGTCGGGATCGCCGCTCGGGTCCTCCTCCGCCGCCGCGTGCAGCACCCCGTTGGCGCAGATCGGGCCCATGTGGGCGACGAAGACACCGAGGAGAGGGTCCAGCCCGGGCGGCAGGGCGATGTGGAACTCAGCCGGACCGGCGGTGTGCCCGTCGGCGTGGCCGTACCGCATGGCGAGGACGTCGCCCGGCCGCACCCCACCCGTCCGGCTGTCGGTGACCCGGCCGACCTCCATGTAGCCCAGGCGCTCCACGGGAAAGCCGGTGCCCGGCCCCGCGGCGTCGAACACGCCGAGGTCGGCGTCCCATGCGCACGCGATGGCCGGGTGCGTGCCCTTGAAGAACGCGAGCTCCGTCCCGGCGGACAAGCCGCTGTAGAGCGTCTCGACCACGAACCCACCCTCCGGCGGCGGCGCGGTCGGGCGGGGGAAGAACGCGAGCCGGCCCGGACACTCGACGCCGAGCGTCCACCCGCCGCTCGGGCGCGGTGGTCGGGTGCGCGCCGGAGCGGTCGTCGCGGCCGTCGCCGGGGCCCTCAGGGCGGTTCCTCCGGCTCGCCCGTGGTGTGGGACATCGTGCCTCCCGAGTCCCGGGCCGCGTACCCGTCGCCACGGGCGGGGAAACCCGGCGACGGTGGACCGGCCGGGCAGGGAACCTGGTCGGTACCGGGGTCAGGCGGGGGGCAGTCGCACCACCGTGATGAAGAACTCGTCGATCTTGCGGATCGCCTCCATGAAGCCTCTGAGGTCGAGCGGCTTGGTCACATAGGCGTTGGCATGGAGGTCGTAGCTGAGGAGCACGTCCTCTTCGGCCCCGGAGACGGTCAACACCACGACGGGGATGCGGCGCAGGTCGGGGTCGCCCTTGATGTCGGCCAGCACCTGGTTCCCGGACCGCCCGGGAAGGTTGAGGTCCAGGAGGATGAGATCGGGCCGATTCGCCCCGGCGTGATCGCCCTCCCCCCGGAGGTAGGGGATCACCTCGGAGCCGTCGCCGAGAACCTCGAGCCGGGTGGAGGACTTCGCCGTCCGCAACGCCTCGCGCATCATGAGCACGTCGTCCTCGTCGTCGTCGACGAGCAGGACCTCGATGGGCCTGGCGGGGCGCACGGACATGAGCTGGTGACGGCGGACGGTGGCGCGTCGACTGTCCGCCCCTCCCCCTGCGCTATCGCTGCAGCCGGCCACAGGGATACGCGCAGGTTCCTCGGCCCTGACGGGGCGGCTCAGCCGACCACCACTCGGTGTGGCTCCGCGATGGACGCCCGGGGTACGACTCCGGCCGTGCGCGCCGTGGGTGACGTGATCGACGGTCGCTATCTCGTCCGAGAGCTCCTGGGACGCGGCGGGATGGCCGAGGTCTTCCGGGCGACCGACATCGCCACCGATCGTGGCGTGGCGATCAAGGTGCTGCGGAGCGCCGAGACCGGGAGCGTCCGCCGCTTCGACTCGGAGATCGACGTCATGGCCCGGCTCGACCATCCCGGGGTGGTGAAGCTCCGGGGCTCGGGAACCCACGAAGGTGTCCCGTACCTCGTCCTCGACCTGGCCGAGGGCCCGTCCCTGGCCGGAGAGCTCGCCGGCGGCCCCCTCGGCGTCGACCGGGCGCTCGCCGTCGGCGAGCAGGTCGCCGACGCGCTGTCATACGCGCACCGGCTCGGCATCGTGCACCGGGACGTGAAGCCGTCGAACATCCTCTTCGACGATCGGGGTCGGGCGCGCCTGGCGGACTTCGGAATCGCCCGCCTCGCCGGCACCACGAGCCTGACGGGCACCGGCCAGCTCATAGGCAGCGCGCCGTACATGGCCCCGGAGCAGGTCGCAGGAGAGCCGGCCGGCCCGGCGACCGATGTCTACGCCCTCGGCCTCGTGGTGGTCGAGTGCCTCACCGGGCGCCAGTGCTACCCGGGAAGCCAGGTCGAGTCGGTGATCGCCCGCCTGCACCGTCGGCCCAGCATCCCTCGGGAGCTCCCCGGTTGGTTGCGCGATGTGCTGGGTGCGATGACGGCGACGGAGCCGATCCGGCGTCCGGAGGCCGCTGCCGTGGCCGATGCGCTGCGTCGCCGGGACGCCGAACCGGCTGTCGCGGCGACCGTGCCTCTCGCCCTGCACGCGCGAACCGGCGTGGTGCCCGCGGGCGCGGTCGACCCGATGGTCACCGCCCGGGACGCAGCCCCGGCGGACGCGACGGCGGAGTTTCCCGCCGGGACGATGCCGCGAACCGGCGCGCTCCGGCTGACCTCCATGCGCGGCGCCAGGACAATCGTGGGCGGATCCCTTGTGTTCCTGGTCGTCGCGTTGCTGCTGGCGTGGATGGTCTCTGGTGCTGATCGGCCGGCGAGCGGGCGGCGTGATGAGCCCGCGACGACCTCGAGCACCGCGACGGTTCCGACCACGGTCGCCCCGATCCTGCCACCTCCCCCCGAGGCACCGCCGGCCGTGGGGCAGGACAACGGAGGCGGAAGCGGTGATGGGCGATCCAACGGCAACGGACAAGGCAGCGGGAAGGGCAAGAAGGGCGGCTAGCCCCACAGGTGGCTGGCAGGAGGCGATTCGTCGTAGCGTTCGTCCTGCTTCGTCCACACACGTTCGACGAAAACTCCGGGCCGGGGCGACACCTTCAGCCCGGTGCCGGCGATGACGGTGACGGAAGTGAAGATGGCTGGGGTCGACAGGTTCGGTGGCGAGTTCGACGACGTGCTGGCGGCGGCGCAGTGCCGCGCGCCCTGGGCCCTGGAGCGGATCTTCACCACGCTGTCGCCGATAGTGGCCGGCTACCTGCGGGTGCAGGGCGCCCACGAGCCCGACGATCTCACCAGCGAGGTGTTCGTGGCCGTGCTCCGCAACCTGGGTCGGTTCGCCGGCGACGAGCCGGGGTTCCGCTCGTGGGTCTTCACCATCGCTCACCGGCGGCTCCTCGACGAGCGCCGGAGCCTGGGGCGCCGCCCCTCGCTCACCGAGCTGACCGACGCGTTCGACCGCCCCGGCCCCGACGACGTCGAGGCCGACGTCGAGCGGTCGCAGGGGACCGAGTGGGTGCGCGCGTTGTGCGACCGCCTGTCGCCCGACCAGCGCGACGTGCTGCTCATGCGGCTGCTCGGCCGGCTGACCGTCGAGGAGGTGGCGGCGGCCCTGGACAAGACGCCTGAGGCGGTCAAGGCGCTGCAGCGGCGGGGCTTCCGGGCGATCGGACGGGATCTCGCGCGAGAGGGGGTACCCCTGTGAGCCTCGCCGGCGATGACGGTGACGACATGGAGGCTGCTCGACACATCCACGATGACGTCATCGAGGCGATCATCCGGGGCGAGCCGGTACCCGGCGTGCACGAGCCGGTCGTGGCGTTCGCCCGACAGGTGCGGGCGATCGGCGAGGGGCCGGTGCCGGCCCCGTCGGCCGAGCTCGCCGCCCTGCTCGGCGGCCGGGCGCGACCCCGGCTCCGGCTGGTCGGCTCGACGCGGTTGGCCGGTGCGAGCCCGGGCGGTCGATCCGGAAGGAACCGCATGCCGGGAATCGACAGGGCTGCCGGGATCACCGGCAAGGTCGCCGGGCTGAGCCTGGTGGCCAAGCTGGGTCTGGGGACATCGCTGGCCGCGGCCGGCGTTGCCGGTGCCGGCGCCGCTGGCGTCATGCCCACCGCCGCCAACAACGCCGTGCGCGGCGCCATCGAGGTCGTCTCGCCCCTCGAGTTCAGCCCGCACGATGACAACACCCCCACCGACAACTTCGGGAACCGGGTCTCCGCCGACGCCACCGGCGACAGCGACGGCATCAACGGGGTCGAGGGCCGACAGATCGCCGACGACGCGCCAGGAGCCGTCCACCGCCCGGACCCGGGTGCCGTCGACGAGTCCCCGGGCCAGTCCGGAGAACCCGGACTGGCCCGGGCGAACGACACCCCGGCCGCGCCCCACGCGCCCGACTCCTTGCCGCCAGCCGCCTCCGAGGGCGACCCCGACGGCGACGGCGTGCCCGGCCAGGACCAGGGCTCGTCGGTGCCCAGCACCGTCCCCGACCGGGGCCCGGCGGACGACACGGCCGCCGGCGGGTGAGCGATACCGCCGATCACTGACCCGCCAGCCTGAGGCACCAGCGCACCCGGACCTGCCCCCGGGCCCGCCCCCCGGCCGGGTGCGCCGGTGCCTCGTTTCTCTCCCGGCGCCGTCACGCCGGACCGAGCGCCGGGCCCTGCGCTGCGAACCACTGCACCCCTACGCGGGGTGCCCGGCGCGTCAGCAGGTCGTTCGTCTCCAGCGGGGTTCGTCGAACGGTGCGCCGCGGCACTTCTCCACGGTGCACGTCATCGGCTCCCCGGAGTCCGAGACCGCGGTCGCACCCACGGGCGAGCAGGGGGCGCCGGGCCGCACCCCGGCACTCGACGGCGGCCTCGTCGGCGCCGGTGCGGCGGAGATCGGGGGTGAGATCGACGTGGACGTGGGCCTGGTCGTGGTCGTCGACGATCGATCCGTCGTCGGCGCCGACGGGTCCACGACCTCACCGCCCGCGCCGGCGACCACGGTCGACGTCGTCTGTGGGACCTCGGTGGTCGGCCCTGCCGCGGAGCCCCCGGCGAGGGTGGTCGTCGTCCCGGCCTGGTCGTCGCCTCCACCGCCGTCGGTGATCGCCGCCGCGGCGACCACCACGACCGCGACGAGCGCCACCGAGGCGAGGACCGCGGCGCGCGCCCACCCGGGCCACCCCCACCCGGCCTCCGGGTCCGGCGAGCGGGCCCCGCCCGCGAAGTGGGCCGCACCGGCGGGTGGACCGTCCCGCATCTCGCCGGTCGGGTCGTCGTCACCAGGCGGGTGCCATCGACCGTCCTCGGCCTGCCACCAATCCTCCGGGGGGAGGCCACGGTTCCAGTGGCTGCTGGCGTCCATCCACCAGTTGACGCGTGTCTCGTCCATCGCGTGATACCCCAGCCGCCGGCAGTGCACCCGGGCACCCATGTGGGGATGCCCGGGGCGGTCGCAGCACGACCCTACCGCGCCGGCAAGGGCGCTCGGACCGGCACGTCCGGGCATGGCTCTCCCGCGGGGCGGCGCGCGACTCCCAACCGAGGTGCGGGCGTATCCCGGACCGAGCGACCGCGACGATCTGCACGGCGTGCCCTGATCAGGACCGGTCGCCCGTGCGTCGATGAGCGTCAACGAACGGTCGGACTGATCTCCCCGGCGTTCGCCGTCGGGAGCACGGCATCCGTCCGAGTGAGGAGCCGAGCGCCGACCAGGAAGCACAGCGCACCCGTCAGCGTCCCGCTGTTCGCCAGCGACGCGTCGAGTGGATCGCCGGTCGACGGCAGGACGAACGCGGCGAGGGCGGCCGCCATGAAGAGCAGCGAGCCGAGGAGGTTGAGTGCGGCGATCTGCCATTCCCCGCTGTCCCGGCGGAGGCACCAGGGCCGACGGCACACGGACCACAAGGACAGGTAGCTCGAGACCAGGAAGCAGACCGACCCGAGGAAGTCGGGGGTCCAGACGCGGAGGTTCTCCTGGTGGGTGGTCAGCCCGTCCTGCATCGCGTCGTAGGTGTTGATGTTGAACCAGAGAGTGCCGGCGACCTGGATCACGGCCGCCCACCAGTCGATGCTGTGGAGCACCGCCCGAGCCGGCGAGCGGGATCGCTCCTGCGCTCTCACATCGCGCAGGGTCGACGCGGCGACCAGCACGCTGGCGGTGGTGAAGAACAGCGATCCGACGAAGTAGGTCGTGCCGATGACCCCGGCCGGTACCGCGGCAGCGAGCATCGGGATCGAGGCGACCACGAAGCAGGCCGAGCCGATCATGAAGAGCCACGAGATCCACTCCGTCTCGCGCATCCTGGACGCCGGTTGCGCTCCACTGGCGTCTGGGTGTGCAGCCATGACCTGACCGGGGTGACCTCGGATCCCGCGCGGCCGGTCTCAGCAGCGGCGGCGCTGGTGGTCGTGGGTCTTCCGCTCCGGCTCGGTGGCCGGCATGGCCTGCCCGTCGAGATACCGGCAGGCGTCGGTGACCTGGCGCATGAAGATGTCGACCTTGTCGCGGCTCATGTCGTTCCGCACGACCGCCCTCATCACCGTCACATCCTCGGCGTCGGGTGGGAGCGTGTACGCCGGGACGATCCAGCCGGCCATGCGGAGGCGGTCGGCGAGGTGGTACTCGTCGAACCGGTCGGTGTCACGCAGGCGGAAGGTCACCACCGGCTCGGCGAGGCCGGGGTTCATGATCTTGAACCGGCCCGTCTTGTCGAGTTGCTCGTTGAGGTACCGGGCGTTGGCCATCATGGTCTCGACGAGGGCGCGGTAGCCCTGCCGGCCCAGGCGCACGAACTGGTAGAGCTGGGCCTGGATCATGGCGCTGCCCCGGGAGAAGTTGAAGGTGAACGTCGGCTGGGCGCCGCCCAGGTAGTTGACGCTGAAAATGAGGTTGTCGGACAGGTAGTCGCGGTGGCGGAACACCAGCCACCCGACTCCAGGGTAGACCTGCCCGTACTTGTGGCCCGACGCGTTGATGGACGCGACCTGCTCGAGGCGGAAGTCCCACCGCTCGTCGGGGTGGGCGAAGGGCGCCACGAACCCGCCGCTCGCACCGTCGACGTGGAGCGGGATGTCCCATCCCTTCTCGTCCTTGACCTTCACGAGGAGATCGTTCAGTGCCTCGACGGGGTCGTTCTCACCGATGAAGGTCGTTCCCAGCACGGCGCCGACGGCGATGGTGTTCTCGTCGATCCGCGACGCGACGTCGTCCACGTCGAGGACGTACCTGTCCTTGTGCATCGGAACCTTGCGGGGCTCCACGTCGAAGTAGCGGGCGAACTTGTCCCAGACGATGTGGGTCTCCGCGCCGTACACCACGTTGGGCCTGTCCGCCGCGAGGCCGGCTGCCTGCCGCTGCTCGCGCCACCGGAACTTGTGGGCCAGCAGCCCCAGCATGATCGCTTCCGACGACCCGATGGTGGCCACCCCGACGGCCTCGTGGACGTCGGGGGCGTTCCACAGGTCGGCCAGCATCCGGACGCAGATCTGCTCGACGTGGTCGGCGATCGGGTACTCCTCGTGGTCGATGTGGTTGGTGTGCAGGGCCTCGGCGATCAACTGCCGTGCCTCCGGCTCCATCGAGGTGGTCACGAACGAGGCGAGGTTCATCGACGGTTGGCCGTCGGCTCGCAACCCCAGGTGGATGAGGTCGAAGGCGTCGCGTGGCCGCATCCCCTCCTCCGGGAACTCGTCGCGCGGCAACGGTCGTGCGAAGAGGCAGCTGGAGGGAAGATCGGCCGGCGGGGCGAACGGGCTGGTCATCGACACCTCCCGGGACGGGCGCTCTGCGCGACGGTATGAGCCCGGTGCCCCAGGCACGTCATCCCGTTCGGATGATTGCGGCATCGGCGAGCGGCCAGAGCGGGACGCTCAGGGGATCCGGCGGCCGGTGATCCGGTCGGGCACGATCCGCATCCAGTGGGCCCGCTCGCCGCCGGCCCAGGGCTCCACGGGCAGGCGGGTCACCCGCTGGAGGGTGGCGGCGTCGTAGGCGGTGACCTCCTCCAGCCGCCCGACCACCACCACGCTCCACCCGGTGCGGCGGGACCGGTCGAAGCGGTCGATCTCGAACGCCACCCGCCGCCGGGGACCGGCGGAGAGCTTGGTCCCAGGAGCCGTGCGGAACACGACGGCGTCGCCGTCGACGGCGTAGGTGATCGGGAACACGGCCGGAGTGCCGCCGTCGATCAGGGCCAGGCGCCCGACCTCGTCGGCCGCCAGCAGGCGCCGGCACTCATCCGGGTCGATGACCTCGAGGCCGGTCCGGGCGTCCAGCATCGGCGTCATCGTTCGGCCTCCTCACGCTGGTTCGGGGTAACTGCCACGACGATCTCTGCCATGCCTCCAGGGTGCCCACCTCGACCCGGGCAACGGTAGGGACCAACGACCCGATCTCGGGTCGAGCGGCGACGACGCCGCCGGTAGTCATCCCTGCCCGTGGACCGACACCCCGACGGCGCCGTAGGTCCGCCCGACGGTCCGCACGGCGTCGAGCACCCGTAC
>JBKPHT010000028.1:0-13237 GCA_046730015.1 Actinomycetota bacterium
GCCGGCGCGGACATGGGCTCGGCCTACCTGCTGCCCCGCCTGGTCGGCCTCGGCCGGGCGACGGAGTTGCTCATGCTCGGTGATCGGATCGACGCGCCGCAGGCCTTGGCGATCGGGCTCGCCACCGACGTCGTCGATGACGCGAACTTGCCCGAGGTGACGGCGAAGCTGGCGCGGCGACTCGCAGACGGCCCGGCGCTCGCATACTCGACGACGAAGCTGCTGTTGACCCGCGAGCTCGACACCGACCTCGGCAGTGCGATCGAGATGGAAGCCACAGCCCAGGCCCTGCTGATGAAGAGCCAGGATCATCGGGAGTTCTACGCGGCCTGGCGCGACGGCCGCCCACCCGAATGGACCGGCCGATGAGCCCACACCGCATCGTGCGGGCGCCCACGCTCCCCGAGCCGAGCGGGTACGCACACGCCGTGGTGGCCGAACCGGGCACCCTCGTGTACCTCGGCGGTCAGACCGCGCAGGGTTCCGATGGAGCCATCTGCGGCCGCACGGTGGTCGAGCAGTTCGACGTCGCCGCGGGCAATGTCGTCGCTGCGCTGGCTGCCGCCGGCGGGCAACCCGAACACCTCGTCTACGTCGCCATCTATGTCACCGACGTCGCGGAATATCGCGCGTCCCTCGGCGAGCTCGGCAGCGTCTACCGCCGACACCTCGGACACCATTATCCGGCGATGGCTCTCCTGGGCGTGACTGCGCTGTTCGACGACGCGGCGAAGATCGAGCTCGTCGGTGTCGCCGTCATACCCAGCCGGTAGGTGACCCGGCGGTGGCGAACCTCTCTGCCCCGGTAGTAGTAGGAGCACATGCGGCTCTATCTCGTTCAGCACGGAGAGGCCAGGACCGAGCAAGAGGATCCTGAGCGCCCACTCACCGCTCGAGGTGTCGCCGATGTCCGACGCGTAGCAGGCGTGGCTGCCGCCGCTGGCATCACAGCGGCGCGCATCTTCCACTCGGGAAAGACCCGAGCCGGACAGACCGCCGAGGCATGGGCTGAGGTCCTCGGCGCGCCGCTCGAGGTCGCCGAAGGGCTCGCCCCTCGTGACGATCCGTCGGTCTGGACCCGGCGACTCACCACCGAGAGGGGCGACGTCCTGCTGGTCGGCCACCTACCCAATCTGGCCCGGCTCGCCGCCGAGCTGGTCGCCGATGACCAGGAGCGGCCGGTGGTCGCTTTCCAGCCGGGCGGGCTGGTCGGATTGGAGCAGAGCGAGACGGGCTGGTCGGTCGCGCTGGTCCTGCCGCCCGCGGTGTGCCCGCCTTAGGGCGCTTGTCCGGAGGCCAAGAACCCCTTACGACCACTCATAGGGTCGGCCCTCACCGTGGCCCTAACGGTCGTCGCCGTCGTTGCTAGAGCAACCGTCCTGTCGGATGGTTACGGGCGCCGAAACAGGCCGTGGTGATCTGAGCTACACGCGACGTCCCCGCAGCAGCAAGAGCACAATGACGACAGCCAGGATCACGACGACTGTTCCGACTCCGATGTACATGGTTCGCTCCCTTTCGTTGCACGGTGCTGCGGGCTGACACCTACCCGCCGATCAAGGCCGTCAGCCGGTACTCCGCCCCAGAGGCGGCCAGCGCGGCTCGCCTGTACCCGGCGGGTGTCCGTTACTTCTTGAGGGCATCCTTGATTTTCTCGCCGGTCTGCTTGATTTTGCCCTTCATCTGGTCAACTTTGCCCTGCCGGCGAAGACGCTCGTTGCCTGTGGCCTTGCCAACCGTTTCCTTGACCTTGCCTTTGGCGCGTTGTGCCGTGTTCTTGGATTTGTCGACTGCTCCCATGGGGTTTCCTCCTCAGCGGTCAGTTGGATGTGAAGCGCATAAAGCGGCTGTAGAGGGCTCGATAGTCCTGCATCGCCACTCTGAAGTCGTCGGTCGAGCTCTCGGAACTCCGCCACCGGCTCTCGACGCCCTCACGCTCATCGGTGATCGAGCGCTCGATCTCGTCCCAGATCTCGGCCACCAGGGCGCTGGCGCTCTCGACCGTACGGCCGGGATCGTCGATGAACCCGGCCTGGATGGCGTCCCAGCGGTCCTGGTAGCTACCAGTCCCAGGATCGATCGCAGTGTCGGGGCCAACCGGCGCGAGCTTCTGCAGAGGGACTGACTCGGGTGTGCGGTCGACCGCGTCCGCGTCGATCCTGTCGGGCTCGTCGGGCAGCTCAGGCTCAGCGGGCTCATCGGCTTCGTCAGGGGCGACGAGTTCCGGCTCGACGTCTTCGGCGTCGTCGGTGTCCTCGTCGACGGCGTCATGCTCACGGGACCACGTGGTCTCGGGCTCGTCCTCGACGGGCTCCTCCATGTCCGCGTCGGCGACGTCGGCATCCGTGTCCGTCCCGAGGTCGTACTGCTCATCTGTCGGGTCGTCGTTGCCGGCCGGCTCCTCGTTCTCCTGAACCGAGTCGTAGTCGGCTGGGCGGTCGGCTTCGTGCGTAGTCATTGGGCACCTCTTTCAGGAAGATCGTCATCGTGGCTGTCCTTGGTCTCGGCGTTGGAGTCACCGTCGGCCAGTAGTTCGGAGAAGAGTGCGCGGTAGCGCTGGAATGCCTCGCGCAGATCGTCGGTCGACGCCTCCTGCTGCTCGCTCCGAAGCTGGATGGCGTGCGCCGTCCGGTAGTTGTCGACCAACTGGGGGTGGTCGACGGACATCATCTCGACGCGCTCGTCGAACTCGTCGACGGGATAGCCACGCTCTCGCATCACCGTCTGAACGAGGCCGTCGGCGTCTGCCACCGTCTGCTCGGGCTCGTCGATGAAACGCTGTTGCGTCTTCAGCCATTGCTCTGCGTACGCCTCGCGCGCGGCGGGTTCGAGGTCGCTGATCTGCAGGGTGCCGCGTCGCTTGACGCGCCCGCGCAGCTCGGCCTCGGCGCTGCGGCGGTCACCCTCCTCGTCGACCAGGCGGTCATACTCCGGTCCGAACCGTTGCTTCAACGACCGAGACCGCAGCTGTGGGATCGCCACCACGACGATGACGAGCACCACGACAATGGCCAACACCACTAGTAACCAGGTCATGATGGACCCCCCTGTCGATGCTCGTCCCTTACCCCCGGGTTCGGGGACTCAGTCCGCCACGATCGGATCGTCTGGCGAGCGGGGTCTTCCGCGAAGGGTTCTCAACCTGCGCCCGGCTTCGGACTCACGCGGACAGGGGTGACCATCTGCCGCTCCCGCATAGGCTGAGCCACGGGCTGCCGCGGCAGGCATTCTCCGCTCACCCGCGCTGTGGGTGACGGTCGCCGTCCTGTTGCTGGCGCACTGGGTGCTGGGCTGCCCTGCTCGCACCCGCATCCCGCCTGCGTACGAGGAGCCGGACCTGCGGGGCCGGATCATCGGCACGCTCGGCGGCCACGCCGCCGAGCAGCTCGTGTGGACGAACGCCACCTCGACGACGCGGAACCTTGACACAACGCCGGTCGATCCCTGACGGACCGCTCCGTACGTTCCGTCGCGACGAGACTGGAGGTGACCGGTGAGTCGCAACACGATCAAGACCTTCGTCCTGCTGGCCCTGCTGGGAGGCCTGTTCGCGCTCGTGGGTGGCCTGATCGCGCCGCGCACCGGCTCGCTCATCGGTCTCGCCCTGGGACTGGTGGTGGTGGGCGCGTCCTATTGGTTCAGCGCCGGCTTGGCCGGGCGCGCGGCCGGAGCCCGTCGGGTGACGGCCGCCGAGCACCCGCGCCTCGCTGCCATCGTGGCGGGCCTGACCGACCGCGCCGGACTGCCGATGCCGGCCCTGTACGTGGCCCCGACCGCTCAACCCAATGCCTTTGCCACCGGGCGCAACCCGCAGCACGCTGCGGTCTGCGTCACGCAGGGCGCCCTCGACGTGCTCGACGACGACGAGCTGCAGGGTGTGCTGAGCCACGAGCTCTCGCACGTCGCCAACCGCGACGTCCTCATCGGTTCGGTCGCGGCGGCCATCGCCATGGCCCTCACCCTGGTCGCCCGCCTCGCGCTGTGGGGAAGCCTCCTCGGCGGTGGCCGCGGCCGCCGCGGCAACCCCATCGGCCTGCTCGCGATGACGCTGCTGGCCCCACTGGCGGCGATGGTCGTGCAGCTGGCGATCTCGCGCAGCCGGGAGCTCGAGGCCGACCGGTCCGGGGCCGACCTGCTGGGCACCGGCGAGCCTCTGGCCCGGGCGCTTGCCAAGATCGAGGCCGCCGCCCGGGCGGTGCCCATGCACGTCGACCCCGCGCACGCCACCGCCTACATCGTCAACCCGCTCACCGGCCGCCGGGTGCCGTTCGCCAACCTGTTCGCCACCCACCCGCCCACGGCCGAGCGCATCGCCCGCCTCCACGCCGAGACCGCCCGGCTGCAGCAGGCAGCCTAGTGCCGGTCTCTTCGACCAGCCCGGTTCACTCGTGCTGTCCTTCGCGGCTGCTTACGCTGGTCCCAGTGATGAGCCAGAACCGGCACCCGCTGGACGACATCACCCGGCGTCTCGGTCAGGACTCGCCGTGACACGCCTGCTGCTCGTCGAGGACGACACCGGCATCGCCCGGCCGCTGGTGCGGGCACTGGAGCGGGAGGGCTTCGTCGTCGAGCACCTCGAGACCGGCGAGCCGGCAATCGAACGCGTGGACGCCGGCGACATCGATCTGCTGGTGCTCGACCTGACCCTGCCCGACCTCGACGGCCTCGACGTGTGCCGCCAGATACGCGGCAACCACCCGGCGCTGCCGATCGTGATGCTGACCGCACGCCGCGAGGAGGTCGACGTGGTGGTCGGGTTCGACGCCGGGGCCGACGACTACGTGGCCAAGCCGTTCCGCGTCGCCGAGCTCGTGGCGCGGCTACAGGCCCGGCTGCGGGTCACGGCCACCGCCGCCGAGCTCGCAGATGCCGGCCACGTGACCGCGGGCGACGTGCGCGTCGACCGGGCCGCCCACCGTGCCTTCCTGGGCGGCGCCGAGCTCGACCTCACGCCCAAGGAGTTCGACCTGCTGCACCTGCTCGTCAGCGAGGCCGGGCGCACCGTGGAGCGGGGCCGCATCATGCGGGAGGTGTGGGACGAGCATTGGTGGGGTCCGACCCGCACCCTGGACATGCACGTGTCGGCCCTCCGCCGCAAGCTTGGCGACGACCCGGCCAACCCCCGGCGCATCGTGACCGTGCGGGGCGTCGGCTTCCGACTCGAGCCGGTGTGAGGCCCGGCGGGCGGGAGCGTCGGTGCGCCGCCGGTTCCTGACCTCCACCGCGTTTATCGCCCTGGCGGCGATCGTGCTGCTGGGCGTTCCGCTGGCTTTCATGTTCGACCGGCTGGCCCGGGAGACGACCATCAACCGGCTCGAGCGCTCGGCGGCCACCATCGCGGTCGCCGTCGAGCCCATCGTCCGTGACGGCGACCGGCCCAGCCAGTCACTGCTCGACCTGCTGACGCCGCCAGGCGACCAGACGATCCTCCATTTCGGCGACGGCAGCCGCGCCGAGGCCGGCGAGCGGCCCGACGACCCGACGATCTCCGTGGAGACCAACGTCGGTGCCGGCGCCGTCGTCGAGCTGATCGCGCCGGCCACGCCGGTGATCGAGACCGTCCGCCGGTCGGTCCTCACCCTGGCCGGCGTCGCCGCCGTCGGGTTCGCCTTGGCCCTGGTGCTGGCGTTCGTCCAGGCCCGCCGTCTCACCCGGCCCGTCGAGGAGCTGGCCCGGGCTGCCCACCGGCTCGGCGGCGGCGACTTCACGGCCCGCCCGCCCCGCTCGGGCGTCCCCGAGCTCGACGCGTTGGCCGAGACGCTGGACTCGAGCCGGCAACGCATCGCCGACCTCGTCGACGCCGAGCGGCAGTTTGCCGCCAACGCCAGTCACCAGCTGCGCTCCGCGCTCACGGGCCTGACCCTGCGGCTCGAGGAGCTCGCCGCCTCACCCGACGCCGAGACGAGGAGCGAGGCCGTGGAGGCGCGCGCCCCCCCCCGCCGCCGCGACGCGCCGCGAGGCCGTCGAGGCGCGCGCCCCGGCCGCGCGCCTCGACGCCACCATCGACGAGCTGCTCCGCCTGGCGCGCACGGGCCGAGCCGGAGAGCGCAGAACGTTCGACCTCGCCGGCCTGGTCCGTGAGCACGTGCGCGACTGGCAACCTCGCTTCCGGCGGGCACAGCGCGGCATCGAGGTGGGCGCCGAGCGAACCGTTCCCGTCCGTGCCACCCCCGGGGCAGTCGGCCAGATCGTCGACGTGCTGTTGAGCAATGCGCTGGAGCACGGCGGCGGCGACGTCGCCTTCCACATCCGTCGCGAGGACGCGGCGGGGGTCGTGCAGCTGTCCGACGAAGGGGACGGCATCGACCCCGACGCCGCGCCCCGCCTGTTCGAGCGCGACGACCACCCCGGCGGGCACGGCATCGGGCTGCCACTGGCCCGCCAGCTCGCCGAGGCCGACCTGGGCTCGCTGGAGCTCCTCACCCACCGCCCGCCGGTGTTCCGGCTCCGGCTCCCCGCTCCCGACGCCACCGACGACGCCACCGACGACCAGGCCAAGTCTTGACCCAAGAGTGACCGAACGGCGGGCGTTCGCTGACGGGCCCCTTCCTACCGTGCGAACGGAGACAGTCCGACCGCACGAGGAGGACCTCCCGTGACCATCACCAACGACCCCACCGGCACGGAAGGGCAGGCCCCCGCCCCCACCCCGGCCTCGGAGCCCCCGCCGTCCGCGGACACCCCGCCGACCCCGCCGGTCACCCCGCCCCCGCCCGCGCCCCCGCACCCAACCGACACCAGCGGTCGCCGCCCGCGCAGGTGGGGCTCACTCGCCGGTGCGCTCGCCGGCGCCGTGGCGGGTGCGCTCGTCGCCGGATCCATCGCATTGGCGACCGACGACGACCATGACACCAGCTCGAGCGCCGTCGCGGCCACGGCGACGCTCCCCGACCACAGCTCGGCGACGATCGACGGCCTCGATGTCGCGGCGGTGCTCAAGCAGGTGCAGCCGGCCGTTGTGTCGGTGCAGACGCAGAGCTTGACCGTCGACAACCTGCTGCAGGCGCAAACGCAGGAAGCCGCCGGCACCGGGTTCATCGTGAGCGCGGACGGCAAGATCGTCACCAACGACCACGTCGTCGCCGGCGCCCAGCAGGTGCAGGTGACGCTCTCCGACGGCACCACCAAGCCGGCCGAGGTGCTCGGCGCCGACCAGAGCGCCGACCTGGCCGTGCTCAAGATCGACGGTTCCAACCTGCCCACGGCCAAGCTGGGCGACTCCAACGACGTCGCCGTGGGCGATCCGGTGGTCGCCATCGGCAACGCGCTGGCGTTGCAGGGCACGCCGACCGTGACCGAAGGCATCGTGTCGGCGCTGAACCGCACGATCTCCGAGGAGAACGGCGTGCGCCTTCAGCACGTCACCCAGACCGACGCCGCCATCAACCCCGGCAACTCCGGCGGCCCGCTGGTCGACGGCCAGGGTCAGGTCATCGGCATCAACACCGCGGTCGCCGGCCAAGCGCAGAACATCGGCTTCGCCATCTCCATCGACCAGGCCGAGCAGGTCCTGGGCCAGCTCGAGAACGGACAGACCCCGGCCGAGCCGTTCCTCGGCGTCGACGCCATCGACATGACCTCGGCGCTCCAACACCAGCTGAGCCTCTCCGTCGACCACGGCGCCCTCGTCGTCGCCGTCGAGCCGGCCTCAGCCGCCGCCGACGCCGGCATCCAGCAGGGCGACGTCATCCTGAAGGTCGGCTCTCACGACGTGAACAACGCCGACGACCTGACCGACGCCGTCGCCGACACCTCGCCCGGCGACCACGTCGACGTGATCCTCCAGCGGGGAAGCCAGCAGACCAGCGTGACAGTGGACATCGCGCAGCGAGCCGCAACCGACGGCTGACCCTCGCGGCAGTGCCACAGCACGTCACCCCGACCCCCGGCCTCCGTCCTGCCGACCCAGTCCTGGCACTGATCCACCACTGGCAACTGAGACCGATGACGTTCGTGGGGGAGCGATCAGGAGCTGCGCGCCAGTGGTGTGTCCGGATAGGCCTGGAGAGCTGACTGCAGGGCCGCATCGGCGGTCGCGTAGCTCTTGTTGCTCTGCAGCTCGAGGCCGTCGTCTCGGCTCCGGTAGCGCCAGCGCCAGCGGCCGTCGGGCTCCGGGTACACCGTCAGCTCGGCGCCGTCGCCGCTCGGCGGCTCGGCTCGGGTGACGGGGCCGACCTTTGTGCTCTCCGCCCCGTCGCCCACGCGACCCAGCACGGCGCGCAGGGGCACCTCGGCGAACCGCTCGGCGCCGCTGACCTGGAGCGCTCTCATGAGTCGGTAGGTGACGTAGCCGAGAGCGGGCGGAATCACGAGAACCACGATGCGGAAGGTCCACGTGATGGTCGCAACCGAGGCATAGAGCCAGTGGGCGGCGAGGTCGTTGCTGGCCGCCAGCTGCAACAGCACGAAGAAGCTGAGGGCGGTCACGCCGAAGGCGGTTCGCACGGGGTGGTCGCGAGCGCGGTCGAGCAGGTGGTGGGGCCCGCGGTCACCGGTGAACCGTGCCTCCAGGAACGGCCACAGGTACAGCGCGGCGAACGTCACACCGGGCACCAGCACGCCGGGGTAGAAGGGGTTGGGGATCTCGTACCCGAGAGCGCGGGCCTCCCAGGGCGGGAAGATGCGCATGGCCCCCTCGACCCATCCCAGGAACCAGTCGGGTTGGGCCGGTGACGACACTTCGGCCGGCCGGAACGGACCGTAGAGCCACACCGGGTTGATCTGGACGAGGCCGCCCATGGTCACGCTCACGGCGAACACGGCGAAGAAGAGCCCGGTCGAGTACGCCGCGTAGGTGGGCCAGAGCCTCGGGCCGACGACGTTGCTCTCCCGGCGGCCGCGTGCCGCGAAGTCGGAGTGCTTCTGTCGCCAGATGAGGGCCAGGTGAACCGCGATGAGCGCGGCGATGGCGCCGGGCACGATCAGGATGTGGGTGACGAACAGGCGGGGGATGATCTCGTGCGCCGGGAACTCGCCTCCGAAGATCAGGAAGGCCATCCACGTCCCGATCACCGGTATGGACAGGGCGATCGAATAGGCGATGCGCAGCCCCGTGCCGGACAGGAGATCGTCGGGGAGTGAGTAGCCGGTGAAGCCGTTGAAGAGGGCGAGGACGAGCAGGGTCAGGCCCACGATCCAGTTGATCTCGCGGGGGCGCCGGAAGGCGCCGGTGAAGAACACCCGTAGGAGGTGGGCGACGATGGAGGCGATGAACACGATGGCGGCCCAGTGGTGGGCCTGACGCATGACGAGCCCGGCTCGCACGTCGTAGCTGAGCTCGACGACCGATCGGTAGGCCTCGGACATCGTGGTTCCCTGCAGCGGCTCGTAGGCGCCCCGGTAGGTGGTCTCGGCCACGCTGGGATCGAAGAAGAACGACAGGAAGATGCCGGTGACCACAAGGACGACGAACGAGTAGAGCGCGATCTCGCCCAGCATGAACGACCAGTGATCGGGGAAGACCTTCGTGAGGGCCTGCTCAGCGAAGGCCGAGCCGCCGATGCGGTCGTCGATCCAGCGGGCGAGTCGTCTAATCATCGGGTCGGTTCCAGAACCCCGGCCCGACGGGCTCGGTGTAGTCCGAGAGAGCGATGACATGGCCGTCGGCATCGAGGCCGATCGGAAGCTGGGGCAGGGGTCGGGTCGCAGGTCCGAACGTCGGCTTGGCGCCGTCGGGGACCGAGAACGTCGATTGGTGGCAGGGGCAGAACAGCTCCTGGGTCTCCGCCTGGTAGAGACCGACGGGGCATCCGGCGTGCGTGCAGACCTTGGAGAACGCCACGAGGCCGCTCACCGACCATTCCGGCGGTCCGGGGGCGGTGACCCCGGTGGGCAGGCGGATCAACAGCGTCTGGGAATCGGCGGCATCCTCGTGGCCTTCGGGGAAGACCGTCGCCACGCTGTTCAGCTCCAGGTCCTGGAGACGCAGCGGCCGACCGGCGTCGCTGACCGCCCGCCGACCGCGCCGCCATTCGGTGTGGAAGAGCGTGGAGCCGGGGCGGGTGCCGAGCGATCGTATGGGGAACAGGGCGGCGATGCCGAGCAGCGCGAACGCAGCGCCGAACGCCGCGGCGATGAGCCGGCGCCGCTCGATCGGCTCGGCGCCGGCCTCGAATGCCGCCTCCACCCCCGGTCGCTGAGCGGTGGCCCGGGGGACGATGTCGCGTGGCTCCACGAATTGGCCGCCGGGGAGCATGCGATGGGCGAACAGCACGAGACCGACGGCGATGCCGCCCAGGGCGATCCCGAGCAGGGCGCCTTCGAGCTGCGGGTCGCCGCCGAGCGCGTAGACGATGGTGACTCCGACCGAGGCCAGCATGCTGGCCGCGATGGCGACGAGGATGGGTCCGCGGCCGCGGTTGGTGGCGGAGGTCACGGCTGCTCGCCTCGCTTGGTCCCGACCCAGCGGATGAACCAGAGCAGGATGCCGAGCCCGACGACCCACCCGACGGCGCCCTCGGCGACCGGGCCGATGCGGCCGATGGGCGCGCCGCCGCGGTCGTCGGGTTCCCTCAGGTAGTCGACGTAGCGGGCGAGGGAGTCGAGCTGGTCGTTGCTCACGACACCCGGGCCGAAGACCGGCATGGCGCCGGGCCCGGTGCGGACCGCTTCACCCACGTCGACGGGGCCCGAGGCGGCGAGGTCGGGGATGACGATGCCCGTCGTCTTGCCATCCCGCTGGAGGAGCATGGCGCCGCCGATGCCGGTGGTGGCGTGGCACGCGGCGCACTGCTGCTCGTAGACGTCGCGGCCCTGCGCCAGGCCACCGTCCGCGGCCACGACGTCGGGGATGGCGGGTCCCGGCTGGTCGAACTCCTCGTCGATGTAGGCGACGAGGGCTGCGATCTCGTCGTCGTCGTACGGCGTGTCGCGCGGCCTGATCGGCTCGTCGGGGTCGTCGATCGGCATCCGGCCGGTGCGCAGCATGAAGTCGGTCAGGGCCGGCCCGTTCTCGCCGCTGACGAGGTCGGGGCCGCGCTCGGTCCCCTGCGCCGAGTTGCCGTGGCAGAACGAGCAGTCCCGTTGGTACAGCCGCTGTCCCAGTGCCATCGCCTCGGCGTCCACGGCGCCGTAGGTGGCGGGCGGACGGTACGGCCCGGGTTCGTCGAGGTACGCGCAGGCTCCTGCGGCCAGGGCGGGGATCAGGGTCACCAGCAGCGCGGCGCGCGTGCCCTTCACGACGGGCCCCTCGCGCCCGCCGCCCCCGCCGGTTCGTGGGCACGGATGTCGAGCGACGCGAACCACCGCACCAACAGACCCGCCATCACGGTGACGTACACCAGCCCAGGTGGCACCCACATCAGCACCCCGGCGAGTTGCTGGTCCTCGAGGGGCGTGAGGCCCCAGAGCGGGGCTGCCGGGGCGTGGATCGGGTAGAGCGGAGTCCGCGCGAGGGCCAGAACGGCGCCGAGTGCTCCGCTCTGCAGCGCGGTGGCGAACAGCACCATCACGGCCACCGGCGTCGCAAGCGAGCGAGGGCCCCGCCCGAGCGCCAGCGCCCAGACGAGGGCCGAGCTGGCGACCAGGCTGACGTGCTCCAGCGCATGCAGGGCGTCATGGGACAGCGCGACCTCGTAGAGAGTCGGGAGATGCCACGCCCACAGGACCATCGCGCCGACCGCCCAGACGACCGCAGGGTGGGACAGGCTGTGGGCGGTCACCCGGACGCGCCGGCGCGCCCTGGCGCGCACCACGCGTCTCCAACGGCGGGGCAGCGCCTGGCTCAGCACCACAACGGGGCGGCCGAGGACCAGCAGCGGGGCGGCCACCATCATGAGCAGCAGGTGCTGAGCCATGTGGGCCGCGAACAACGAGGACGCCGCCCCCTCCAGCGGCGAGGCCAAGGCGACCGCCAGCGCCAGCAGCCCACCGGAGAAGGCCACGACCTCGGCCGGCCGAGCCGCGGGCCGTCGCCACGCTCGCTGGTGGGCCAGCCCCTGGCGGTAGAGGAGGGCGGTGAGGGCGAGCGTGGCCAGGATCAGGGGCTCGGGGTGCCACGAGCTCCACAGCTCGGACGGGGCGACGGCGTCGTGGGCGAGCGTCATGCCGATACCGCGCAGGTGTCGAGCAGCAACGGGGGGAGGTAGCCGAGGAGGATCGCACCCACGAAGATGGCCCCCTCGACCATCCCGGCGAAGGCCATCCACTGGGAGCGCTCGAGCGAGTCGCCGTCGGAGGCCCGCTTCAGCTTCCGCCAGGACGCAAGCGCCGTCAGGCCGGCGGCCGCCGCCGTCAGGACCATCACCGAGTTGAGCGTCCACGACACCTGGTCGACGGTGAACCCCAGGATCTCGCCCCGGTCGGTCGCGGACGGCGAGCAGGCGAACCACTCCTCGAGCGAGTAGTTGAGCAGCAGGTGCCCGCCCCAGGCCAACGGGCTGCCGAGGACGGCGAACCACAGCGCCGTCGAGCCTCGACTCTCCTGCCTGGTGATGTCTCGGACGTGCTGGTCGATGCTCATCAGAGGTGGGGCGTGAGGTAGAGGGTGGCCAGCACGAAGACCCAGACCGTGTCGACGAAGTGCCAGTACATGGCGAAGTTCTGCACGGTGAGGTGGCGGTACTCGTCGAACGCGCCCTGCCACGCGCGGCCCTGGGTCCACAGGCTGAACAGCAGCCCCGCCAGGACGTGAGCGGCGTGGAAGCCGGTGATCGTGAAGAACAGCGACCCGTAGGCGTTGGTGGTCGGCCCGAACTCGTCGAGCTTCTCGGGCCACTCGACCGCGACCGTCATGATCAGGAAGGTCGCGCCGAGCAGGAACCCCACGGCCAGCCCCGCCTGCAGGCGCCCCACGTTGCCTTCCTGGATGGCCTTGTCGGCCAGGTGCACCGGGATGCTCGACGACCACAGGATCGCGGTCATGATCAGCGGCAGGACGAGGTCAGGTGAGGCGATGCCGTCGGGGGGCCAGATGGAGCCGTTCCGGAAGCGCAGGTAGAAGTAGCTGGCGATCAGCAGGGCGAACAACGTCGCCTCTGTGCCGATGAGCCAGACCATGCCCCACCAGCCGAACGCCCGTGGCCCGCCGTAGTGCTGCGGCAGTAGCTCGCCGGGGAGCCCCGTCTCCGCCAGCGCCGGCTCGTGCGTCGCCTCCATCGCCCGCATGACTATGTCTCCTGAGTCTGCCCGCGGGGCCAGTACCAGCCCATGAGCGCGGCAACGCTGGCCACGACCGCGGCGATCGCCAGCGTCCAGGCGTCCAGCAGCACCGCGTACGACAGGACCAGCAACGCGGCGG